>JALYZN010000055.1 GCA_030948845.1 Candidatus Dormiibacterota bacterium
AGTCTCGCCGGCCGCCGCGGCGGTCGGGCGCGCCAAGCCGGCACGAGGCCAGAACACCAGCTACATCCAGCCGCTCGACAGCGAGGACGCTGCCATCCCGTTCGATCGCGTTCCCTATGTCCCGGCAGATCTGCGCCGGGTCGCTGTCATCGCCGCGCTGATGATCACCCTCATCGTTATTGCTGACATTATTGTCAGCAACGTGGTGAAGTAGACCCGGTGCGGGTCATCCTCTACACCGGCAAGGGGGGCGTCGGCAAGACGACAGTCGCCGCCGCCACGGCGGTCAGATGCGCCACGCTCGGGCATCGCACGCTGATCATCTCAACCGACGCCGCGCACTCGCTGGGCGACTCCTTCGACATGGAGCTCGGCGATCACCCCACCAAGGTCGCCCCCAACCTCTACGCACAGGAGATCAACGCGCTCCACGAGATGGAGGAGCACTTTGAGCGGGTTCACAGCTACCTGATCGCGCTGTTTGCGTCCTGGGGCGTCGACGACTTCGTCGCCGAGGAGATGGCCACACCGCCGGGGATGGAGGAGGTGGCCAGCCTGATGTGGATCAAGCGACACAAGGAGGAGGGCAAGTTCGACGTCGTCGTGGTGGACTGCGCACCCACCGGCGAGACCCTGCAGCTGCTCGCCTTTCCCGACGTGGCCCGCTGGTACCTCACCAAGATCTTTCCGCTGGAGCGCAAGGTCTGGAAGGTGGCCCGCCCGATGGTGCAGCCGTTCACGAGCATCCCGCTCCCCACCGACGATATCTTCGGTCACGTCAAGGACCTTCTCTTCGACCTCGACAGCATGAAGAACATCCTCGGGGACCCCAAGGTGTGCACCATCCGCCTCGTTCTCAACCTCGAGAAGATGGTGGTCAAGGAGGCGCAGCGCGCCTTCACCTATCTCTGCCTGTACGACTACCTGACCGACCTCGTGGTGGTGAACCGGGTGCTCCCCGAGCAGGTCACCGACGAGTACTTCGACGCGTGGCACAAGTCGCAAAAGAAGTACGACGCCCTGGTCGACACTGCGTTCTCGCCGGTGCCGATCCGGCGCACGCCGCTGTTCAGCCACGAGATCGTCGGCCTCGAGTACCTGGCCGAGATGGCCGACGCGATCTTCGGTGACAGTGACCCCACCAAGCACTTTCACCGCACCGTGTCGCAGAGCCTCAAGAAGGTGGGCAAGGGGTACGAGCTGCACCTCCAGCTTCCCTTCGTGGGCAAGGATGAGGTCGACATCACCCACCGTCCCGGCGAGCTGTTCATCAGCGTGGGCCCGTACAAGCGCGAGATCAGCCTGCCGCGCGTCCTGAACGGCACCACGGTCACCAAGGGCAGGCTCGACGAGGGCGTTCTCCGGGTCACCTTCTCCGGAGCGGCGAAATGACCGACGACGGCGTCTTCCCGCAGAAGATCCTCAGCGACGCGGCGCGCCTGCTGGCCAGCTCGCTTGGCGAGCTGGTGCCACCTGAGGCGCAGTTGCACCTCCTCAACGCGCAGCGCGAGCTGCTCCTGGCCATCGCGGCGATCATCGAGCACAACAGCGGGCGCACCCCGCGCCGGCCCCGGTCGCGCAAGGCAGCCACCAAGCCGGCATCGCGGCGACCCAAGCGCGTCGAGCTCGATTGAGCCGGCGCGAGCGCCGGGCGCGCCGCCCACCACACGTGGTCGTGGACGGGGTGGTGTGGCCGGTGCAGGGCGCGCAGGTGGCGATCGTCGACGGCTCGCGCGTGCTGTTGCAGCTGCGCCCCTTCCCGCCCGGGTGGGAGCTCCCCGGCGGTCACGTCGAGCCCGACGAGGACCCGGCGGAAACGGCGGTGCGCGAGACTGAGGAGGAGACCGGCTACCGCGTCAACATTCGGGGCCTGGTCGGCGTGTACTCGTGGAGCGGCCTGCGCAACGCCGCCGATGCTGTGTTCCTCGGTGAGATCGCCGGCGGCCAGGCGCGGCGGAGCATCGAGGCGATTCGCATTGTGTTCGTCACCGCAGACCGGATTCCGCGCACGGCGTTCCCATGGTCGCGGCAGCGCGTGTACGACGCCCTGGCACGATCCGAGGGCGCGCCCCCCGTGCACCGCGTGCAGCCGGTCACGCCGCGCACCGTGGTCGCGTTCGGCACCAGCTGGCTGGCTGCTCCGCTCGACCGCCTGCGGGGCCGATCGTGAGCCAGGCCCTCCTCTTCGGTGGCGGCCTCATCCTCATCGTCGCCGCCTCGGAGCTGTTCACCAACGCGGTGGAGTGGGCCGGCTTTCGCATGAAGCTGGCCAGCGGTGCCACCGGCAGCCTGCTCGCGGCCCTGGGGACGTCTCTGCCCGAGACGGTTGTTCCGGTGATAGCGCTGATCGGTGGCCAGGCGTCGGCCGCGTCTGTCGCCACCGGGGCAGTGCTCGGCTCCGCCTTCCTGCTCCTCGGCGTGGGCACCGCACTCACGGGGGTGGCGCTGGTGCTGCGCCGCAGCCACCGTCGCCTCGAGGTCCACGCCGGGCAGGTCCGGCGCGACCTGGGCCTGTTCCTCGGCGCCTTCTCCATAGTGCTCATCGCCATCCTGCTGCCGCGTCCGTGGCGCGTGACGCTCGGCGTGGGCCTGCTCGTCGCCTACGCGCTGTACGTGCGCGCCACGCTGCGCGGCAGCGCACCGGCCCACGCCGCACCGGAACCGCTCCACATCGTGAGGTGGCGCGATGGCCAGCCCGCGTCGCTGCTGATCACGCTCCAGCTGGCCGCGGCGGTGGGCATGCTCATCGTGGGTTCCAACCTTTTCGTGAGCGCGCTCAACCAGGTGGCGGCTTCCCTCCACACCAACCCGCTCACGCTCGCCCTGATCGTGGTGCCGCTTGCCACCGAGCTGCCCGAGACGCTCAACAGCGTGCTCTGGATCCGCAGCGGTGACGACCACCTCGCGTTCGGCAATGTGGCCGGCTCGGCGGCATTCCAGGCCTGCGTGCTCGGTTTCATCGGGCTCAGCTTCACGCCGTGGACCCCCGACTTCAACGGCGTCCTCAGCGGACTGCTCACCCTCGGCACCGCCGTCTACCTCTTCGCGCTGCTGCGCCGCGGCACGGCCCATGGGCGCTGGCTGATCCTCGCCGGCATCCCTTGGGTCGCCTACGTGGTCGCCGAGCTGGTCGCCGGCGGCCGCCTGGGCGGCTGAGAGGCGAGCGCGCAGACCGGACCGCGACAATACGGCGCGCTTGCACACGTACCCGAGGGAGAACCAGTGGACCTGAACGGAAAAGTCGCCGTTGTCACCGGCAGCGGTCGGGGCATCGGCCGTGCGTATGCCCGTGCGCTGGCCGCGGCCGGGTGTTCGGTGGTCATCAACGACGTCGACGGCGAGGTCGCCGAGCAGACCGTCAAGGAGCTCACCGACAGCGGGGCCAAGGCGGTGTCCGAGGTGGTCGCGGTGGGCAGCACCGACGCCGCCGAGCGCCTGGTGCAGCGAGCGGTTGATAGCTTCGGCGGCATCGACATCATGTGCACGAATGCGGGCATCCTGCGCGACAAGGTGCTCTGGAAGATGACCGATGAGGACTTCGACGCGGTCATCGAGACCCACTTGCGCGGCACATTCACCTGTGCACGCGCGGCGGCGGTGCGCATGCGCGACCAGGGCCGCGGCGGACGCATCGTGGTGGTCTCGTCTTGGGCGGGTCAGCGCGGCAACTTCGGTCAGACCAACTACGCAGGCGCCAAGGCCGGCATCTCCGCCTTTGCGCGCACGTGGGCGATGGAGCTGGCCCGCGCCGAGATCACCGTGAACGCCATCGTCCCCAACGCCATCACGCGGATGATCGCCAGCATCCCGGGGATGGCTGAGACGGTGGAGAGCGCCGAGAAGGGCGAGCCGTTGCCCGACCTGTTCCGCAAGCAGATGGGCATGGGCATGCCCGAGGACGTGGCGCCACTGCTCGTCTTCCTCTGCTCCGACGCCGCCAAGGGTGTGACCGGGCAGTGCATCGGGCTGGGCGGCGACAAGCTCTCACTGTGGTCGCATCCGCAGGAGGTCAGCGCGGCATACCGCGACGGTGGCTGGACCGCGGACGCCATCGCGGAGGTGTGGCCGTCGTCGGTGGGATCGCAGCTGCAGACCTACGGCATCCCCTTCCTCGGCGGCAGCCAGTAACCACGACGACGACGCCGTGAGCCTGCGCGACGCCCTGCTGGTGCTCGCCGGCGGGTTGTTCGCGGGCGCTGCCAACGTCGTCGCCGGCGGCGGGTCGCTGCTCACCTTTCCTCTGCTGGTCGCGCTTGGCCTGTCCCCGATCGACGCCAACGTCACCAACACGGTCGGGGTCGCCCCGGCGGGGCTCGGCGGCGTCCTCGGCCTTGGTGATGAGCTGCGCGGCCAGCGGGATCGGCTCCTGCGCCTGCTCCCGCTCACGGTGGTCGGCGCCATCGCCGGGGCCGTGCTGCTGCTCACAACACCCGCGCGCGCTTTCAGCCGCGTGGTCCCGGCGCTCATCGTCGTGGCCTGCGTGGTGCTCCTCCTGCAGAACCGAATCGCGGCGATGGTCTCCGGCAGCGGGCGACGACGACGCACCTGGCTGCTCACCTGCGGCCTGCTGCTCACGTCCGTGTACGGCGGCTATTTCGGCGCCGGGGTGAGCGTCATCGTGCTCGCTCTGCTCGCCGTGACGGTGACCGACCACTTGCAGCGCCTCAATGCCCTCAAGGTGCCCCTGGCCGGCGTCATGAACCTGGTGTCCGGGCTCGCGTTTGTCCTCTTCGCCCACGTGCACTGGGGTTACGCACTGGTGCTGGCGCCCTCAACGCTGGTCGGTGGCCGCGCCGGCGCCGTGGCGGCGCGGCGCATCCCGGACCGACCCTTGCGCTACATGGTCATCGTGCTCGGCCTGGCCGCGGCCGCCTGGCTACAGTTCGCGCGATAGCGAAGGACGAACTGCGGTTTCCCCCTAGCTCAGACCCCCGGAGGCGTTGCCCAAAGGGGGGTTTGGGCTTTCCCCCCTTCAGCCGATTCGGTCTCCGGGCTGGCAGTCGCCGTCCGGGCGCAGCACCGCCACGGCGTGGGTGCCGTGCTGGTAGGCGCCGAGCACCAGCACCTCGCTGCGCACGGGCCCGATCTGCCTGGGTGGCAGATTGACAACAGCGACCACCAGCGTGCCGATCAGCTGCTCGGGCGTGTAGTTGTCGGTCAGCCGAGCCGACGAACGACGTTGGCCCAGTTCGCCGAAGTCGAGCAGCATGCGGTAGGCGGGCTGGCGGGCCCCCGGAAACGTCTCGCATTCGAGGACGCGTCCGACGCGCATGTCGAGGTCGAAGAACTGTTCTGCGGCAACGGTCGGCTGCTCGGGTGGCGTCATCATCGCTGTCTATACTGCCTCGCAGAACACGAGGGAGGAGTCGCGTGCGTGACCCCGGCCGTCTGCTTGTCATGGGAATCGTGCTCACCGTGCTCGCCGGGTGCGGGTCGAGCAACGCCACGCTCGACCCAGCTCAGCTGTTGCGTGACGCCAAGCAGAGCGTGGACTCCGCCTCGGCGCTGCATTTCACGCTCGCCAGCCAGGGCGTCACCGGCAACGGCACCCTGATCACGGGCGGCCAGGGTGACGCGCGCCGGCCTGACAGCTTCACCGGCAGCCTCACCGTCGTCGCCGCCGGGTTCCCCGTCACCGTCAACGTGGTCTCCACTGGCGGGGTGTTCTTCGCGCAGACACCCCTTACCCCGCGCTACGAGAGGACCGACCCGAGCGCCTACGGCTTTGGCGACCCGGCACAGTTCCTCGATCCCGATCACGGCCTGTCCAGCCTGCTCACCTCCTGCTCGGGAGCGACCAACAAAACGGCCGACCTGCTCAACGGCGAGCCGCTCGACGAGGTGGGTTGCTCCATCCCGGGGGCGCTGGTCGCCAAGCTGCTGACCAGTGCCGACGCCTCGCAAGCTGTGCAGGCGACCGTCGGCGTCGACGCCGGCACCCACCAGCTGCGCCGCGTCTCGCTGGTGGGACCGTTCTTCGACAAGGCCCACGCCAGCACATTCACCGTCGTTCTTGACAAGTTCGGCGAGAACGTGACGATCACGCCACCGGCTCGCTGAGATGGCCGGGGCCGCCGGGCAGGCCCCGCCCGGGGCTCGGCTGCGTCTTGGCTTCGCCGCTGCGGGCGTCCTGCTCGGGTCCGCCGACACGTACGTGGTGGTCATCGCGCTGCCCGCGATCATGACCTCCGTCGGCATTGACCTGGCGCATCTTCAGCAGGCAACCCCCATCATCAGCGGGTTCCTGGTCGGTTATGTGGCGGCGCTGCCGCTGTTGGGTCGGCTCTCCGACCTCTACGGCCGGGCCCCGGTGCTCACCGCGTGCCTGCTGCTCTTCGCGGGCGGGTCGCTGCTCACCGCGTCGGCGAACACGCTCGCCGAGGTCGTGGCAGGCCGGGCGCTGCAGGGGGCCGGCGGTGGCGGGTTGGTGCCGGTGACGCTGGCGCTCGTCGCCGACCTCTGGCCAGCGCGCCGCCGCGGCGCCCCCCTCGGGATGGTGGGGGCGGTGCAGGAATTCGGCAGCGTCGTCGGTCCGTTGTACGGCGCCGCGCTGAGCGCCGCGAGCACGTGGAGAGCCATCTTCTATGTCAACATGCCGCTCGCCGCGATGGTCGCAACCGGCGTGCGTGCACCGTGGAGTCGCGGACAGCGCGTTTCACCCGGGAAGCGAAGGGACCGTGCCGGTACGGCGCTGATCGCGGTGTGCGCCGCGACTACCGTGCTGGCCGTGGCGGCGCCACCCGCGCTCAAGGACAACATCGCCATCGGAACCGCGTTCACCCCGCTGCTCGCCGACACCGGCGTCACCTCACCGATTGCGTTGCTGGCGCTGCTGAGCGCGCTCGGCTTGCTCGTCCGTGAGCTCACTGCCCCCGCGACCGTGCGACCGCTGCTCCCGGTCCGCCACCTGGGGCGCGGCCTGCAGCGACTCGACTGGATCGGCGGAGTGCTGGTGGCGCTGGTGCTGGGCTGCGTGGTGGTGTCCTTCGCCAGCGCCGACCCGCAGCGCGCCGCGGTCGGCGATTCCGCACCCGTGCTGCTGCCGGCCGCGGCAGTCCTCACCGCGCTTTTCGTGTTTTGTGAGCTGCGCACCGCGGAGCCGCTCGTCGACCTGCGGGCCCTGCGCGACCGCGCGGCGGTGGGCTCGCTGGTCACCAACCTCGCCGTCGGAGCGGCGCTGATGGCCGCGCTGGTCGACGTGCCGGTCTTCGCCCGCGCCACCGTCGACCCGGATTCACAGGTCGCTGCCGCGCTGGTCCTGGCCCGGCTGCTCGTCGCGGTCCCGTTGGGCGCGGTGCTCGGCGGCCTGCTTGTGGGCCGGGCCGGCTACCGCGCGGTCGCCGGCGGCGGCATGGTGCTCGCGGCACTGATGTTCGTGCTCATGGCCGGATGGTCAGCGACCGCGCTCAGCGACCCGTTCGCTGGGATCTCTTGGCTGCACGCCACCGACCTCGAGTTGGCGGGCTGCGGTCTGGGCTTCGGTCTGGCGATCGTACCCATCACCGCCGCCATCCTCGGGGTCGTGCCGCAGCGGCTGCACGGCGTGGCCGCCTCACTCACCGTGGCCGCACGGATGGTGGGCATGCTGGCGGGGCTCTCGCTGCTCACCGCCATCGGGCTGCGACGTTTCTACAGTGTGCAGGCGATGCTGCCCGACCCTGCTCAGCTGTGCCCGAATACCCCCCTCAACTGCGTGACCTACAACAACCTGGTGACCGGGGCTGCGATCGACGAGCTCCATGCCGTGTTCCTCGGCGCCGCCACGTGCGCGGGGATCGCGGCTCTGACCGCCGTCTCGTTGCTGCGGCGCAGCGGTACCGCCACGGTGCTCGGGGCGGGCATCGCGTGACCGTCGAGCTCCGCGCGCACCAGCTACCCCTGACCAACGAGCAGCTCATCGAGGCGATCGCGGACGCGGCGGCGGCTGCGCACATCGAGACGTACCTCGTCGGCGGCTTCGTGCGCGACCGCCTGCTGGGCAGGGAGGGCAAGGACATCGACCTGCTCGCCGTCGGTGACGACGGCACGCGCATCCTCGCCGACATTGCCCATCGTTTCGACTGGCCACAGCCGCAGCGCTTCGAGCGCTTCGGAACTGGCCAGGTGCGCGGCGGAGGGTTCGTTGTCGAGGTGGTGCGGGCGCGCGCCGAGAGCTACGACGCGAGCTCGCGCAAGCCGGACGTGCGCCCGGGCACGCTCGAGGAGGACATCAGCCGCCGCGACTTCACGGTCAACGCGCTCTGCCAGACGCTCGACGGCCGCATCATCGACATCACCGGACGCGGGCTCGATGACCTGCGCCACCACGTGCTGCGCACGCCGCTCGATCCTGAGCAAACGTTCAGCGAGGATCCGCTGCGCATGTTCCGCGCGGCGCGCTTCGCCGCCCAGCTCGGCTTCACCACCGCTCCCGGCCTCACCGCGGCCATGAGCCGGATGGCGCGCCGGTCGGAGATCCTCAGTGCCGAGCGGATCGCCGAGGAGCTCCGCCGATTGCTGACGTCTGAGCACCCGCGCGCCGGGCTCGAGATCCTTCGCGACGGCGGCCTGCTCGCAGTGTGGCTTCCCCAGCTGGAGGCCATGGTCGGCGTCGAGCAGGGAGGCTTCCACATCTACGACGTCTTCGACCACAGCGCCCACACGGTGGCCGCCGCGTCGCCCGACCTGGTCACCCGCCTGGCGGCGCTGCTGCACGACGTCGGCAAGCCGCCGACGCACGCGGTCGACGAGCACGGCAAGCACACCTTCTACGACCACCCCGGCGTCGGCGCGGCCATCGCCACCGACATGCTCTCCCGGCTGCGCTTCAGCAATGACGAGATCGCCGCCACAGCGCTGCTGGTGCGTCATCACCTGCGCCCCATCCAGTACCGGCCCCGGGAGTGGGGCGACGCCGCGGTGCGACGCCTGGTGCGCGACATCGGTGACCAGCGCGGCCGGCTGCTGGAGCTGGCGCGAGCCGACACCCACGCCTCCTCGTTTCCCGACACCGACGCCATCGACGAGCTCGAGGAGCGCATGGCGCGGCTCGACGCCGGCGGCGCGGTGTCGCACCTGCGTGCACCCGTCGACGGCAACGAGATCGTCCGTCTGGCGGGCGGGCGGAGGCCGGGACCATGGGTGGGACGCGTCCAGCGCGCCGTGGAGGAGGCTGTCATCGATGGCGCGATTCCCCCCGGCGACGCCGACGCGGCGCGGCGCTGGCTGGAGGAGCACCGCCACCTGTTCGAGGGCTGAAACACTCACGGGTGGCGCGGCTACCGGCCTAGACTACGCGGTCCATGTTGAGCCGACTTCGCTTCCTCAAGCGCCTCGCCGTCGATCTCCCGCGGCAGGCCCGTCTCGCCTACTGCCTGATGCGCGATGCGCGCGTGCCACTGCACACCAAGATCGCGTTCGGTGCGGGACTTGCGGTCATCGTCACGCCGTTCATCGACTTGCCCGCGGCCATACCGGTGGTCGGCGAGCTCGACATGGTGGCCCTGTCACTGCTCGCGCTACGCCTCTTCATCGCCGCCTGCCCGGATGACGTGGTCAGCGACCTGGAGCAGCAGATCCTCGAAGGCCGCAGCGTTTTCGACGAGGATCTGCGCAGTGGGGAGCGGGTGGCGACGATGATCTCGCGTCGCTTCGATCATCACGACGCGGGCGCACATCAACAGACAGGTCACCACGAGCCGGCGCCCGCGCCGGTCACAGAGCACACGGGGGTTGGCGCGTGAAGGTGCTCTTCGTCAAGGAGGTCCAGGGCACCGCCAAGGCCGGCGACGTCAAGGAGGTCTCGCCCGGCTATGCCCGCAACTACCTTCTCCCCAAGCGACTCGCCGTAGTCGCCGATGACCGCGCGGTGGAGCAGATCAAACAGCGCGAGGAGGCGAATCGCCGCCGTGTCGAGAAGGCGCTCACCGAGGCGCGCGAGGCGGCGGCACGGCTCAAGAAGCTCACCGTGACGATCTATGCCAAGACGGGTGAGGCCGGCCGACTCTTCGGGTCGGTGACCAACGCTGACATCGCCACCCAGCTGAAGCGCGAGGCCGGCCTCGACATCGACAAGCGCAAGATCGAGGTGGAGCCTCCGATCAAGTCGCTGGGTCCGCACGAGGTCACCGTGCAACTGCATACGGAGGTCACAGAGACACTGCGCGTCGTCGTCGCCGCCCAGTGACCTCGCAACCCGCTTCCGAAGTCGCCGTCAACGTCACCGGGACGATCACGTCGGGACGTGTGCCGCCCAATGACCTCGGCGCCGAACGTGCCGTGCTCGGCTCGCTGATGATCGACCAGGCCGCCATCGCCGAGATCCGCGACGTGCTCGAGCCCGAGGACTTCTATGCCGAGCGCCACGCGCACATGTACCGCGCCGCCACTGCGCTCGCCGATCGTGGCGACCCGATCGACGAGGTGACACTGCAGGCGCAGCTCGAGCGCGGCCCGGGCATCGGCCGCGCCGGCGGCCTCGACTACATCTCCGAGCTGACCCTCGAGGTGCCGACCGCGGCGTCGGTGCGCCACTGGGCCGAGATCGTCATCAACCACGCGCTGCGCCGCCGCCTCATCGCCGCCGGTGGCGAGGTGGCCCGGCTCGGCTTCGACAACGCGGTCACCGCTATCGACGCCATCGAGTCAGCGGAGCAGCGCATCTTCGCGATCAGCCAGGCGCGCCGCGGCAGCGAGGCCACGCACATCGCGCGGCTTGTGCACGACACGTGGGAGATGCTCGAGGAACGGCTCCAGAAAAAAGAGCTGATCAACGGCGTGCGCACCAACTACGCACGGCTCGACGGGCTGACCCAGGGGCTGCAGCCGCAGGAGCTGATCATCCTGGCGGCGCGACCCTCGGTGGGCAAGACATCGTTCGCGCTCAACATCGCGCGCAACGCCGCGGTGCTGGCGCGCGTCCCCGTGGCCATCTTCTCGCTCGAGATGAGCCGACAGGCGCTGGCCCAGAGACTCATCTGCAGTGAGGCGATGGTCAATTCGCACGTGCTGCGCAGCGGCCAGGCCAGCCAGCTCGACTTTCAGCGCATCGCCGCGGCCATGGACAAGCTGACCCAGGCGGAGCTCTGGATCGACGACACGCCGCGGCTCTCCATCGCCACCCTGCGCGCCCGCGCCCGGCGCATGAAGTCGCAGCACGGCATAGGCCTGGTGATCATCGACTACCTCCAGCTCATGCAGGGCGGTCGCCAAGAGTCGCGCGTCCAGGAGGTGTCGGACATCTCGTCGGGGCTCAAGGCGGTGGCCAAGGAGCTCGAAGTGCCCGTACTGGCGCTGTCGCAACTGTCGCGTGCCAGCGAGCAGCGCACCGACAAACGCCCGCAGCTGTCCGACCTGCGCGACTCCGGCTCCATCGAGCAGGACGCGGACGTCGTGCTCTTCCTCTACCGCGAGGGCATGCACAAGCCAGACATCGACAAGTCGCGCACCGAGTTGATCGTTGCCAAGAATCGAAACGGCCCGACCGACGACATCGAGCTGATCTTCAACGCCGAGCAGACGACGTTCAAGGAGCCGTACCTTCACGACGAGTAGGCCGTGGCGAGGCGACCCGCCGGGAGCTGAGACTCGATCCGCCTGACGGAGCCGGCAGCCAGCCGGGACCTCAGGCGGACAAAGCCTTGCTGGGTATGGGTTTTTACGCGCCGCCGACTTGTCTTTCGAACGTCTGTTCGGTACAATACGCCGGCAATGTTGACGCCTTGTCTGCGTCGACTTCGACGAGCACGGCGGCGCGATGATCACCCCGCCGCCGTGAGTAAACGATATCGGAGAAACGCCATGACCGAACGCGACGCCTTCATCCTCTCGGAGCACGCCTTGGCGGGCGTGATCGACCAGATCCATCCGGACCAGTGGGAGAAGCGCAAGCCCGAGTGGTTTCACACCAGTGGTCAGGGCGACGCGTCGCTTCGCGAGATCGTCAACTATCACGCTTACGACTCCGCCTGGGTGCCGGACGTGCTCGCCGGTAGGACGATCGCCGACGTGGGCGACCGCCACGAGCATCTCAAGACGGCAGCGCAGCCGCGCTACCGTGAACAGAGCGAGGCGGCAGTCGCTGCGGCGCAGGCGCTCGACGACCCTGAGCGAGTCGTGCACCTCTCCTACGGGGACTTCCCGGCGCGCGAGTACCTGCGCCACGTCACCTCGTTCCGCGGCTTCCGGGCCTTTGACATCGCCCGCTGGATCGGCGCCAGCACCGAGCTGCCGCCGGACCTCGTCCAGGGCATGTGGGACGAGCTCAGCCCGGACATGGAGGCGTGGCGCGCCATGGGCGTGTACAAGGCGGCGGTGCCCGTTGACGACGACGCTCCGCTGCAGGACCGCCTCATCGGGCTGTCGGGGCGGGATCCCCGGGGCTGATCCCCACGCGGAGGCCTGTCACGCCATCGCCGATCGACGTGGTCGCGTTCGCACATCTGGTAACACGTGGCAATTGCGCCATAGGCACGCAACGCGCGAATCGACCACTTCTCGCGAAGGTGTAATGGTTTCTTGACGGCGCTCGTTAAAGAGGGTGACGGACCGCCGACCGACCGATGCGATCGGTACCCCGGTGTTTCAATGGCTGGCGTGAGGAGATTGATGACCACCGTGCGCGCCGCGCTCGGCTCCAAGTGGCTGCGAATTGGCGGCACGCTCGTCGGTGTCCTTTTCCTGGTCCACAACGTCGACATGGGCAAGGTCGGTCACAGCCTCATCGGCGCCGACTGGCGCTGGGCCTCGCTGGCACTCCTCCTCACCGCGATCGCCTGCCTCGCCTCGGTCTTCGAATGGGGCGTGCTCCTGCGCAGCAGCGCCGGGCTCGGGGTACGCAACCCCGTCGCCCATGCCGAGCACCGCCAGCACCATCACCTCTTCAGCTGGCCGCGGCTCTCGTCCTCGTACCTGCAGAGCCTCTTCTTCGCCCAGCTGCTCCCCGCCGGGGTCGGCGGCGACGCCATGCGCACGGTCGAGATGGGCAAGGTCGTGGGCCATGGCAAGATCCTCGCCTCCCTGGCAGGAAGCCGGATGGCAGGGACCATGGGCATGGCCTTCTGGGGCCTCGCCGCCGCGGTGCTCCTGCGCGGCTGGATCGGCATCGGCTCGCTGATCGGCGCCTGCGTCTTCGCCGCCGTCATGGTGCTGGCCTGGATGGCGGCGCTGGCCGCGGACCGCATCGTCGGCCGCCACTTCTTCGAGCGCAGCTCGCGGGCGTTCCTGCGCACCCTCAGCTCCTTCGCTCAGACCTTCTCCGGTTACCGCCGCCACCCCCACGCCATCGCGCAATGCATCGTCGTCGGCGCCGCGGGCTGGGGCGTCAACATCCTGGCGCTCGACCTCTTCGCCCGGGCCATCGGCGCTGACGTCAGCTGGACGATCTTCGCGGTCGCCATCCCGGTGACCCTGGTGGCCACGCTCACACCCTTCTCGGTGAACGGCCTGGGCATCCGCGAGGGCGTGCTGGTCGGCATGCTCACCCACGCCGGCGTCTCCGTCGGCCACGCCGCGGCGATCGCGGTCCTCGTCGACCTGCAGATGCTTCCCTTCGGGATCCTCGGCGCCGGCTTGTGGATGCGCCACCGCCGGCAGCGCGCCGCTCCCTCCATCGGGGAGGTGGCTCAGGCGGAGGCGGTTGCGGTGCACGAGGTAGCCAAGGCCGTCTGACCCCGGCCGCCTCCGCCTGACCGCGGGTTGCAACGGACCGCAACGCCTCGTTGACGGCTCGACTGTCCCGAACTCGGAGCCAATACACTCGAACGGCCCATGACCGGTCAGTTGAGCGATTTCCTGGCTGCCCATGCCGAGCGTGTCGCCGACGTCATGCGTCGTGGGAGCGCGGAGCAGGAAAGCCGCTCGTCCAGCGGTGCTGACCGCGGCCCCCGCCAGTTCATCAACGCCGTCCTCGTCGCCCTCACCGCGGACGACCTGCGCCCGCTGAACGCCTTCTTCGACCTCGGGGGCGACAAGCCCGCCGGCATCGACCAGCGCCTCGAAGCAGCGCTCTCACGGCTCTCCTCCCTGCGCCGCGCCTCGATCGAGGTCGCCGCCGACGAGATGACCGACGACGAGCGCCTCTCTCTCGCCGAGACCGCCGCCGACGAGGTGGCCCAGATCGGCCGTCGCCTCGCCGCCTCGGTCACCGCGCTGCTGGCCGGCCGCCTCAGCACAATGACCACCTCGACCAGCGCCCGGGGTACGTCGATGAGCATCACCATGCACGAGCTGCGCCGGCCGCTGACCATCCTCAACAGCTACGGGCAGCTGCTCTCCACTGGGATGCTCGGCCAGCTCCCCGAGACGGCGATGGTAGCCATCGAGGGGATCACCGCCAGCACCGAGATGATGGTGCGCATGGTCAACGCGATTGCCGAGGTGTCCCGCCTCGAGGATCCCGACGATCAGCTCAACTTCGAGGTCATCTCCGTCGACGAGATCGTCACCGGCGCCGTCGACCACGTCAGCATGGAGGCCAAGCTGCGTGACACGGTGATCGAGACCGACGTCCAGGTCGGAGTCACAATCCGCGGCGACCGCCGCCGCCTCACGCTGGCGCTGACCAACATGGTTGGCAACGCCGTCAAGCATGGGCCGCCGGGGTCCGCGATCGCGGTGCGCGCGTTCGGCGACGGCAGCGGCGCGCACTTCGTGGTGCGCGACCAGGGCCAGGGCTTCCCCAACGAGGACGCCACCCACCTGTTCGACAAGTACTTCCGCTCTGTCGCCGAGCGGCAGCGCAAGGTGCCAGGGAGCGGGCTCGGGCTGTTCATCGTGAAGACCGTGGCCGAGCGCCACAATGGCGAGGTGTTCGCCCGCTCCGCGCCCGGCGAGGGCGCGGAGTTCGAGATGATCATCCCGATCCACCAATAAGCGGGCGGCGAGCCGGGACCGCGCAGCCCGCGGAGCGCCAGCCATGACCAGCAACGCCGCCGGCCGCACGGAGCGCGACTCGATGGGCGAGTTCGAGGTTCCCGCCGACGCCTACTACGGCGCCACCTCGATGCGCGCGCACGAGAACTTCCCGATCAGCGAGTTGCGCTTCAACCGCTCCTTCATCCGCGCGCTCGGGCTCATCAAGCAGGCCGCCGCTGTGGTGAACGAGGAGCTCGGCCTGCTCGCCCCGCCGCTCGCCGAGGCCATCAAGAGCGCGGCGCAGGAGGTGGTCGACGGCCGCTTCGACGACCAGTTCATCATCGACATCTTCCAGACCGGCAGCGGCACCTCCACGAACATGAACGCCAACGAGGTGATCAGCAACCGGGCCATCGAGCTACTCGGTGGGCAGCGCGGCTCGCGCATCCCGGTGCATCCCAATGACCACGTCAACGCGGGCCAGTCGAGCAACGACGTCATCCCCGCGGCCATCCACGTCGCCGCTGCGGTGGGACTGCACGAGGACCTGCTCCCCGCGCTCAGCGTGCTCGAGAGCTCGCTGCGCGCCAAGTCCGAGGAGTTCTGGCCGGTCATCAAGACCGGCCGCACCCACCTCCAGGACGCCACCCCGATCCGTCTCGGCCAGGAGTTCCTCGGCTACGCCGGCCAGGTGGAGCGCAGCCGCCGCCGTGTCTCACAGGGCCTCTCCGAGCTGCGTGAACTGGCGCTGGGCGGCACCGCGGTCGGCACTGGCGTGGGCACGCATCCCGAATTCCCCGCGCGGGTGATCGCGCGCCTCGCCGTGGCCACGGGCATCGGCTTCGTCGAGAGCGACAACCACTTCCAGGCGCAGGCGACGCTGGACAGCGTGGTGGCCGCGAGCGGCGCGCTGCGCAGCGTCGCCGTGTCCCTCTACAAGATCGCCTCTGACATCCGCCTGATGGGTTTCGGACCGCGTGCCGGCCTTGCGGAGATCGAGATCCCCGCGGTGCAGCCGGGCTCCTCGATCATGCCCGGCAAGGTCAACCCGGTCATCATCGAGTCGGTGACCATGGTCACCGCCCAGGTCATCGGCAACGACGCCACCGTCGCCTTCGCCGGGGCGGCCGGGTCCCTCCTCGAGCTCAACGTGATGATGCCGGTGGCCGCGTACAACCTGCTGCAGTCGATCTCGCTCCTGGCCAACTGCGCCCGCAACCTGGCCAGCCGGTGCGTCGACGGGCTGCGTGCCACCGAGAACGGGCCGGCGCTCGTCGAGCGCGGGCTGATGACCACAACCAATCTGGCGCCCCGCATCGGATACGACCAGGCCGGCGCTATCGCCAAGGAGGCCTACGCGAGCGGCCGCACCATTCGCGAGGTCGCCCGCGAGCGCGCCGGGCTCAGCGAGGACGAGCTGACCACTCTGCTCGACCCCGAGGCGATGACGGCACCCGGTCGCGACTCTGGCGCCGCAGGGGGCTGACGCCGGGATAGTCCAAATCCTGTGGACCTCCTTCTTGGAAGGATTGACGTGCGCGTCAACTAGACTGCGCCGCCATGGATGACGGAGCCGGAGTGGGGCCGCTGTGCGTGGTGGGCTCTGGTGCCATGGGTGGGCAGATCGCTCACCAGGCTGCGCTGCATGGCGTTGACGTGCGGTTGTTCAGCCGCAGCCGCGAGCGGCTTGATGGCGCACAGCAGCAGTGCGCGGGTCTGCTGCGCAAGCGCGTTGAGAAGGGCAAGCTCGACGGCGACGCGTGCGAGACTGCTCTGCAGCGCGTCTCCACCACCACTGACCTTGCTGAAGCTGTGACCGGCGCCGCAGTCGTAATCGAGTCCGTCGCTGAGGATCGGGAAGCCAAGCGCGCTGTCATGGAGGCGGTCGGCCGCTGCGCGACCGCGGACGCGATCATCGGCACCAACAGCTCGACGCTGCCGAGCTCGTTGTTCACCGAGCTGGTGCCCAACGGCGGGCGGCTGCTCAACATCCACTTCATGAACCCCGCCCTGGTGATGCCGCTGGTCGAGGTGGTGCGCGGCGCGCACACCAGCGACACCACTGTGCGGCGCGCCATGGAGTTCGTGCGCGCCATCGGCAAGGCGCCGGTGCTCGTCGAGCGCGAGACGTTCGGCTTCGTGGCCAACCGCATCCTCTTCATCGCCATGCAGGAGGCGTTCGCGCTCGTCGAGGACGGCTTCGTCTCGATAAGCGACTGCGACCAGGCCGTGCGGGACGGCCTGGGCTGGCCGATGGGGCCGTTCGCCATCGCCGACCTTGTCGGGCTCGACGTCGTCGAGGCGATACTCGAGGAGGGTCACCGCCAGACTGGCGATGAGCGCTGGGCACCGCCGGCGCTGCTCCGCGACCGCGTCGCCCGCGGCGAGCTCGGCCGCAAGAGCGGCCGCGGCTTCACACTCGGGGACTAACTCTGCGGCGCAACTGCGGCACCCACCCTGTGTGGTGAGGTCGACGCTGCGAATGGCGGAGGCCGGCGCGGCGCAGTAGCGTGTGGGAGTCGGACGGCGCCGGCATGGCCGTGCCGATCATCGCGTCGACGGCGCGAGTGACAGCGCCGTTGCGGTCAGCCCGAAATGCTCGAGCACGTCGGCAACTCCAGCCTCTCCCGGACCGCCACATGTGGCGTCGGCCGCGGCCATCACCTCTGGTCGCCCGCCCCGAACCGCCACCCCGCAGCCGGCCGCCTTGAGCATCTCGATGTCATTGGGAGCATCGCCCACCGCCACCGCGTCGCGCAGGCTCAGCCCGAGCGTCGAGCAGACCAGCTCGATGGCCAGCGCCTTGTTGACCCGCGGGCTGACCACCTCGATGAAGCTGCTCATCGACCGGGTCACCCGCGCACCGTCACCGAGACCTTCGGTGAGCGCGGTCACGCAGGCTTCGACAACGGCGCGGTCCTGGCTGACGCACACCACCTTGGTGCTGCCGTTGCGAACAACCTCGTCCAGATTCTCGACGAAGTGGATGGGCACCTGGGCGATCGCGGCGTAGAGGTGCGCCTCGGGCCTGTCCTGCTCGCAGTACAGCATGTCGTCGGCGTACGCCTGGCGGTGCCAGGCGTGCTCGCGGGCGATGGCGATCGCGGCCAGCGCGACCTCCGGCGCAAGGCCCTCCTCGAAGATGACCTGCCCGCGCGTGTCGCCGCGCGGCAGTTCGCGCACCAGCGCGCCCTGGTAGCAGACCAGCGGGACGCTGACCTGGAGTTCGCGCGCCCAGGGCAGGGCAGATGCGTACATCCTCCCGGTGGCGAGGATGATCGGCACGGTCGCGTGGCGCACCGACTCTGCGGTGCGCGGCTGCAGCACCAGGTCGTCGTCGATGAGCGTGCCGTCGATGTCGAGCACCGCAGCGCGCGGTCTGAAGGTGGTCTGTAGATCCTCGATGGCCGGTGCCGTCACGTCAGCGCGGGCGGAGCGCCCCGCTCCCAAGCGCTTGGATTCACGCAGTTGGTCGGCACGCGGCCATCGATGGCGTCGAGCGTGTTCTGCGCGGTGAGCCGTGCCATCGCCGCGCGCGTGGCCACCGTAGCGCTGCCGAGGTGCGGCGAGAGCACGGCATTGCGGCACTCCGCCAGCCCGGGTGCCAGCTGTGGCTCGTTCTCGTAGACGTCGAGACCAGCAGCGGCGATCCATCCCTCGCGCAGCGCCCGCACCAGCGCGTTCTCGTCGATGACCGGTCCGCGGGAGGTGTTGACCAGCACGCTACCCGACCGCATCGAGCGCAGGGCGCGCTCGTCGATGAGGTGGTGGGTGGCATCGGTGAGCGGCACGTGCAGGGAAATGACGTCGGCGGTGCTGAGCAGGTCGGCGATGGGCAGCTCCGCGACGCGCCCTTGGATGTCCGCGTCGATGCTGACCTCAACATCAGTTGAGTAGGCGATGCGCATACCGAAGCCGAGCGCCCGGCGCGCCACCGCCTGACCGATGCGCCCGAAGCCAACCACCCCGAGGACCGCGCCGGTGAGCTCCATGCCGAGCATGTAGCCCGGTTCCCACCCCTGGAACGCGCCGGCGCGGACCGCCGCGTCGCCCTCGCAGATCCGCCGCGCCGCCGCCAGCAGCAGGGTCATGGTGCAGTCGGCGGTGGCGTCGGTGAGCACCCCGGGTGTGTTGCTGACCACGATGTGGCGCTCGGTCGCGGCGTCCAGGTCGACGTTGTTGTACCCCACCGCGTAGAGGGAGACGCAGCGAAGCCTTGGCAGGCCGGCGTCGAGCAGTTGGGCGGTGATGGGGTCCCTGAGCTGCGGGCAGAGCACGTCGACGGGCTGCGCGCGCAGCCGATCGGCCAGCTCTGCCGTGGGAGCGATCCGTCCGAGGACGCTGAGCGACGCGCGCGAGCGAACCATCTCCTCGAAAGGCGCCGGCAGGGGCAGCGTGCAGAGGACCTCGGCCATCGCCGCCGATCTTAGGGCCCGGACGGGAGCAACCTCGCCGGTCCCGCCCCAGCCCTTGGGTCGCCGCGACGTCCGGCTGTCGCCGCGTGGTTCTTGGGTACAATCACTGCTGTCTTGCGTTCATCTTTTCGCGCGCGGTCGCACAGGCCGCCGGTCGCAAGGCCCCGTCCCGCCGTGTTCGGCGCTGACGAAGAGGCCGCGACAGAACCGGTTCAACAGTCCGCTCCCTTCGACCGGCTGGGGCTCAGCGCTGCCATGCTGACCACCGTCGGAGAGATGGGCTTCACCACGGCCACTCCCATCCAGGCGGGTGCCATCCCACCCGCGTTGCGCGGTGAGGACGTCATCGGCCAGGCCCACACCGGCAGCGGCAAGACGGCCGCGTTCGGCATCCCCATCATCGAGCAGCTCGTTCCGCGGCGCGGGTCGGTGCAGGCGCTGATCCTCTGCCCGACGCGCGAGCTCGCCGTCCAGGTGCACGAGGAGATCACCGTCCTGGCGGAGCGCCACCAGATCACCTCGGTGGCCATCTACGGCGGCGACTCGATGGCGCGCCAGCTCGACGCGCTCCGCGCCGGCGCGCACATCGTGGTCGCCACCCCGGGGCGGCTCGCCGACCACATCCAGCGCGGCTCGCTGAGCCTTGAGCGCGTGCGCTTCGCCGTTCTCGACGAGGCCGACCGGATGCTCGACATGGGCTTCGCGCCGGACGTCGAGAAGATCCTCCGGCAGTGCCCCACCGACCGCCAGACCATGCTCTTCAGCGCCACGATGCCCGAGTGGGTGCGCCGCCTCGCGCTGCGCCACATGCGCAACCCCGTGACCATCGCGATCAGCGTCCGCCCCGAGATCACCGCCGGGGTGCGCCAGCTTTACGTGCAGACCACGTGGGCCGACAAGGTCGACGTGATGATGCGCATCCTCGACCAGCCCGACGTGGTCATGTCGCTGATCTTCGTGGAGACCAAGCGTACCGCCGACCTGCTCCAGGCGCAGCTGGAGCGGCGTGGCCAGAGCGTGGGTGTCCTGCACGGCGACCTCACCCAGAAGGAGCGCAACGCAGCCATGGCGGCGTTCGTCGCCACCCACGTGAAGCACCTCATCGCCACCAACGTCGCGGCGCGCGGGCTCGACATCGACGACATCTCGCACGTCATCAACTACGACGTCCCCACCACCCCAGACGAGTACCTCCACCGGGTCGGTCGCACGGCCAGGGCAGGGCGGACCGGCGTCGCCATAACGCTGATCACCCCGAGCGAGATCCTCAAGCTGCGCGACGTCGAGAAGCATGCGCGCACTACCATCGATCAGGCCAGCCTGGAGGACTTCCCGGTCCAGCCGACCTCAGCGGCCAGCTGACCCGCGGCCCCGTCGGGTCGGCTAGTGTCGGCGCGGTGAGCGAGCTGACCATCCACGACAGCGGCGAGGGACCGGCACTGTTGTTGCTCCACGCGTACCCACTCGACGCCTCGATGTGGGACGCCCAGGTGGCCGCGCTGAGCGGCCGATACCGCTGCCTGCGCCCCGATTTCTGGGGATGCGGAACGTCACCGCCGCCGCCCGGGGAGGTGACCATCGACGGCTACGCCGGCTCGCTGCTGGGTCAGCTCGACGAGCGCGGCGTCAGCGACTTCGCGGTCTGCGGCTCGTCCATGGGTGGTTACACGAGCTTCGCCCTGTTGCGGATGGCGAGCAGCCGGGTCCGGGCCGTCGCGCTGGTCGGCACACGCTCCGCTGCCGACGAGGACGACGCCCGGGCGGCGCGCATGGACGTGGCCGAGCAGGTGCGCAGCCGCGGCGTCGAGGCCGTGGTCGAGCCCATGACGGAGAGGCTGCTCTGCGAACGCTGTCGCACCGAGGTGCACATCGCCGACCCGGTGCGCGGGCGCATCCGTCGCTGCAGCCCGGCGGGAGTCCTCGCCGCCCTGCATGCCATCGCCGCGCGATCGGACAGCACCGCGCTGCTCGGCGACATTCGCGTCCCGACGCTGGTGGTGTGCGGCACAGCGGACGGCATCGTGCCGCTGGAGGAGTCGCGCGCCATGGCCGGCGCGATCCCGCACGCGCAGCTCCACGAGTTCGAGGGCAGCGCTCACCTCCCCAGCCTGGAGCAGCCGATGGCCTTCAGCGCGCTGCTCGGCAAGTTCCTCGATGCCGCCACCTCGGGGGCCTGACCCGCCCACCCGCGCCACCCCGGACCCGGTGGTCGACGTCCCGGCCGCGCCGTCGCGGGCGCGCCGGGCGTTGCGCACCGTGGCGGTGGACCTCACGCCACTGCGCGAGTCGCGCGATTTCCGGCTCCTGTTCATCGGCCAGGGAATCTCGTTCGCCGGCACCATGATCACCTACGTCGCCGTGCCCTTCCAGGCGTACGCGCTGACCCGCTCGTCGCTGGTGGTCGGATTGGTGAGCGTCACCGAGCTGCTGCCCATCCTGGTGATGTCGTTCGTGGGTGGGGCGCTCGCCGACGCGGTCGACCGCCGTCGCATGGTGCGACTCACGGAAGCAGGTCAGTGCACCGTCACCATCCTCCTTCTCGTCAACGCGACGCTGCCGCATCCACAGCTCTGTGTTCTCTTCGTCGCAGTTGCCGCGGCGGCGGCGACGGACTCGCTGCAGCGACCATCGCTCGACGCCCTGGTGCCGCGGATCGTTCCGGCAGATCGGTTGACAGCCGCGTCAGCGCTAGAGGGTCTGCGTGGCAACCTTGGACACGTTCTGGGCCCTCCCATCGCGGGCGTGCTCATCGCCACCGTCGGCCTGCCGCTCACCTTTGGCGTCGACGCGGCGACCTTCGTGGCCTCGCTGCTCGCACTCAGCTTCATGAACGCGGTGCCCCCGCCGCCCGGCGCCGAGCGCGTGAGCATTCGCGGGATGCTGGCGGGAGTGCGCTACGCGGCGCACCGCCAGGACCTGCTGGGCTCGTACCTGGTCGACATGAACGCGATGTTTTTCGGCATGCCGCTGGCGCTCTTCCCGCAGATCGCCACGGGCTTCGGCGGCCCGGCGGTGCTCGGCGTCCTGTACACCGGGCCGGCCGTGGGCTCGCTGCTGGCCAGCCTCACCAGCGGTTGGACGGCGTCGGTGCGCCGTCATGGGATGGCCATCGCGCTGGCGGCCGCCGCTTGGGGTGTCGCGATCATCGGCTTCGGGTTCGCTCCCACCCTCTGGCTGGCCTTCCTCACTCTGGTGGCCGCCGGAGCTGCGGACATGATCAGCGGCATCTTCCGCGGCACGCTGTGGAACCAGACCATCCCCGACGCGATGCGCGGGCGCCTCGCCGGCATCGAGATGATCAGCTACAGCTCCGGGCCGGCGCTCGGCAACCTCGAGGCGGGCGTGGTCGGCGCGCTCGCCGGTGTGCGCGCGTCGGTGGTGAGCGGCGGCGTGCTCTGCGTCGCCGGAACGGCCGTTCTGTGCGGGCTGCTGCCCCGCTTCTGGACGTACCGGCGCGGGCCGCGTTCAGAACATCTGGTTGAGCCAGGGTCGCGGTGACCAAGTGAACATCGCGCTGGCACGGCGCACCGCGCCGGCGCGCTCCTCCTGCACGATGCCGGCGCGCTGCAGCGCAGCGGCGCTGAACTCGCCGAGCACCATGGAGCCGAGCGCGGCGGCGTCGAGCATGATGTCCGGCGCGGCGTCGGTCCTCGTTGCGCTGGCGCCGTCCAAACCGCCCTCGACCCGGTAGCGTCCTGCAACGTCGGCGTTGGCCTCGTCGCGCACCTCGATGACCAGCGCGTCCTCGCGCGAGTAGTGCCGCGCCGACAGCAGTGCGACCACGTCGACGACGCGGAGGTGCAGGTCGTCGCGTGTGCTCACCCGTAGGCGCCGCGGATCGGCGAGCAGGTGCTGGAGAGGATCGTCCAGCCAGAACCTCCACATCTCCACGTGCTCGACCAGGTCGAGCTCGAGCACGTGCTGCCATAGCGCCAGGTGCGCATCGAGGTTGAGCGCGGTGAGCTCGGTGAGGTGGAGGACGCCGTCGGTCAGGCCGTCCGCCCAGCGCAGCTCGACGCGGTAGTTGGCGAACCCGTCGACCACGCCCGCCGCATCCTCATGGACGACGACGGTCATCGGCGCGATCTTGCCCTCGGCGTTCTCGTTGCGCGCGATGCCGACCCGCCAGTGGTCCTCGGAGCGAAGGATGGCACCGGCGCGCTCCACCTGCCGGCTCTCGATGTCGCGCCACAGGGTGATAGCCTCATGCAGAGGGACGAAGCGCAGCCTGCCGGGGTCATGGAAGGGACGGCGCAGCGCAGCGTGTGCGGTGTCGATCGCAGCGTGGCCGATCTGGCTGGCCACGCCGTAACCGAAGCGGCGGTAGATGGAGCTCTCCGAGGCACCCAGACCCAGCACCGGGATGCCCCGGTCGCGGGCGCTGCGCAGGCAGCGATCCATCATGGCGCGCAGCGCGCCGCGGCGCCGCGCTGTTGCCGACACGCCCACCCAGGTGACCCCGTCCATGGCCACGCGCGCACCGCCGGGGAGTGTCAGCGGGAAGTCGATGAGCGCGGCGGCGCCGACGTCGACGCCGTCGAGCCGTGCCAGCATGGCGCGCCGGAGCGCATGGTGGACCTGCTCCATGCCGATCTCCGGCGCCTCGCCCCAGAAGGCGTGCGCGGTGCGGACGAAGTGCTCGAAGTCAGAGGGTGCGAGGTCGACGACCTCGATGGCGCTCATGGCCGCGCGATCATAGGCGCCGCGCGCGAGAGCGCTCGGGATCAGACGCCCGCGCCGACCGCCTCTGTGGCAACGCCGGACGGCATCATGCAGAAGCCCTCGTAGTCGATCGGCTCGGTGATGGTCGGGTTCTCGCCGCACACCGGGCAGTCGGGGTCGCGCGGGATACGGAACTCGCGGAAGCGCATGTCGAGAGCGTCGATGTGGAGCAGGCGGCCGGCCAGCGGCTCGCCGATGCCGGCGATGAACTTGACCACCTCGGTGGCCTGGAGGGTGCCGACGATGCCGGGCAGCACACCGAGCACACCGGCCTCGGCGCACGACGGTGCCTCCTCGGGGGGTGGCGGCGAGGGATAGCGACAGCGGTAGCACGGCGACGCGAACGGCAGCACCGTGGTGACCTGGCCCTCGAAGCGGAAGATGCCGCCGTCGACCAGTGGCTTGCGAGCGAAAAGCGCCACGTCGTTGGCGAGGTAGCGGGTCGGGAAGTTGTCGCAGCCGTTGACGATGATGTCGTACTGATCGAACAGCGCGCGGGCGTTCTCGCTGTTGAGCATCTGGTTGTGCTCGACGACGCGCACGTCACTGTTCAGCGCAGCGATGGCGATGCGCGCCGACTCGGTCTTGCGCATCCCCACACGATCGCGGGTGTGGATGATCTGGCGTTGCAGGTTGGAGTCGTCGACGACGTCGAAGTCGACGAGCCCGATCGTTCCCACACCGGCAGCGGCCAGGTAGAGAGCGACAGGGCTGCCCAGGCCGCCGGCCCCGATGAGCAGGACCTTGGCGTCGAGGAGCTTGGCCTGGCCCTCCTCACCGATCTCTGGGATGAGAAGGTGGCGGTTGTAGCGACGCTTCTGGTCGGCGCTGAGCACGTGGGGGATCTCGAAGTCGAAACCGGCCTGCTTCCACCCGTTGAAGCCGCCGCTCATCGAGCGGACGTCGCTGTAGCCGAGCTCGTGAAGCGCCTTGGCGGCGAGCAGCGAGCGCACACCGCCTGCGCAGTACAGGGTGATCGGGGTGTCCCTGGCCGGGACGCGATGCTCGATCTGAACCTCGATGAAGCCCTTGCTGAGGTGCTGGGCGCCGGGGATGAACCCTGTCTCGAACTCGTCGCGCTCGCGGACGTCGATGAGTGTGCGCGAGCCACGGTCCTGGGCGACCTGCTGGGGGGTCACCTCAGGGATGACGCGGCGGGCGGCGTCGAGCATTTCCCGAGAGCTGGGCATGGCCAGATGGTACCCAATACCTGACTAATCCAGTCGTGATTCGGGTCTGAGGATCGGGCACGCGGCCTAGACTGCGCCCACGTGATTGGCCTGCGCGACCTGCTCCGGACCGCTGGGATCGCCCCGGCTGCAGGTGGCGAGCCGCCGGACCTGGAGGTCACCGCGGTGACCAACGACTCCCGCGACGCGCCCCCCGGGTCGCTGTTCGTCGCTATTCCCGGGCGGCGCGAAGACGGCCATGGGCACGCCGGCGACGCGGTGCAGCGGGGCGCCGTGGCCGTGGTTGCGGAGCACCTCATCGAGCCGCCGCTCGCCGTGGCCGTGCCGGTGGTGGTGGTCGAGGATGCGCGGCGGGCCCTCAGCGCCCTGGCGGCGGCGTTCCACGGCGATCCCTCGCGCTCGCTCACCGTCGCCGGCGTCACCGGCACCGACGGGAAGACCACCACCACCACCATGTTGTGGGCGGCGTGGCAGGCCGCCGGGCTGCACAGCGGTCTCATCTCCACTGTCGACTTCCGCGACGGCGACAGCATCATCCCCAACACCACGCGCGTCACCACCATGGAAGCGGTCGAGACCCATCGCCGCCTCGCCGAGCTCCGCGATGCCGGCTGCACCCACGTGGCCCTGGAGACGTCGTCGCACGGTCTGGAGATGCACCGCGTCGACGACGTGCGCTACCGCCTCGCAGTCTACACCCGGATCACCTCAGAGCACCTCGACGTCCACGGCGATCGGGAGCGATATTTCGCGGCGAAGGCACGCCTGCTCGCGATGGTGGGAGATCGCCCCGACGGCGTCGCCGTGCTCGACCGCGACGATGACTTCGCGTACGCGCGGCTGGCGGTGATGCCGGTCGCGCAGCGGCTCACCTACAGCGTGTCCGGCGCCGACGCAGACCTCGTGGCCGAGGATGTCGCGGCGACCCCGGAGGGGGTCCGCCTGCGCGCACTGACTCCTTGGGGCAGCGCTGACTTGCAACTCCAGCTGGCGGGCCGGTTCAACGCCGCCAATGCGCTGGCGGCGATCGCCGCGGCATGCAGCAGTGGCGCTTCGCTCGACGCCGCCGTCTTCGGCATCGGCGCGCTCGACCGCGTGCACGGCCGCATGGAGCGCGTTGGCGTCGGTCAACCGTTCAGCGTGGTAATCGACTACGCGCACACCGCCGACTCCCTGGAGAAGGTGCTGACCGAGCTGCGCGTCGCCACCGCCGGGCGCCTCTGCGTCGTCTTCGGCTCAGCGGGCGAGCGCGACGCGGAGAAGCGCCCAGCGATGGGCGAGATCGCGGGGAGTCTCGCCGACGTCGTCGTGGTCACAGACGAGGATCCGCGCAGCGAGGACCGGGTGGCCATCTGCGAGCAGATCGCCGCGGGCGCGGAGCGAGCAGGGGCGCGCCGCGGCGACACGCTCCACGTCATCCCCGACCGCGCTGAAGCGATCCGCTACGCGCTCGCGGGTGCAATGGCCGGCGATACCGTGCTGTTCGCGGGCAAGGGCCACGAGAGCTCGATCGTCACCGCGACGGGCAGTGTTGAATGGGATGAGCGCGCTGTGGTCGTGGACGCCCTCAGGCGTTTGCAGCCCTGACCTTCACCGCACGAGCCGGCGCTCCGCGCGTGCTCAGGCCGGCGGTCCCGGCGACAGCGTGACCGTGCCCTGGTGGGCGTTGCCGGCAGGATCGCTCCAGGCCACCGGCACGGCATCACCGGGACGGCGGTCGAGCATGATCCTCTCGACGTCCGTGGCGGAGTGCACCTGCGCGCCGGCCACCGTAGTGATGACGTCACCCTTGACCATGCCGGCGGTCGCCGCGCCACCGCCGCTCACCACGCTCTTCACCGTCGCGCCGGCAGCGGAGTCGGCGAGGTCGGCACCGAGGGTTCCGCTGTGACCGGACTGGATGTATGGCGACGAGACGTGGTTGACGATCTGGTCGACGATGCTCATCGCCGTGTTGATGGGGATCGCCCCCCCGAACCTGCCGACGTCAGCAGCGGGCTGATTGGGATTGGAGCCGACGGTGTCCATGCCGATGACCTGCCCTGAGGCGTTGAGCAGCGGGCCACCGGAGTCGCCGGGCTGGATGGCCGCATCGAACTGGATCAGTCCGTTCAGAGTCTCGAGGAGCAGACCGTTGTCGCCGGCCACCATGAGCGTCTCGTCGAGGGTGGTGACACTGCCCGATGCAGAGACGGGGGCCCCGTTGTGCCCCTCGGCGTTGCCCAACCCAATGACACTGTCGCCCGTCGCCACCACGCCGGATGTGTCGATTGACACCGTCGGCAGACCCTTGGCGCCCTCGAGGCGGATCACGGCCACATCGTGGGTGGGGTCGACGCCGAGAACGGTTGCCTGGTACACCTTTCCCTGGCCATCCACCTGAGCGACCAGGTCAGTGGTGCCGGCCACGACGTGGTTGTTGGTGAGCACCAGGCCGTCGGAGCGGATGATCATGCCGGTGCCGGCGATCGAGCCGCCGCTCACGTGCCCGTCGATATTCACCACCGCCGCGGCGACGCCGTTGGCCGCGGCGGAACTGGATGCAGGGTCGAACGCGCCGGTGTCACCGCCACAGCCGGCGACGGCGACCACGGCCACCCACACCACCACGGTCAGGGTGCCAGCGCTGTTCCCCCCGCGCGACATGTTCACTGGTGCGACGGGACCACGACGGACTCGGCGTTGGGAGACACGTCAACGGTCACCGCCAGCTTGCCGGCGAGCGCGTCGATGACGTACAGCTTCTGCGTGGCGCTGTCGAGGACGTAGGCGCGCGAACCGTTCGGCGTGAGCTTAAGATCACCGGGGCGGGTGCCCACCGCGACGGAGGATTCGGTCACGAGCGTTGCGGTGTGGAGCATGAGCACGGCTCCGCCGGTGTTCTCGATGGCGATCAGCGTATTGTCGTCGGGCGTCGCCACGATGCCGACGATGTTCCCGGTTTCTGCGTGGCTCAGTACCACCTTGTCCGTGCCGGGATCGATCTCCTGCAGGCCGGCGCTGGTCATGACGATGACCACCTTGCCCTGGTTGGTCATCACCAGCCTGGGGTTGGGAGCGACCAGGATCGGGGGACCGAGACTGAGGTCGTTGGTCTTCACAGGAATCACCGCCGACGACGCATTGCAGTTGGCGAACAGCGCCGTGCCGTCCGGGGTGAGCACAAGCTGAGTCGGGCTGCACGGCAGTGGGATGTCCGCATGCACACGCCACAGCCTCAGGTCGACAACCGTCAGCGAGTTGGTCTGGTGGTTGTAGATGTAGGCGCTGCCCGCGTCCGGGGCGAGCGTTAGACCGGCGGGCGCGACTCCGACGGCCAGTGGCGCGCCGGCTTTCAACGTCTGGGTGTCCACGGGTGTCAGCGACCCCGGCTGGGTGCCATCCCCGAAGCTGAGCACCAGCAGCCTACGGTGGTCCGGTGTCAGCACCGCCTCGCCGGGTGCGCGGGCGACGTGCACGGCGGGCCCGACCGACTCGCCGTTCACGTCGATGCGCTGCACGGAGTCGGACAGCGTGTTGATCGCCCATGCGGTCGTGGAGTCGGCATTCACCACCACGTTGGGCCCGTTGCCGATCTGCAGGGTGCGGCCGAACGTGTTGTGCGCGTTGAGGAATCGGACGTTGCCGGCGGTGCTCTGGAAGAGCACCCACGCCTGCCCGCCCGCCCTCGGCAGGGTCAGGTCCGACGGTGCGGTGGTGAGCGCCACGGTAGCTCCGGTTCGATGGGAGCGAAGGTCGACCGACATCAGGCTGCGGTCGAGGACGTTCGCCACCCAGGCGGTGGTTCCGTCGGCCGAGATCTCCACCCGCTCGGGGCCGGCGCCGACGGCGACGGTTGCCACCGCCGCCCTCTTGGTGAGGTCGACGATCGTCAGTGAGCGATCGATTATGTTGGTGATGGCCATCGTGTGTCCGTCAGAGCTCATCGCCGCACCGGCGGGGCTGTGGCCGAGCGCGATCGGCGCTCCCACGGTGTGCGTGCGCGCGTCGACGGGGACGATCACCCCGGGCTGGTTGCCAACCCCGTCCTCGGTCACCCACACGGTGGCGCCGTCGGGCGTGTAAACCACATTGGTGGGCGCGTTTCGCCCCACCACCACTCCAGAGGCAGCGCCGGTGGTGGTGTTGTAGAAGACGAGGACGCCCGGCTGACCAGGGCTGCTGTACGCGGCGATCACCGCGGTCGGTCCGCTTGGAGACTTGGTGAAGGAGGCGAGCCCCCGGCCGACCTGCTGGGCCGGCCGCGGGACGTTCGAGGCCGTGTCGATGGGGATAAGGGTCCCGGCGAGGTTGTCGATGACATACAGCGTGGCCCCGTCCGGAGAGAGGTCCTCGTCGATGGGGAGCTTGCCGACCGGGATGGGCGTCAGCGCCCTGCCCTGCACCAGATCGACCGGGATGACCTCGCCATGGGTGGTGTCGAGTAGGAAGGCCTTGGTGCCGTCGTGCGTGGTCACCATCGTGGTCGGGCTACCCGGCAGCGCGATGCTCCGGCCGGCTGGCCCTCCGGTGAGCGATTCCGACGCGAGCACGGCCGGGCCACTGTGCACCACCGCCACGGCGCCGCCCGGTGGAGCCGCGACGACGGGCGGGATCACGGAGGAATGCCCACGGAAGAGGTAGACACCGACTCCGGCGACCACGACCGCGGCGGCGGCGCCGACGGCGGCCACCTGCTTGTTGGTCGGGAACCCTTGCCGTGCGGGTGTGGCCTGCGGCCGCGACGGTGACTGCGCCGGCGACGGCGGCCGCGGCGGTATCTGGATTGGCGTGGGTAGAGGCGTGTGCAGCAGCGCGGCGGGCTGTGCGGGCGCCGGCGGTGGCGGGACGTAGGCGCCGGGCGCGAACGTCGGCGGCTCGGGCTGGGCCGGCACGTCCCAGGGGTCGAGCTGGCGCGGCCTGGTCTCGCGCACGCTCCAGCCGCGGCCCGAGGCGCCGGACTTGGATTCCTCAGTCACGGCGTCACCGTACGTGCCCCCTCGCCGCCTCCCGTTGCAGCCGGGTGACGAACGCGTGCGTTTCCACTTCCGTGGTTGGCACGGAGATGAACTACCTGAGGGGTGCCTCGTCGTTCACCACCGCCAGCGCGAACCCGTCGTGCCCCTTGCTCCCCACCGTCTGGATCACGGTCGCGGTGACGCGGGGGTCGCTGCCCATGAGCTCGAGCACGGCCCGCGTCCCGACCACGTCGGGACTGCTGTCCTGCGCGTCGACGATCCTCCCGTGGCGAACCGCGTTGTCGACGATGATCACGGTGCCAGGATGGCCCAGCGTCACGCCCCAGCGAAAGTAGTCCGCGCTGTTCTGCTTGTCGGCGTCGATGAACACGAGGTCGAACGGCTCGCGCCTCTCCTCCTCCAGCTCGCGCAGGCTGTCCAGCGCGCGACCGAGTCGGATCTCCACGGCGTCGAGGCCGGCACGGGCGAGGTTGGCACGCGCCACCTCCGCGTGGTGGGGGTCCACTTCGAGTGTGACCAACCTGCCGCCGGCGGGAAGCGCCCGGGCCAGGCAGATGGTGCTGTAGCCGCCGAGGGTGCCGATCTCCAGGATCGTGCGGGCCCCCGCGATGTGGGCCAACAGGAACAGCATCCTGCCCTGCAGCGCTGACACCTGGATCTGTGGAAGGCCTGCGGCCGCGGCGTCGTCGAGGGCCTGCTGCAGGACGGGGTCACGACCGAGCACCAGCTCGCCGAGATACGCGTCCACTGCTGTCCATTCCTGCGCGTTCTGATCCACGGATTCGGTCGCCTCCCCAATTCGTCGACTGCGACCCCACATGCTGCCACCATCGACCGCCAGGGGTGCGAAGCCGCCCGAAGAAGCGATCAGCCTCGAGGTGGCGCCAGCTCGGCTGAGGCCGTCGCGCGATTACATTGCAGGCGCGTGAGCAGCATCGAGGTCCGTAGGTTGGAAGGCCAGGAGGCGCGCGAGCGAGTCGACGCGCTCGCCGATGTGCTCTTCGACTGCGTCAGCGGCGGAGCATCGGTCAGCTACATGGCGCCGTTCTCGCCAGAGCAGGCAGTGGCGGCATTCGCGGCCGTCGTCGACGACGTCGAAAACGGCCTCCGAGTGCTTCTGGCCGCGTTCGACGGCGGCACGCTGGTCGGCACGGTGCAGCTGGCGCACGCCGTACCCCCGAACCAGCCGCATCGCGCCGACGTTGCCAAGCTGCTGGTGCATCGCTCGGCGCGCGGCAGGGGCGTGGGACGGCAGCTGATGGAGCGTCTCGAGGTCGAGGCGCGGGCGACGGGCAAGACGCTGCTGGTGCTCGACGCCGTCACCGACGGGGACGCCGCTCGCCTGTACGACCGCCTCGGCTGGACCAAGGTGGGAGTGATCCCCGACTACGCGCTCTTCCCCGACGGGCGCTGGTGCGACACAACGGTCTTCTACAAGCGGCTCTCGGCAGACCAGGCATCACACGGATGGGACTCGGCAGCGGTACTGTTGTCCCCCACTTGTACGAGGAGGCAGCAGATGCTTGAAGGAGCCACGACTCACGCGGTCCTGCCGGCGATTGACATGGAGCGGGCGACGCGGTTCTACACGGAGAAGGTTGGCGCGCAACAGCGAGCCGTGGCGGAGGGTGCGACGTTCTTCGCCGTCGGCGGCTCGGAGTTCAGCATCTATCCGACTCCGAACTCGAACCGCGGTGGCCACACCCAGATGGGGCTGCGCGTGGCCGACTGCCGTGCAACGGTGGCGGAGCTGCGCTCGCGCGGCGTCGAGTTCGAGGAGTACGACTTCCCGGGACTGAAGACGGTCGACGGTGTCGCGGACATCGGTGGCGGCGGATCCGCCGCCTGGTTCAAGGACACCGAGGGCAACATCATCGGGGTCGTGCAGGTTCCCACCTGAGCTGAGCCGCCGCCCGCTCAGCCGGCGCTGCCAGCGTCGCCGAGCTTGTGGACAGCGAGGATGCCGCGCGCGGGCCGTTCGGCGCGCACCGCCGCGTCGCCGGCGAGCGTGGCCAGCGCGGCCTCTCCGTCGCCGGATGCGACCAGGGCCCAGAGCGTGCCACCCCGCCTCAGCAGCGGCATGGACAGGGCGCACAGCAGCGGCGGCGGCGCGGCCGCCCGCGACAGCACCGCGTCGTAGCGGCCGCGATGCGCCGGGTCGGCTCCCATCTCCTCGGCGCGGCGGGCGGCGACACTGACGTTGCCCAGCTCGAGCAGGCCGCTGACGTGTACCAGGAAGCCCGCCTTGCGGCGGTCCGATTCGATCAGGGTCACCGCCAGGTCGGGTCGCACGACGGCCACGATCATGCCGGGGATGCCCCCACCGGAGCCGAGATCGACGCAGCGGGCGCCCTCGCGCAGCCCGGCCGCGTCGAGCAGCGCCAGGGATTCGACAACATGGCGCTCCCAGGCGCCGTCGCGGGCCACCGCCGTGAGGTTGAGCCGTCGGTTCCAGAGGTCCAGCTCGTCGAGGTGGCGGTCGATGGCACGGCGCTGTGCGGGGGTGGGATTGGGCACCATGGTGGCCACGGTATGTCACACCCCACCGGCGAGTCGCGTTCCGGCGCCCCTCATGCGATGATGTCGTCTCCATGACGACCTTGGACACGTGCCCACGTTGCCGCGCGGAGCGCCTTGCAGTCGTCTACTTCGACGCCAAGGACGAGCCCATCGGCGGCCACATCCAGTGCCCCGATTGCGGCCCGCGCCACTCCGAGGAGTTGCGGTTTGACGCCACGGTCGGCGAGACCCTCCTAGAGCGCAAGGCCTCCTAGAGACCGCGCCGACCGCCGCGCAACGGTCCCATGACGGCGCGGTGACATCCACCGGGTCGATGTTGCGACGGTCCCACAGTCGAGCGAGTGCACCTTTGCGTTCGTCGTCGCCCGCTCGCCATCGGCCTGCTGGCGACCGCGCTCACCGCAATCGCCCTGCCGGCGCGCGCGGCCGGCCCGCCGAGCGTGAGCGTCGCCCAACAGAACCTGGCGCAGGCTCAGCAGAAGGCTCACCAGGCCGGCACCGCCCTGGGCGCAGCCGAACAGCAGCTCGCCGGCGCCCAGGCCCAGCTCGCTGCCGTGCAGTCGCGCGTGGTCAGCCTCGACGCCGCCGTGACTGCCGACACAGCCCGGGTGGCCCGGCTCGACGAGCAGGTGCGTGCCGACAAGACCCAGCTGGGCGGCTACGTGCGCAGCGTGTACAAGTCGGGCGGCGCGGAGGGCGCCCTCGCCTACATCATCGGCTCCTCCACCATCGCCGACGTCTTCCAGCGGGCCGCCGAGCTCGACCGTGTCAACCAGGCGGGCAGGGTTCTGCTGGCGCGCATCGCCGACGCCCAGGCCGCCGCCGCCCAGGCGCTGAGCGAGGCGACCACCGCGCGCCAGCAGGCCCGGGTGGCCGCCCAGCAGGCTGCCACGGCCGAGGCCGTGGTCGCGGTCGAGAACGACCAGCTCCAGGCCGTCGCGATCGCCGCCAACACTCAGGTGACCACCGCCCAGCACCAGCTCTCCGCCGCACAGGCCGCTGCAGCCGCGCAGGCCAGGGCGGCCGCCGCGGCCGCAGCTGCCGCGCAGACGGCGGCTCGGCAGAAGGGAGTGGTGTTCACTCCCGTGACCGGCCCGGCCTTCACCGTTGACACCGACCTCACCAAGCCGTCCGGCGAGACCGCAGCGAAGCTCGACTCCTTCTTCAGCGGCAGCGCGCTGGCCGGGCTCGGAGCCAGCTTCATGAGCGCGGAGACCACGTACCACGTGAGCGCCCGCTACTTTGTGGCCCACGCCATCCTCGAGTCCGCGTGGGGCACCAGCGCCATCGCCCACGACAAGCACAACCTGTTCGGGTACGGCGCGGACGATGCCAACCCGTACGGCGACGCGGTGAGCTTCGCCAGCTTCGACGCCTGCATCCAATACGTCGCGCAGAAAGTGGCGCAGAACTACCTCTCACCGAGCGGCGCCTTCTATCACGGCGCCACGCTGCGTGGCATGAATGTCGACTACGCTAGTGATCCGCTGTGGGCATCGAAGATCGCGCGCATCGCCGGCACTATCCCCGACTGACCAGGCACCGGGCCGCGCTGCTCTAGACTGCGGCGCCGTGCAGCACCCCATCGGCGACCACGCCCTGCTCGCCGACGGACGCACCGCGGCGCTGGTCGACCCGAGTGGCAACATCGCCTGGCTCTGCTGGCCACGAATCGACTCGCCGCCGTGCCTGCTCTCCATCCTCGACGACGTTGTCGGTGGCGCATTCGTCGTGGCCCCACTGGACCCGGCTGCGATCGTGGTGGAGCGCGCTTACATCCCGGGCACGCTCATCCTGCGCACGGTGTGGCGCGCCTCCGGCGCGGAGCTGACCGTGCACGACGCGCTCGCCTGCGACGGCGACGTGCGCCTGGTGCGCAGCATGCGCGCCACCGGCCCCGTCGATGCCGGCGTGCGCCTGGTGCTGGCGCCTGACGGGGCACGCGGCAACGGCACCGTTGCGCTGGACGGCGTGACGCTGCGCGTGCGTGGAGGCGGCCTGGACGTCGCCGTGCGCGCACCGGCGCCGTGGACGGCGGACGGTGACGGCGTTGCCGTGTCCCGGTTCACTGTTGACTCGGCGGAGTGCGCCGCGGTGCTGTGCGACAGCGCGAGCGACGCCGCGACATCACTGTATGGAACGCGGCGCTGGTTCGCAGCACGCGTGAGCGCGGGGTCGACCGCACCGAACCAGCTCGCCGAACGCACTCTCGGAGCTGAACCTGCACGACGGCTGCTCGCGCACAGCGCGGCGGTGCTCGCCGGCCTGCGTCAGCGCGGTGGGGGGATCGTTGCGGCGCCGACCACCTCGATCCCGCAGTGGCCGGGCAGCTCACGCACATGGGACTACCGCTACAGCTGGCTGCGCGACACCGCGCTCGCCGGCCTGGCCATGCTGCGCTGTGGACTGACCGACGACGCGGCCGGCCTCGGCGACTTCACCGGCGCTGCCACGAGCACCTTGCCGCCGTCAGTGCTGCTCCGCGTCGATGGCACCGCTCCCCCCCCTGAACGCACGCTCGATGGCCTGCGCGGCTACGGCGGTGCGCGCCCAGTGCGCATCGGCAACGCCGCGTCAGAGCAACCACAGCTGGACGTCGCCGGTGAAGTGCTCGAGTTCGCCGCTGCCCTCGCCGCGCACGACCAGCTTCCGCAGTCGCTGCGCGCGGGTGTGGTGCGCGTGGCCGACTGGACGGCAGAGCACTGGCGGCAACCAGACCATGGGATCTGGGAGATCCGCGGCGCGCCGCGCCACTACACGCACTCGCGCGTGATGGCGTGGGCAGGACTGGTGCAGGCGGCCGAGCTCGCCGATCGCGGCGCCGTCATCGGCAGCGCGGAGCGGTGGCGGCGAGCTGCCGGTGACATCCGCGCCGCGGTGCTGCACCGTGGCGGCGCGCTGGCGCTGACCGACGCCGGCGGCGGCCCCGACGCCGCGCTCGCCCAGGCGGCCACGTTCGGCTTTCTCGACAGCAACGACCCGCGCCTCCGCGAAACCCTCGACAGCATCACCACCACGCTCGATCGCGGCAGGCTCGTCGACCGCCACGTTCCCGACCAGGATGCGATCAGAGATCCCTGCGGTCCATTCCTCTTCGCGACGTTCTGGCTGGCCGAGGCGCTGGAGCGGTCCGGTCGCGACGGCTCGGCGTACTTCGCCGCGGCTGTGGCGGCGCGCGGAGCGGTCGACCTGTTCGGCGAGGTGGCCGATCCCAGGGATGGCACGCCGCTCGGCAACTACCCGCAGGTGCAGAGCCACGCCAGCTTCGTGCTGGCCGCGACCTTCATCATCTGAGGTCGAATAGCGTCGGCGCAGGCGACTTCACGTCGCCGGAGTTGACACAGCTAACCGGGGGGTGTCCGAGGGGGGAACGCCGTTCCCCCCTCGACTATCCCGCTCGTGGGCACCACCTCGATGCCGCGCTCCTCGAGCCCGGCGATGACGACGTTGATGCCGATGCTGTCGCTGGTCATGTGCCCTGTGACCACCAGGGTGTCGTCGGCGTCAGCCGCAGCGCGCAGCCGCTGCAGGTCCTCCTCATCGATGTGCATCGCGAAGATGGTGTCGACTCCGGCGCGGAAGTACTCGCTGAACACCGGGAAGCCCCCGTTGATGCCGCCCGCGATCGCCACGGTCCAGCGTCCCAGAGCGTTGCCCGTGGATCCCACCCAGGCCTCGGGCCGGGCGTGCCCGTAGGTGTACTCCGCGAAGTCGTCGAACCACGCCAGGCAGTCGCCCACGGTGGCCCCGTCGCCCTCATGGCGGCGCAGCATCTCGATGATCGCGTTGCGGGTGAGGATGTCGCAGGCCAGGTGCACGTTGCAGAACGGCATGCCGAAGAGTCGTGCGCTGTCGACGACGGCGTTGATGTTGCTCATGTGGACGCGCCGCGCGAGCGCTTCCAGCCGTGCGCTGATCGCGGACTCGGCGGCATCGCCACTGATCCCTTCAGCGGTCATCTGCTCGACCTGCCGGCTGCGGATCAGCTCACCGAAGCGAGTGCGCGTGCGGCCGCCGGCGGGGTGGTGGGCGATCACCGCGTCGAAGCCGTTCTGCTGCGCCCAGAGCAGCTCCGCCAGGGAGATGTCGACGCCGAACAGAACCCGGCGCACGTCGGACGTCGCCTCGACGTGCACCTGCGAGTCGATCGGCACTGAGTCGCAGCCGGCCAGCTGGGCAGACCAGTCCAGGATGTCCTGCAGGTTCACGCTCCGCAAACCGCTGGGGATGCACTCACCCCGGGCCGGTGGAAGCCGATGTGCACGCCGTCGGGCTGTACGGTCACGCAGTCCAGCGCGCGCGACAGCGCCTCCAGGGCGGCGTTGGAGGCAAAGAGTGCGGTGAGGTTGAGTGACGCCGATCCGCGCGGGTTGAACCAGTCGCCAATGAAACCGGGGATGCTCAGCTGTCCGAGGGCATACTTGTCGGCCTGGGCGGTGACCTGGGTGGCCGCCGAACCATTGCTGAAAAGGAGCCGGTACCAGGCCACGCCGGTGACCCCGAACGGGCCGACGCTGGTGTCGGCCGACACAACCACCTCGCCGTCGCGGATCCGCGCCTGCGGATTGTGAAAACGGTTGGGTGAGGGGTTGCGGGCGTTGGCGATCACGGTGAGGTCACGCTCGCTGACCGTCACAACCGCATGGTCCCTGGCGAGCAGCTGTGTCGCCGCGTCTCCGCCCAGCGCCGCCGCGATCACGGCCTCGCTGCTGCCGTGTGCCGTCCCACCGGGGGCCGCGCCGAGATCAGGAGCGGCCAGGGCGCGCGAGCCGACGACGATGCTGCCGACGACGAGCACCACCAGCAGGATCAGCCCGAAGCAGCAACCGCGCATCAGCCCCGCCTGCGCAGCGTGCGAACGTCTGCGCGGGATCATCTGCTCCGGATCATATGCGCGGCTGCGTGGCGATGAGACCACGCTCGCGGGGCACCAGGCGCAGCTTGCGCCGCCCGACAAAGGCGGTCTCGCCCCAGCTGAGCGGGAACTGCCGGTTGCGCGCCCAGCGCTCGGAGAGATCATGGTGATGGCGCGAGAACCGGCGCCCGGACTGCCCCGGGTAGAGAACACCGGTGCAGCCGTTCTCCCAGTCGCCGACGTCGAACACCTGGCGCCACGACGGCGCGAAGAGTCGCGTGCTGAAATCAGTGCCGGGACGCGCGCCGGTGGCCATCACCGTGTCGACGCTGCCGCCGACCACGATCCCGGGGGCGTTGAGCAGGGGGCGGAGCATGCGTCGCACCGCCAGTGGATGGCGCAGGCGCAGCCGGTGCACCCGCCCCCAGCGCCAGCGGCGCACACCGCCCAGGCTGCGGCGCAGGTCGGCGACGGCGTCCTCGAGCGCGTCGGCGGCAACCTGGTTCCACGTGGTCAGACCGTCGAAGATCGACTCGTCGTCTGCCTCCCAGCGCTCGACCAGCATGGGCGTGGCCCGGCCGGTGAGGTTGGCGGGGTACTCGAACAGCGGATGGGTGAGGTCGAACCCTGCAGCGATGCCCCATGCGTCGCCACACAGCGGCCGGAACGCGTGCTCGGCGAGCCGGCGCATGAACGCCTCGTACACGGTGGGCTCGACACGGTCAGGAACCATCCCGCCATCCCACGCCACCAGCCGCAGGCGCATCGCCTCGGCGAGCTCGACGGTGCAGCTCACCCCGCCGAGCAGGCGCGCGACGGTGGTGGCAGGCGGCGAGACCACGTCCATCTGCACGGCGCGCATGTACGCGGCGTCCATCTGATCGCGCCCGAGCAGCTCGCCGAGGCGGCGGGCGCGGTACCCGGCCATGTAATCGCTGGCGATGTAGTGCGGGAAGCCCCGGCCGACGACCCGGTTGTTGGCGGTGATCACCACGCCCTCGGGCGGGTCGAGCGCCTGGGGGACCTCGTCGACGGTGAGGAAGCGCTCCCAGAGCACGCCGCCCTGCCAGCCCGGTGTGGGCAGCCCCGACGGGCGCCGCCGCCGCAGCGGGATGCGTCCATTGCAGAAATAGCCGATGTGGCCGTCGACGTCCGCGTATACCGCGTTCTGTGAGGGCGCGTCCAGCGACGCGAAGGCGTTCCGAAAGCTCATCCAGTCGCCCGCGCGCTGCAGCTTGAGCGCCGCATCCGCCGCACACGCCGGGGTCAGCGCGGTCCATTGCAGGGCCAGCCCGAGCCAGCGCCCGCCACCAACGTCGTCGCACCTCTCCACCACCGGCCCATGCCTGGTGATGATCACCTCCTCGACCTCGTCGGGGCGGTCCTTGACGCGGATCACCTCGCGGGCGATGCGCGAGCTCTCCCAGCCCTTCTCGGTGCGGAAACGATTGCCCGACGGGGCATCGAACTGTTCGACGACCAGGTCCTGGCAGTCGGCCATCGAATTCGTGTAACCCCAGGCGATGCGGCGGTTGTGGCCGATGATCGGGAAGGGCTGCCCCGCGAGCGTGACCCCGGTGGACTCGAAGTCGTCCCCGGCCCGGATGTGGGCTGCGAACCAGATTGACGGCAGTGTCGGCTCGAGGTGGGGATCGTTGCAGAGCATGGCCCGGCCGGTCCTGGTCCGCCGCGGCGCCACCGCCCACGCGTTGCTGGCGCCGACGGCGCTGGGAAGCCAGCGCGCTGTCTCCTGGTACAGCGCCAGGAGGGACTCGGCCGCGCCGGGGCCGGCGCTGGCTGCGGTGGCCGCGAGGATGGTCGGGTTGGCCTCCGGGTACACCAGCTCGAGGCGGGCCGCGATCTCCGGACCCACCTCCTGCACCAGGCGGAGACGCTGCAACTCGCTGTCCCAGTTGAGGCTGAGACCCAGCGCGAGCAGCTTCGCGCAGGCGATGCTGTCGACCGGCCGCCACGGCTCGGGCCGGATATGCAGCATCGAGAACTCCATGGGCAGGCGCCGGCCTCCGTCGATGATCGCGTTGATCCCGGCGGCATAGGCGTCGAGCATCACGCGGGGCTCGCCGTCGAGGAGGTCGGCCTCCTCCTCGGCGACACGGCGCAGTCCGACCCGGCGCAGGAAGCGGTCCGCAGCCGTGCCGTCGAGGCCGGCGATCTCGCTGATCCGGCCGGAGGCCACCCGCCGGGTGAGGTCAAGCTGCCAGAGCCGCTCCTGGGCGTGGACGACGCCCATCGCGTACGCAGCGTCCTCCATCGAGGCGGCGTCCACGTGGGCAACGCCGAGGCGGTCGCGAACCACGCTGACGGGTGCGTGCAGCCCGGCGACCGTCAGGGTGCCGCGGGTGGCGGGCTGGCCACGGCGGAGCAGAAGGGCCACCGTCACCAGGGCTGCGATGAGCACGGCGGCCACGATTGCGGCGGCGACGATCATCGGGCTCCCCGTCGTGAATCGGCTGGATGGTACCCGCCCGAGGGATGGCTACCCGGCTCATCGCCGAGCCCTACACTCGCACGCCTGATGGGCCGTCGCACGCCACTCTACGACCGCCACGTGGCCGCCGGGGCACGGATGGTTGATTTCGCCGGGTACGACATGCCGCTGCAGTACAGCGGTATCCGCGACGAGCACGTGGCCGTCCGTCAACGCGCCGGCATGTTCGACGTCAGCCACATGGGCGAGGTCGCCGTCAGTGGTGCGGGCGCGGCCGAATTCGTGCAGCGGCTGGTGACCAACGACGTCGGCCGTCTGGAACCGAACCAGCTGCTGTACTCGGTGATGTGCAGCGAAGCGGGAGGCATCGTCGATGACGTCATCGTCATGCGCGGCCCCCGTCCCGGCCACTACATCATCGTCGTCAATGCAGCCACCCGCGACAAGGACCTCGCCTGGATGCGCGACCACCTGCCTGCCGGCGTCGAGCTCCACGACGCGAGCGACGAGCTGGCCCTGCTCGCTGTCCAAGGGCCGCGTGCCATCGACGTCCTCGAGCCGCTGAGCCGAATGGACGAGGGCACTCCGGCCCTCCGGGACGTTCGCCCCTTCTTCAGCTCCGGACTGTCCATCGCTGGGATCACCGACGCGCGTGTGCAACGCATCTCACGCAGCGGGTACACCGGCGAGGACGGCTTCGAGATCTACATCGACGCCGAACGTGCGGTTCATGTGTGGGACGCCATCCTCGAGGCAGGCGCGGCCCACGGCCTTGTGCCCGCCGGCCTGGGTGCGCGCGACACGCTCCGCCTGGAGGCGGGCCTGCGCCTCTACGGTCAGGACATGGATGAGCACACCGACCCGTTCAGCGTCGGGCTCGGCTGGACCGTGAAGCTCGACAAGGGCGAGTTCATCGGCCGCGAGGCGCTGCGCGAACTGCACGACTCGCCCCCGCACCGTTTCGTGGGCCTGCGCCTGGGCCCGCGCACCATCGCCCGCCACGGCCACGCGGTCTTCCAGAACGAGGTCGAGATCGGCACCGTTACCAGCGGCACGTTCGGCTTCACGGTGGGCACCGCCGTGGCGATGGCAACAGTGAATCCAGATTTCAACAAGGGCGGCGAGATCGCCGTCGACATTCGCGGAACCGAGGTGGACGCAGAGGTGGTTCCTCTGCCCTTCTACAAACGACCCAAGGGAGATGGATGAGTGCCTGACCTCAGCGAATACCGCTTCACCGAGAGCCATGAATGGGTGCACGTCGAGGGCGGCGTGGCCACGATCGGCATCAGCGACCACGCCCAGTCCGAGCTCGGCGACGTCATCTTCGTGGAGCTGCCTGCCGTCGGCACCACGCTCAAGGTGGGCGACAAGTTCGGCACCATCGAATCGGTGAAGGCGGCAAGCGACCTGTACGCACCGATCGGAGGCACCGTCACCGGCGTCAACGACCAGCTCAGCGACGCTCCCGAGCGGGTCAACGCCGACCCCTACGGTGAGGGGTGGATGATCCGGCTCAACAACGTCGACGACGGCGGAGCCAAGCTGCTCGACGAGGCCGCCTACAAGGAGCTCGGCGGGGGCTGACCACCCAGGGTTGCGAGCTGACCAGCTAGCCGGCGCGGTCGCGCCGAGTGTGGGAGGTGAGCCCGGCCGGGTCCGCCGGTCGGTCGAGGAGGCGCAATGCCGTCCTCAGTAAAGACAAGGCTGGTCAGCGGGGGATTCGAACCCTCGACCTCACGGATGTGAACCGTGCGCTCTAACCAACTGAGCTAGCTGACCGCGGCTCGGCGGGCTCGGAGTCTACCGGAAGGTCAGGGTGATTCCGCCGACCCTGGCGTGCCGCATCGACCCTGCGATGCTAGCGCAGCTGCGACCCTGGTTCACCCTGTGGATCGGCCGAAGACGCCCTACTGGTATGCTCCCGAGCGTCCTCGCAGGACAGTCGCAGAAGCTTTCCTGCATCCGGCGCTGCCTGCCAGCCACCTTGGCACAGCATCAGGTCCGGATGCCGCAAGCCCACGGGAAAGGAGGTGCGCGCATGGTGCGCGACTACGAACTCATGTACATCGTCCGGCCCGAGCTCGATGAGGAGGGGCTCCAGGCCAGCGCGGAGTCCGTCGAGCAGCTGATCACCGGCGCCGGCGGCACGGTTGTGCGCACCACCAACTGGGGACGGCGCCGCCTCGCCTACGAGGTCGCCCACCTCCGCGACGGCCACTACATGCTCTTGCACATCCGCCTCGACGGCGCCCGCGTCCGCGACGTGGAGCGCGCCCTGGCCATCCACGAGACGGTCTTCCGTCACCTGCTGGTGGTCCGCGATGGGGGCGAGGACGACGCCGAGCCGGAAGCGGTCGCCGGCGCCGAGGCTCCAGCGCGTCAGGCAGTTGTCGCCGCCGATGCGGACGATGATGATGACGAGGACGACGATGAAGCCGACGACGAGCCTGCCGCGCTGGCCGCCACTACTGAGGAGGAGAACTGATGTCCGGCTCGCTCAACCGCGTGATGCTGATCGGCCGCCTGACCCGCGACCCCGAGCTTCGCTTCACGCCCAGCGGCACCGCCGTATGCAACCTGGCGCTGGCCACCAACCGCTACGGGCAGGACGCCAGCGGCGAACGCCGCGAGTTCACCGACTACCACGACATCGTGGTCTGGAACCAGGGCAACCGCAAGCTCGCCGAGCTCTGCGGCCAGTACCTCCAGAAGGGCCGCATGGTCTACATCGAAGGACGCCTGCAAACCCGCTCCTGGGATGACAAGGACACCGGCGCCAAGCGCTACAAGACCGAGGTCAACGCCAGCGACGTCCAGTTCCTCGACAGCCGCCAGGACGGCGAGGGCGGGGCACGCGGCGGCGACCAGGGTCAGCCCGCGGGCGCAACTGCCGGCGTCCCTGCA
>JALYZN010000089.1 GCA_030948845.1 Candidatus Dormiibacterota bacterium
TCGCCACGGCCCTGCCTGTTCCTCCCACCGACAGCGCCGCGCAAGCCTTGCCGCCCGACACGCTGCAGTAGTCGCGCCTCGATCAGCTCTGCTGGTTCGCGCCTGACCACATGACACACAGTGGCACCAAACTGGTGTGTGTAGGTTTGGAAGGCGTACCACGGCGCCGGCTAAGCCCGGTCAGCTCGGCGCGGGGGCGCCACCGCAGGCTCCGATCCGCTCGGCTTGTGTCCGACCCAGCGGGTCGGTACATGGTTCTGTAGGGCGTGAACAGTCGCATCACCTTCGGTGCCGAATTGCGCTACGCCATGCATGTGCGCGGGTTGTCGCTGACTGAGGTTGCACGTCGCTCCGGCGTTGCGGTGGCCACCGCGTCCTCCGCCGCGCTGGGACGGCCGGTCAACGTCACCACCGCACTGCGTGTCGCTCGCGCCGTCGCTGCGCAGCCGGTGATCCCAGAGCTCCTCGACTGGGTCGAGCGTCCGCCGTCGTCCGAGGTTGGGTTGCGTCGCGGCGGCAGCACGCCGCAGCCCTCAACGTCCGACGCTCGCTCAGTGTCGGTACCCGACCGTCATACTGGCCGCCGTCGATCGCCTCGGCCTGCGCCGACGGCCGTCGCCGGACAGCTGCGTATCGCGGTGGACTGATGACCGCGTCGCGATCAGTTCCGAGCGTCACCCAGGAGCACGCGCATCAGCTCGTCATGTGCATCGCCGAAGGTCAGATGCTGGTAGGTCTGGGTGATCATGGCCAGGGAGGTGTGGCCGAGGATCTGCTGCAGCAGGAGAGGGTTGCCGCCGCGGCGCAGGAAGTCGGTCGCCATGCTGTGTCGGAGCAGATGCGGGTAGACACGCTTGGCGATGCCCGCCACGACGGCAAGGTTGCGGATCATCTGCTCCGCCCCGGACAGCGTCAGCGGCTCGAACTCCCCCGTGGCCGCACGACGACGAAGCCCAAGGAAGAGCCGGTCGCTGCGGGCCTCGCGGCGAGTGTGGTCGGAGTAGCGACGCAGGCGACGGGCGAGTGTCGGAGAGACCGGGACGAGGCGACCGCGATCACCCTTAGCGTGGCGCACCAGCAGCACGGCACGTCCTCCGGTGGTCTGCAGGTCGTCGCCCTTGAGGGCGAGCAGCTCACCGAGGCGCATGCCCGTCTCGAAGAGCAGCCGGACGATGAGCTTGTCGCGCTCCGTGGTCGCCGCGTCCTCCATCGCCGCCACCTCGTCGCGGCTCAGGACGTCGAGCACCTGGCGCGCCATCGACGGCAGCTTTCCCTTGCCGCCGACAGTCTCGCCGGGCTGAGCGCCGGCCCACTCGAGGAACGTGTTCACGGCGCGCATGTAGCTGTGCACGGTGGCCTTGGACAGTGGCCGCCCGCGCCGCGACAGCGTGCCATCGAGCAGACCGGCGCCAAGGTTGTTGAGCAGCCGGTTGGTGAGGTGAGCGGGCTCTTTGACGTCGTGTGCCGCGCAGAAGGGGAGGAGCACGCCGTTGAGCGCGTCGGCGTAGATGGCCACCGTCTTGGGTGAGACTCCGCCGGCGCGGCGGTCCTGGAGGTAGTCGGCGACCAGCCGCGAGAACGCCGTCTCCGGCGCCGCGGGGACCACCGTCAAACGACTCATCAGCCCTTCAACCTCCGTCGCAAATCTATCTCAGCGAGTCGGCCACAGAACCCGCTGCAATGGAGCGACTGCCACCCGAGATTGTAGGCAGCAGAAACCGGCCTGTACAGGGGTGAAAGTCGCCGCGTTCGTATTCAGAATGGGCGACGGAGCCGACGGTCAGGATTGAACTGACGACCTACCGCTTACGAGGCGGTTGCTCTACCACTGAGCTACGTCGGCGTGGGGCGCCGGCGGCGTGCCGAACAGCCCGTATGGTAGCCGTGGTTCCGGCTTAGGTCAGGGAAGCCCGGCGTGCGGAACCTCCACCTCGGTGGTGATCAGCACCGCCTCGCGGGCCTCGCGGCGGTTGTTCTCGAAGTAGTCGGGCGCGCAGCAGAGCAGTAGTGTGCGGCCCGTCTCTCCGCCGAGCTGACAGGCGAAGACGCCGAGACCGCCGGGCGGGCGCACCTCCTCGACGATCTCGCCACCCCGGGCCACGCGGATGCAGCGGCCGCCGATGCCGTCGGCCGCCCAGATGTGGTCCTCCGCGTCGAGCGTGCAACCGTCCGGCGCCACCCTCAGCTGTTCGAGCGTGGCCATCACGTCCCCGAGGATGACCTCTGGGCCGAGCTGGGCCCACACCTGGCGGTCCTGCAGCGAACCGTCGCCGGCGATGGTGAAGGATGTGTAGCGGTTGGCCAGGGTCTCGCCGACGATCAGGGTGCGCCCGCCGGGTGCGATCACGGTGCCGTTGGGGAAGAAGAGGTCCTCCGCCACGACGGTCACGGTGCCATCGAGGTCGACGCGCTTCAGCGAGGTGCTCGCCGGGGTGTCGAGGGCGTGGAGGTCGAAACCGAAGTCACCGACCCAGGTGCGGCCCCGCTCGTCCACGACGAGGTCGTTGAGCAGACCGCCGCAGACGTCCGCGAGGTCGGCGTGGACGGTCACTGTGCCGTCGGGCCGGTGGCGCAGCAGCCGGTGGTCGCGCATCGAGGCGATCAGCAGCGACGCGTCGGGCAGCCAGCCGAGCCCCGAAGGCTGCCCCTCCACGTGGACAATCTCCGTCTCCGCCCCGTCCGGCGTGACGCAGAACACGGCGTGGCGATACATGTCCGACACCCACCAGTTGCCGTCGCGCCAGCGCGGCCCCTCGAAGTAGGCCCCGCCTTCGACGAGCGTCCTGAACGCGCGATCGGCCACCGCCGGACTGTAGCGGGCAGGGCCTCGGCTACCCTTGCCCTTGCTATGGCCGACACCACCTCCGTCCCGAGCGCGACCGCGTCGCACACGCTCGACGCCTACGAGCCCTCCGTGGTCGAGTCGAAGTGGCGCCGCATCTGGGACCAGCGTGGCGACCACCGCACCGACCTCGAGTCATCGGACCGGCCGTTCTACAACCTCTCGATGTTTCCGTACCCGTCGGCCGAGGGATTGCACGTCGGCCACATGGTGCCCTACAGCGGCTGCGACATCTACGGGCGTTGGCGCCGGCTCCACGGCGACAACGTGTTCGAGCCCATGGGATTCGACGCCTTCGGGATCCACAGCGAGAACTACGCGCTGAAGATCGGCGAGCACCCCGCCGTGGTGATGCGCCGCGCCGTGGCCAACTTCCGTGACAACCAGCTGAAGATGATCGGCGCCATCTTCGATTGGGACCACCAGGTGAACACGGCGGACCCGTCGTACTACCGCTGGACGCAGTGGATCTTCCTGCAGCTCTTCAAGGCCGGCCTGGTGGAATGGCGTGACGGCGCGGTGCTGTGGTGCCCGTCGTGTCTGACGGTGCTCGCCAACGAGCAGGTCGAGCAGGGGCGCTGCGAGCGCTGCGGCTCGGTGGTGGAGACGCGCTGGCTGCGCCAGTGGTGGCTGAAGATCACCAACTACGCGCAGGATCTGCTCGACGGCCTGGACACACTGGACTGGTCGGAGTCGACCAAGCTGATGCAGCGCAACTGGATCGGCCGCCGCGAGGGTGCGCGCATCGTTTTCGACCTCGAGGGATGCGAGCGCAAGGACGTCGCCGTCTTCACAACGCGCCCGGACACCCTTTTCGGCGCGACCTTCGTTGTGATCGCCGCCGACCACCCCCAGCTCGAGGAGTTCGTCCCCGCAGAGCGGCGCGGTGAGCTGAACGCGTGGCGCAACCGTCTCCCCGGACCGGAGGCCGAGCCCGACTTCTCCATCGGCATCGAGCTGGGCTCGTCGGCGATCCATCCGATCACCGGAGACCGGGTTCCGGTCTGGGCCGCGCCATACGCCCTCTACGACTATGGGACCGGCGCGATCATGGCCGTGCCCGCCCACGACGACCGCGACCACGCCTTCGCCACGACGCATTCGCTCCCGATGGTCGAGGTCATTCTCCCCGCGCAGCCCGTCGAGGGCGCGTACACGGGCCAGGGGACGATGGTGAACAGCGGCGACCTCGACGGGCTGCCGTCCGAGGAGGCACGGCGGCGCATCGTCGAGCGGCTCGAGAACACGCACCGCGGCGAGGCCACGATCACATACCGGCTGCGCGACTGGCTGATCTCGCGCCAGCGTTACTGGGGTCCGCCGATCCCGATCATCCACTGCACCAAGGACGGTCAGGTGCCGGTTCCCGACGATGACCTTCCCGTGCTGCTGCCCGAAGTCACCGACTTTCGGCCCACCGGCACCGGCGTCTCACCGCTGGCCACCGTCGAGGACTGGGTCAACGTGACCTGCCCCGTCTGCGGGGGGCCGGCGCGTCGCGAGACCGACGTCAGCGACACGTTCCTGGACTCCTCCTGGTACCACCTGCGCTACCCATCGACCGGCTTTGACGACGTCGCCTTCGATCCGGAGCGGACGCGGCGCTGGCTGCCCGTCGACATGTACATCGGCGGCAACGAGCACGCCGTCCGCCACCTGCTGTACGCGCGCTTCGTGATGCGCGCGCTGCACGGTATCGGCCTGGTCGATGAGCCGGAGCCGTACACGAGGTTCCGCGCCCACGGGATGATCGTCAAGGACGGCTTCAAGATGTCGAAGAGCCGCGGCAACGTGGTCAATCCCGACGAGTACATCGAGAGGTACGGAGCCGACACCTTCCGCCTCTACCTGATGTTCCTCGGGCCGTACACAGCGGGCGGCGACTTCCGCGACGAGGGCATCACCGGGATCACGCGCTTCCTGCATCGCGTCTGGCGGGGCACCCAGAACGCCACGGTCGACATCGACGATGAGCAGCGCGAGCGCCGCCGCCACCGCCTCATCGGCGGCGTCGATGAGGACATCGCAGGGCTGCACTTCAATACCGCCATCGCCCAGCTCATGGAGTTCGCCCGCGACCTCGACCAGGAGGCCACGGACAGTCGCGGTCGGCGTGTCGACGCGGAGACGCTGCTGCTCTGCCTGGCGCCGTTCGCGCCGCACATCACCGAGGAGCTGTGGCAGCGCACCGGTCACGACGGCTCGGTGCACACCCGCGGCGGCTGGCCCGAGCACGATCCCGCCCTGGCGGCACGCGCGGAGGTGGAGGTAGCTGTGCAGATCAACGGCAAGTTGCGCGGCACGCTCACCGTGCCGGCGGGCACGAACCAGGACGAGCTGCGCCAGCGCGCTCTCGAACTGCCGCGAGTCGCCGAGCTGCTCGGCGGCGCCGAGCCGCGCAAGGTCGTCGTGGTCGTGGACCGGGTCGTCAACCTAGTGGTGTAGAGCTCAAACGAAGCACGACAGGCCCGGATCGACATAATCCGACACCTTCATGAGCAATTCCGCCAGCGGGCCGGACGAACCACGCACAACGCTGACCATCGGCATCGCAGATGAGACGGGTGAGGGCGAGCGACGCGTTGCCGCCAGCCCGGCGAGCGTGCGTGCGCTGGTCGCGGCCGAGCACGCCGTTGTGGTGCAGAGCAACGCAGGCGCCGCCGCGGGCTGGCCCGATGACGAGTACGCTGCCGTCGGCGCCACGATCGCCGGCTCCACAGCCGACGTGCTGAAGCAGGCTTCGGTGCTGCTCTGTGTGCGCGGCAGCGGCCCCGGTGCCGTCACCTGGGACGGCGTGGGAAGCTCCCACGTCCTCGCCGGCCTCTTCGACCCGCTCGGCGAGCCCGCCGCGATGAAGCGCCTCGCGGAGACGGGCGCCACCATCTTCGCGATCGACCTACTGCCGCGCATCACCCGGGCCCAGCCGATGGACGTACTCTCATCGCAGGCGACGGTGGCCGGCTACAAGGCGGTGATCCTGGCTGCGTCACTGGCTCCGCGGCTGTTCCCGATGCTGACCTACGCCGCCGGCACGATCCCTCCTGCCAAGGTGCTGGTGCTCGGCGCCGGGGTGGCCGGGCTGCAGGCGATCGCCACCGCGCGCCGGCTCGGCGCCAACGTCAGCGCCTACGACGTGCGCGCCGCGGTGCGCGAGCAGATCGAGAGCCTCGGCGCACGCTTCGTCGACCTGGCCGACGTCGCCGCCGGTGGCGAGGACGCCTCCGGATATGCGACCGGCGCTGGCGAGGATGAGCTGGCGCGCCAGCAGGAGGCTCTCGCCGCCGAGATCGGTGCCAGCGACGTCGTGGTCACCACCGCGCTGGTTCCCGGACAGAGGTCGCCGATCCTGGTGACCGCGGCGGCCATCACGGAGATGAAACCGGGCTCGGTGATCGTCGACCTCGCCGCCGAGCGCGGCGGCAACTGCGAGGGCACCGTCGCCGGCACGACGGTGGAGATCGGCGGGGTCATCCTGGTGGGGGCGGAGAACCTGCCCGCCACCGTGCCCCAGGACGCCAGCCAGATGCTCGCCCGCAACCTCGCCAACTTCGTGCTGCATATCGCCAAGGAGGGCGACATCGACCTCGACGGCGAGGATCCCATCGTGCAGGGCACGCTGGTGGCGCGTGACGGCAAGCTCGTCAACGAGCGCGTTGGCGCGATGCTCAACGCTCCGCCGGCAGACGCGCCGAGCACGGCGACGTCATGAGCATCGAGACCGGCCTCTACGTCTTCCTCCTGGCGTCATTCCTCGGCTTCGAGCTGATTCGGCGCGTTCCCCAGCTGCTGCACACGCCGTTGATGTCGCTCACCAACGCGATCTCCGGCATCGCGCTGGTCGGTTCCATCGTCATCGTGGGAAGCGCGCATTCACTCACGACGACCGTGCTCGGAACCATCGCCATCGCAGCGTCGTCATCGAACGTCATTGGCGGCTTCCTGCTCACCGACCGCATGCTGCGAATGTTCCGGAAGCGCAGCTGATGCGCGAGAACATCGTCCAGTACCTGTACCTGGCAGCGGGTCTGTCGTTCATCTTCGCGATCAAATGGATGACGGCGCCGCACACCGCGCGACGCGGCGTCCTCGCGGGTGAGATCGGCATGGTCCTCGCCGTGGTAGGCACGTTCGTGCGCCCCGACGTGACCCAGTTCACCTGGATCATCGTCGGCCTGGCGGGCGGCACTGCGATCGGCCTGCCGCTGGCGGCCTTCGTGCCCATGACTGCGATGCCGCAGAGGACCGCGCTCTCTCATGCCTTTGGCGCGGCCGCCGCCACGCTTGTCGGCGTCGCCGAGTACATCATCCGCCAGCCCCACCTCGACCGCTTCACCATGGTGGTCCTGGGCATCGAGGTGGTGCTCGGCGGTCTCACTGTCACCGGCAGCCTGATGGCGTTCGGCAAGCTGCAGGAGATCATCCAGGGGCGACCGGTCGTCTACCGCGGCCAGAACGTCGTCAACCTGTCCATCTTGGGGATCGCGCTTGCCGGCATCGCCTGGCTGGCGATCGATCCGAGCAACGCCGCTGTCTTCGCGGTGGTGGTCGCTGCGGCGATCGTCTTCGGCGTGCTCCTGATCATCCCCATCGGTGGCGCGGACATGCCGACGGTGATCGCGCTGCTCAACTCCTACGCGGGACTCTCAGCGGTGGCGATGGGTTTCGCCCTCGATAACAAAGTCCTCGAGATCGCCGGTGCGCTGGACGGCTCCTCCGGTTTCATCCTGGCCGTGGTGATGTCCAAGGCTATGAACCGCAACTTCCGCAACATCCTCTTCGGCGCGTTCGGGCAGGTCACCATGTCGGCAAAGGCTGAGCGGGAGGACGACCGGCCGGTGCGCAGCGGCACCAGCGTTGACGGCGCGGCCATCCTCGACGGGGCGCGGCTCGTGGTCATCATCCCCGGATACGGCATGGCCGTCGCCCAGGCGCAGCACAAGGTCCGCGAGCTGTCCGACGCGCTCGAACGCAACGGCACGCAGGTGCGCTTCGCCATCCACCCCGTCGCCGGGCGGATGCCGGGGCACATGAACGTGCTGCTCGCCGAGGCGGACGTGCCGTACGACCACATGGTCGAGCTCGACGAGGCCAACGAGCTGCTCTCCCGCGCCGACGTGGCCATCGTCATCGGCGCCAACGACGTCACCAACCCTGCCGCCAAGAACGAGCCGGGCAGCCCCGTCTACGGCATGCCGATCCTCGACGTCGACAACGCAGGAAGTGTGTTGGTGATCAAACGCAGCATGGCCCCCGGCTTCGCCGGCATCGGTAACGAGCTCTACCACCTTCCCAACACCACCATGCTGTTCGGCGACGCCAAGCAGGTGGTGGGGTCACTGGTCAGCGACCTGGGCGAGTCCCGCTAGTGGGGGTACGGGGGGCCTGGATGGCCATCCTGCGGCGACCCGCGCTCGCCGCCAGACCGGTCCCGAGAACAGCGATTACCGCACCTCCAGCGAACGGTCCTGCGAGGGCCGTCCCTGTCTGCGGTGTCGAGAGCCTGGCCGGCGACGGCGGAGTGGGGGGGAGTCCGTCGTGGGGGGCGAGTCCGAAATGGACAGGGGTGAGCCGGTGGGCGACGGCTGATCGCCGACGGTGAGCTCACCGCTAACCGGGGCGGCCGCGTAGTACGTCCAGAGGTCCAGACCCTTGGTGTCGCCGAAGTTGCCGGTGCACGGCACGTTGGTGTTACCGCCGACGGGGGTGCCGAAGGCTCGCTGGTTCGAGGTGGTGTCATAGCCGAGCACGGGGTCGCTGAACGCCACCGCCGGGGGGTTCAGCCCGCACAGAACGGTGCCCGCTGTCCCCACGGACTGTCCCGTCGTGGTGGTGTAGCCGCGGTCGTCGTAGAAGGCGCTGGAGCAGCCGCCATTGAGCGCGGGACACACGCCGTTGGGTGGGTTGAGCAGAGTGATCGACGGGCCGCCCTGGATGTTGTTCTCGACATCAACGAAGGGGAGGTGGTACTCACCGGCATGGATGCTCACGTGGTATGGGTACGCGGCGCTCTTGATCGGCAGGTATGCACCGGAGTTGTCCTTGCCATCCCAGGCGACCTTCTGGAGCCCGGCCACTGCGGAGCCACGCAGCACGCGGTTCTGCGGGTTGGTGGGGTCGAACGTGACACCGTCGTCGCTGATCACAATCTGATAGACACCTGTGACCGACGACGTGAAGGAGAACAAGCCGCCAGACTGGGGCGGCGCGACACCGAACCGCTTCATGCCCTGGAAGGTGAGCGAGCTGACCTGCGGGGCCGTGGGAGCGAGCGGGATGCCGAGCGCGGTCAGCGCCTGGGGGGCGGGCGGCTCGAAGAACATCGGGAACTCCGGCCGGGCGAAGAGGACCCCACCCTGAATGCTGGTGAGCTGGGCGGGATGCCCGCTGTTCACCGCCAGCGCGTCGTGGTACAGCGGCGTCTTGCCGTCCGGGTCCAGGAAGCCGAGCCGGTTGGCGTACTGGATCCAGCCCGCCGGGTCCATGCCACGGTCGTCTACCTTGTAGCGGAAGCCGTCGGGGGTGACCACGTAGGTCACGATGTCCACTGGACGGCCGTTGCCACCGGCGAACAGCGAGAGCGTGTAGGTGAACAGCCGTCCCTGTCGAGTGGTGGCGGCGTCGCCGAGGCTGCCACGGACGGTGACGTCCCAGGCCGCGGCCGTGGTCATCTGGGTGGCGTCGTAGTCGTGCGGGCGGGTCAGCGCGACGTCCGTCTGTACCTGTCCGTCGATGTCGGTGCTGAAGCCCGCCGGCCCGATTACCGCGATGCTGTAGATGCCCGTGGTCGGGACCAGGTAGTAGCACGGCGTGTAGCCGTTGGCCACACCCGCCGGCACGGTGTCCGGTCCGGCGAGCTCGGCGGCGCGGCTGACGATCTTTCCCTGGGCCGCGAGCCCGCTGCCAGATCGCTGCGCCGCGCAGCTGTATGAGGGCGTCGGCGGCACCGACTCCAGGCCCACCGTTCCGGTGACCACGCCGGGATCCCACACCATGATGTCGGCGGTACCGACACCGATGGCTGTCGAACCCATCAGCAGGTACTCGCCGGCGGTGGCGTAGGCATGGAGCAGGGTGCGCCGGAACACCGCGCCGCCGCCGTACGAGCTGGTCCGCCACTCCGTGTTGGCACGGGTGCCGGCGACCCCGTTGGGGTAGAGGGTCGCCGACCCGGCGGCCAGCGCGGCCGGAACGGTTAACAGAGCGATGACAGAGGCGACGAGCGCGGCGACGGCTGTCCGCCACCCGCTCTCCTTGCTGACTGGGCGCATACGGGTGTGATGACCTCGCAAGCCCGGGCTTGGCTCTGGGCGCCCGGTTTGCCGAGCGTGAACCACCGCGCCTGAGCGGGCACCCGATGTCCGTGGCCTGGCACGGCTTCGTGACCCCGCCTCGACAGGCCCGATACCCCTATCCCGGGCCTAGTCGCATCGGCGTGTGGGCGATCCCGTCCTCCACGAAATCAAGGCCACACCGCTCGAACCCCATGCCCGCGTACCACGGGCCCAACCGCTCCTGGGCGGAGATCCGCACCGGCCGGGGCACCCGGTCGAGCGCATGGCGCATCAGGAGGGTGCTCAGGCCCCTGCCGCGATAGGCGGGGGCGGTGACCACCCGGCCGATCCAGGTCGCAGCCTCCGGACCGGGATAGGCGCGCAAATAGGAGACCGGCGCTCCGTCGATCTCGACCCAGAAGTGCTCCGTGCTCTCGAGCAGGTCGCGGCCGTCGAGCTCGTGGTACGGGGCGTCCTGCTCCACGATGAAGGTGTCCAGGCGAAGCCGCACGATGTCGTGGAAGGTGCGGGCGCTCAACTCGTGGAAGCGGGCGACGTGGATGGGCGGGGTGCTCACGGCGGCCAGACTAGGCGGTCCGGCCAGTGGCGCGGATGCGGTTGTTGACACGCCCGCTGGGTCCGCAACCGTTCAAGGGGGGTCTGGTCCCCGCCCCTGGGAATCGATACCATCCACGGGCCCATGGAAACGGAGGATGAAGTGGGACGGCGGACGATGTCGCGCGCCCACGCCTTCATGCGGGCGCCGGCGGAGGCGCTGATCCCGGAGCTGGTCGAGGACTTCAACTCGGCGCCCGCCGGCGAGGCGCTGATCGCGCGCGTCCTCCACCGCGCGGTCCTGGAGACCCGCTCCGACCGCGGGGTGATGTCCTGGATCGACGGCGACGAGATGATCGTGGCCGGCTGTCACGATCCGTTCGGCGAGAGCGTCCCGACCGGCAGCAGGTGGCCACTGGCCGGCGAGCAGCTGAGCCGCCTCGCGCTCGCGGCCGGGCGTCCGGAGGCCGGCACGCTCGACGAGTCGGTCGAGTCGATCGCGGGGATCAGTGCCGCTCTCCGCGAGACCTATGACGGCCTCGCCCACCTCCTGGTGGCGCCGATCTCGGCGGGCGGGGAGTACATCGCGATCCTCTGCGTGAGCCGGCGGCGCTCCGAGGGGTTCACCGCCCACGACAGCGAAGTCCTCGACGTCATCGCCCGGACAGCCGCTCAGCCGCTACGCGCCCTGCGCCTCGACGAGGTGCTCAGCGTGGCCCTCGCGGAGCTGGCCGAGCACGCAGCCGGTTTGGAGTCTTTGGAGCGCGTCAAGACCGACCTGCTCCGGCTCGCCTCACACGAGCTGCGCAGCCCGCTCACCGTCCTGCACGGGTACCTCTCGTTGATCCGCGGCGGCTTCTTCGGTGACATCTCCGGGCCGCTCGACGATGTCATGAAGATCCTCGAACGCCGCACGGACGAGATGAACGGCCTGGTCAACGACATGCTCGTGGCCGCCCGCGTTGAGGACAGCCCTGCAGGCGTGCAGACGGAGACCGTCGATCTTCGCTCGCTGGTCCGCGAGGCCGCCGACTCGGTGGCGCCACGTGCCTCAGAACAGCACCGGCTGCATGTGGAGCTGCCCGAGGGGGCCATCCTCGCGCGGGTCGACTCGGAGCGCGTGGTGCTCGCTCTGCGCAACATCATCGACAACGCCGTCAAGTACTCGCCCAACGGCGGCGACGTGGTGTGTCGCATCACGGACGATGCGGACACCGCCCGCATCCGCGTTGCGGACCATGGTCTGGGGATCGCACCCGAGGACCGCGACAAGCTCTTCACCCGCTTCGGCCGCGTGGTGACCGCAGCAAATTCGCACATCCCCGGCATCGGGTTGGGCCTCTACTTCACGCGCGAGGTGGCGCGACGCCATGGTGGCGACGTCGCCCTGGTCGATGGTGATGACCACGCCACTGTCTTCGAGCTGACCCTCCCGCTGGCCCGCTGAGCACCGCTCAGACGCGGCGCAGCACCATCAGCGAGCGCGCCGTGACGTGCAGGGCCTCCGAGGAGTCGATCGTCCGCGGTGTGTCCATGACGGCGTCGTCGGCGGTGTCGAGCAGGACCTCCCAGTGGTCGCCCCACCCGCGCGGCAGGCTCCAGGACATGTCTTTGTGCAGCGAGTGGAAGATGATCAGCAGCGTGTCACCGCGGATCTGGCGACCATCTTCGGTGTGGTCGGGGATCTCATCGCCGTTGAGGAGCATCGCCAGCGAGCGTCGCGATTCGTCGTCCCATTCCGCCTCGGTCATCTCACTGCCTTCGTCGTCGAACCAGGCGACGTCCTTGCGGCGCTGCCCCCGTCCCACCTGACCCTCGAAGAAGCGCTGCCGGCGCAACACCGGTTGCTCGCCGCGCAGCGCGATCAGGCGGCGCGTGAACTGGCTCAACGGTTCGTCGACGTTGGACCAGTCAAGCCAGGAGATCTCGTTGTCCTGGCAGTACGCGTTGTTGTTGCCGCGCTGGGTACGGCCGATGTCGTCACCCGCGACCAGCATCGGGCATCCCTGCGAGAGCAGGACCGTGGCGATGAGGTTGCGCTGCTGGCGTGCGCGCAGGGCCAGTGCCTCGGCGTCGTCCGTCTCACCCTCGGCGCCGCAATTCCAGGAGCGGTTGTCGTCGGCACCGTCGCGGTTGCCCTCGCCGTTGGCCTCGTTGTGCTTCTCGTTGTACGAGACCAGGTCGCGCAGCGTGAAACCGTCGTGCGCGGTAACGAAGTTGATACTGCTGAAGGGCGAGCGGCCATCGTCCTGGTAGAGGTCACTGCTGCCCGTGAGGCGGTTGGCCAGGCCGCCGACGCCGGCGACCTGGCCTCGCCAGTAGTCACGCACAAGGTCGCGATACTTGCCGTTCCACTCCGCCCAACGCACCGGGAAGTTGCCCACCTGGTAGCCGCCCTCGCCGACGTCCCACGGTTCCGCGATCAGCTTGACGTGGGCCAGTGTCGGGTCCTGGTGGATGATGTCGAAGAAGGCTGAGAGGCGATCGACGTCGTAGAACTGCCGCGCCAGGGCGGATGCCAGATCGAAGCGAAAGCCGTCGACGTGCATCTCGCTCACCCAGTAGCGAAGCGAATCCATGATCATCTGCAGCGTCGCCGGTGAGCCCGCGTTGAGGCTGTTCCCGGTGCCGGTCACGTCGTAGTAGAAGCGAGGCTTGTCCTCGACGAGCCGGTAGTACGAGCGGTTGTCGATGCCCTTGAAGCAGAGAGTGGGGCCGAGCTCATTGCCTTCGGCGGTGTGGTTGTAGACCACGTCGAGGATGACCTCGAGGCCGGCGGCGTGCAGCGCTTTGACCATGGCCTGGAACTCGGCGACCTGTTCGCCGTTCTGGCCGGCGGAAGCGTAGCGGCGCTCCGGGGCGAAGTAGCCGATGCTGTCGTACCCCCAGTAGTTGGTCAGCCCTTGGTCGACCAGATGCTGGGGATCAACGAAGTGATGCACCGGCATCAGCTCGACCGACGTGATGCCGAGCGACGTGAAGTGCTCGATCGCGGCGGGATGTGCCAGCCCCGCGTAGGTGCCCCGCAGGTTGTCAGGCACCCCCGGATGACGCATGGTGAAGCCGCGCACGTGCGTCTCGTAGATGACCGTGTCACTCCAGGCCACGTCGGGGCGCCTCTCGCCGCTCCAGTCGAAGCTGGTGTCGATGACCACGCTGTGCGGCATCTGTTCGGCCGAATCGAGCTCGCTCACCTTGTCGTCGCTTGCGCCCCATGGGTACCCGAACACCTCGGGTCCCCACTTCACGGGCCCGGAGATGGCGCGCGCGTAGGGATCGAGGAGCAGCTTGTGGGGGTTGTGGCGCAGTCCCCGTTCGGCGTCGTAGACGCCATGGACGCGGTACCCGTACCGGGCTCCCGGACCGACGCGCGGGATGAAGCCATGCCAGACCAGGTCGGTCTGCTCGAGAAGGTCGTAGGCGGCGAGCATGCCACCGGACTCGTCGAGAAGCACCAGCTCCACCGCCTCGGCCTCGGACGCGAACAGAGCAAAGTTGGTGCCGTCCTCGTGGACCGTCGCCCCCAGCGGGTAGGGGCGCCCCGGCCAGGCGGGGATATTGCCCACCGTCACCCGACCCGCTCCAGAAGCGCCACAGGAAAGTCGGCGAGCAGGTTGGCGAGGCGCGCACCTTGGGAGAACGAGGCGCCGTCGCAGAGATTGCGCCAGTCACCGTCGGGCAGCGGGATCATGGTGTCTCCCCATTGCCCCCTACGCGTGAGAGAGCGGCGTTGTGCGATCGCGATCACCGCTGCGGGGACACCCCGGATGAAGGCGATGACATCATCGGAGAAGTCGCCCTCGGCGCGCATTGGCGTGTAGGCGCCCCGCGCATCGAAGGCCTCGGGACGACGCGCTCGAAGTGCCAGCGCATCACGGACAAGGAGGAGCTTGGCGGCGCCGCTGTCCCGATCGGCCGCCCAAGCGGAGGCGGCGCTGCGGCCGCGCCCGGACGCCAGAAGCGAACGACGGAGTTGATAGTCGATCGGCCGGCGGTTGTCGGGGTCGACGAGGCTCAGGTCCCACAGCTCACAGCCCTGGTAGATGTCGGGGATCCCCGGCGACGACAGTTTGAGGAGCGTGGTGCCCAGCGAGTTGACGCGGCCCCAATCGACCAGCGTGTTCACGAAACCCTCCAGGTCGGCGACGAAGCGCGGGTTCGCCAGCACCGAGGTGACGAAGGTGTGCAGGGCCGCGTCGTACGCCTCGTCCGGCTGCAGCCAGCTGGTCTGTCGCTTGGCCTCGTGGGCTGCCTTGCCCATGTACGTCACCGCGCGTTCGGTGCTCAGCGGCCAGGCGCCGACGAGAGTCTGGTACAGCAGGTATTCCATCGCCGGGTCCACCGGGCCTTGGCTTCGCTGGGCACTGTTCATCGCCATCCAGCGGTGCACGGCCGCACCCCATTCCTCGGGAACCTCGCTGAGCAGGTCGATGCGACAGCGGACATCCTCGCTGCGCTTGGTGTCGTGGGTGGAGGTGGCCAGCAGTGCCAGCGGGCGCTCCTCCTGGGTGCGCTCGTTGCGCGTGTGGAAGTCGGTGAGCTCCATTCCGAAGTGAGCGGGTGAATCGCCGACCTCGTTGAGCGAGACGAGCACGAGGTGGCGGTAGCAGGCCGTGTCCTCCACACCCTTGGCGGTGGTGGAGGCGCACAGCTCTTGGAGGCGCAGCACGAGGTCGTTCTCGGCGAGGTGCATATCCTCCCCCGCGGTGGCGATGTCCTTGGCCTCGCCGAGCACGAACAGGTCGGCGATGAAATCGAGCAGTCGTTCGTCGACCTCTGGTGCCTTGGCATGCGCAGCGCGAGCGGCGCGGCGGATGATCGCCGCGTCGACATCCAACGGCGGCGGAGTGCGCGGGTCGATGTAGGTGCGATAGACGGGGACTGCCGCGACCAGCTCGACGATCGCGTCGCGGAGCTCGCTGTGGGTGTGGTCGCGCTGGGCGGGGTACGCGTCGCAGATGATGGCGAGCAGCCCGGTCAGCCGCTCGACGTCACTGACCAGCGTGGTGCGCAGGATCTCGCGCTTGCCGTCGAGTGCGAAGGCGAGGAAGTCGGACGGCTGGCCGGTGACCTCCTCATGCAGGGCGACGAGTGCGTCATGGCCGCCCCGGTCGATGAAGACACCATTGACAGCCGCGAGGAAGTCGTAGCCGCTGGTGCCGTCGAGCGCCCACGGCGGCGGCTGCTCGTCGTGTTCGAGGATCTTCTCGGCGAGCAGCCAGGTACTCGGTGTGGTCGCGTCGCGCAGCCGCTGCGCGTACTGGATGGGCCGGCGCAGCCCATCGATGTGGTCCACGCGCAGTCCGTCGACATCTCCGCTGTGAACGAGCTGAGCGATCAGCGCGGTGCTCTCCGCGAAGACCTCCGGATCCTCCATGCGAAGCGCGACCAGGCTGTTGATGTCGAAGAAGCGTCGGTAGTTCACTTCCTCGACGGCCGTCGTCCAGCGCGCCAGGCGGTGGTGTTGCTCATTGAGAATGCCGTCGAGCGCCCTGACATCGAGGTTGGTCTCGTTGAGCAGCGCTTCAACGGCCGGCCCAGCCACGGTGGCATCGAGGACCCGTGCCACGTTCTCGCCGATGGCGCGGCGGGCGGCGAAGCGCTCTCGCCGGCTGAGCTCGTCGACCCCCACCGGCAGCCGTGCCACCGCCGCGACGACCTCCACAACCCGCGGGTCGCGCGCGGCCCCCAGCAGCTCGGCGACAGTCTCGATGGACAGCGGGTAGCGGTTGTCGTGGTACGCGACGAGCAGCGCACCCGCCTCGCTGACCAGGCGGATCAGGCCGTCCTCGAGGACCCGGCCGACCTGGTCGCCGAGCACAGGAAGCAGGATGCGGTTCCGCAGCCTGGGCTCATCGACCTCCCAGTCGATGTCGAAGAACGAGGCGTATGGCGAGCCCCGACCGTCGGCGAGCACGTCCCACCACCAGCGGTTGCGCCGGTCCGCGATCGACATGTGGTTGGGCACGATGTCGAGAAGCTGGCTGAGCCCGTGCGCGCGAAGAGTGTCGGTCATCGCGCGGTGACCACGCTGGCCGCCGAGGTCCTCGCTGAGGCGCGTTGCGTCGACGACGTCGTACCCGTGCGTGCTGCCCGCGGCAGCCTGCGTGTACGGGGAGCAGTAGACGTGGCTGATTCCCAGCTCGGCGAGGTAGGTCGCCTGCGCAGCGGTCGCTTCAAAGTCGAACTCGGCGCGCAGCTGGACGCGGTATGTCGCCCGGCGTTGTGGTTGCCTGGAGCTGTCGCCGGGGATCATCACGTCACAATCGCTTCTCGCGTTGGCTGCTGTTCAACTGTCGGATTATGCGGGGGGAGTCACTGTGAATCGCTGCGCTGTGTGGGCACCCAACGCCTCGCGCGTGGAGGTGGACTCGCGCGGTTCGCGCCGCGCCATGACTGCGGTGGGGTGGGGGTGGTTCGAGCTGCAGGATGGTGCCGTCGACAGGGGTGACGACTACTCGTTCGTGCTCGACGGCGGCGCGGCGCGGCCGGACCCGCGCTCTCCCTGGCAGCCGCACGGCGTCCACGGTCCGTCCCGTGCCGTGGATCACGATGCCTTCGTGTGGACGGACCAGGGCTGGCGAGGCCGGTCGCTGCGTGACTGCGTCGTGTACGAGCTGCACGTCGGCACCTTTAGCGCGGCCGGCACCTTTGACGGCGCCGCCGAGCACCTCGACCACCTCGTCGCCCTGGGCGTCGGCGCCGTCGAGCTTCTCCCGGTGGCCGCGTTCCCGGGAACGCGCGGCTGGGGATACGACGGTGTGGACCTGTTCGCGGTGCACGAGGCGTACGGAGGGCCGGAGGGGCTCAAACGGTTCGTGGACGCCTGCCACCGCGCGGGACTCGCCGTGGTCGTCGATGTCGTCTACAACCACTTCGGGCCTGACGGCAATTACCTGGGCGAGTTCGGTCCGTACTTCACCGATCGCCACCGCACCCCGTGGGGTGACGCCATCAACTACGACGGCGCTGGCAGCGACGAGGTGCGCCGCTTCGTCGTCGACAACGCGCTGATGTGGCTGCGCGACCATCACTGCGACGGAGTGCGCCTGGACGCGGTGCACGCCATCGTCGACACCTCCGCGATCCACCTCGTCGAGGAGATCGCCGACGCTGTGCATGATCTCGCAGTCGCACTCGACCGTGAGTTGTGGGTGATCGCGGAGAGCGACCTCAACGATCCCCGCGTGGTCAACGACGCCTCACGCGGCGGCTACGGCTGCGACGCGCAGTGGAGCGATGATTTCCATCACGCTCTGCACGCCACGCTGACCGGCGAGACCAGCGGCTACTACATGGACTTCGGACGTGTCGAGGACGTGGCGCGCTCGCTGCGCAACGTGTTCGTCGACCCCGGCGGCTACTCACAGTTCCGGCAGCGGCGCCATGGGCGCCCGGTCGGAGACCTCCCGGCGACGCGCTTTCTCGGGTACCTGCAGAACCACGACCAGGTGGGCAATCGCGCCCAGGGTGAGCGCAGCGCGGCGCTGATGAGCACCGGGCGACTGCAGATCGCGGCGGCGCTCGTCCTCCTCGGACCATTCGTGCCGATACTGTTCGCCGGCGAGGAGTGGGCTGCGTCGACGGCCTTCCAATACTTCACCGACCACCCGGACGCCGAGCTCGGCAGGCTGGTCTCGGAGGGGCGACGGCGCGAGTTCGCATCCTTCGGGTGGGACCCCGCCGACGTCCCCGACCCTCAGGACCCGGCCACCTTCGAGCGCTGCAAGCTGCGCTGGGACGAGATGGCTGGTCATCCCCACCACACCGTGTTGGGCTGGCACCGGGAGCTCATCGCACTGCGGGCGGCAAGGCCCGCGATCCGCAGCGGCGACCGGTCGGACGTGACGGTCGACTTCGACGAGGGCGCTCGCTGGCTGGTGATGCGCCGCGCCGGCATCGTCGTCGCCTGCAACTGGGGCGACGGCCCGGCAGAGCTGCCCGTGGAGCTCGGCGCCGCGCTGCTGAGCAACACCGAGGTGGTGAGAACCCAGGCCGGTCTGCTGGTGCAGCCGGACGGCGCGGTGGTGGGGCTGGCCTAACCTGCCTGTGCGGCGGCGGCGCGGCGCGCGGCGAGCTGCACCCCGGTGACGGTGACCTCGGTGAAGCAGTCGCATTCGACGACGGTCACGCTGCCGGCTACGCAGGTCCGGCACAGCACCGACTGGCACGGGATGCAGCGGTAGAAGGTGTCCTCGATGCCGGCGCCGCAGACCGAGCAGACTGGCAGCCGGTCAGACCACACCTCGTCCACGACGACCAGCCCCGGACGACCGCCGTCGGGGAGGTGGACCCCGTCAGGCCGGAGATGAAGCTGGGCGGGGAGGACGCAGGTGCAGCTGCCCATAGCGAACAAGTGTACGCCCTGCACGCCGGCCTGAGTGCTCCGGCCGGCGCGCGCGCAGCTCCCGCCGCTGACGCGGGTTGCCTACGCGGCGTTCCCCGCGCCGGCCAGCTCGCCACCTGCCTGGCGCAGCAGCGCACGGGTCGCGGTGACGCGGCAGGCGAGCATCTCGAGGATCTCGTCGAGGCGATCCCGCAGCTCCGAGTTGAGCGCAATCGGGTGGTTGTCGATGTCCCTGAGGAGGGCGGACAGACGGACCGCCTTCTGGTCGATGTGCGCGACGATCTCCTGAGGGCTCTCGACCGTTGCGGCGCTCATGCGCGGCTCCATCCAGGTACCTCCGTCGGTTGCTGGTGCGGGTGCCTCGGACCGGGGGTTGGTCCCGGCCGTCAGGCTAAGCCTAGGCTCCGCGGGCTCCGGGATCAAGGGGCTGTCGGAGATCTGTGATCAGCCACCCGGAGTGGACGCCGCCCGGGCGTCGGGCTCACGAGACAGGAACCGTCGGGGACCGCACTGTAGACTTGCCCTGCCGCCCGGCGGACACGGAAGCGCGGATGGCGGAACCGGTAGACGCGCGGGACTTAGGATCCCGTGGGGCAACCCATCCGAGTTCGAGTCTCGGTCCGCGCACCACCGCCTCATCAAGGACGTTCGTGAGCACAGCCACTACCCCCGACGACATCGCCGTTGCCGTCGAGCGGCAGCCCGACTCGCGTGTCCAGCTGCGCGTCGAGGCGCCGGCGTCCGAGCTGGAGACCGCCATCAGCGCGGCCCTGCGTCGGCTGTCAGGACGGGTGCGGCTTCCCGGGTTCCGTCCCGGCAAGGCACCGGCGGCAATGGTGGAGCGCGCGGTCGGCTGGGACGCTGTGCGCCAGGAGGCCGTCGACGCGCTGCTGCCCGACCTGTACAGGCGGGCGCTGGACCAGGCCGGCGTGCAGCCTGTCGACGATCCCCATCTCGACCTCCAGCCGGTGGAGCGCGGCCAACCATTCGTCTTCACCGCGACGGTCACGGTTCGTCCCGACGTGGACCTGCGTGACTACCGCAGCCTGCGCGTGGACGTCCCCGCCACCGCGGTGACCGATGAGCAGGTCGACGAGATGATCGAGGAGTTGCGCCGCCGCAACAGCGAGCTTGGCGACGTCGAGCGGCCCGCCCAGGCCGGTGATGTGCTGCGCACGTCGCTGGTGATGCGTCGCGGTGACGAGATGCTCGGCGGAGCCGAGGAGCAGGACCGCGACCTCGACGTCGATCGCGAGCGCCTTCTCCCCGGGCTCGCTGACGCGCTCATCGGGCTATCGGCCGGCGCGCAGCGCTCCTTCCAGCTCACGCTTCCCGAGGACTTCAGCCGCGAGGAGCTGCGCGGCGCTGTCGTCGACGTCGACGTGTCGGTGAGCGCGGTGCGCGAACGCATCCTGCCGCCCCTGGACGACTCGCTGGCAGCGCTCGACGAGCACGGTTCCACCCTTGCCGAGCTGCGCGCCCACTACCGCGAGCGCCTCGAGGAGGCCAGCGCCGAGCGCGACCGCGAGGCGTTGGAGGCGAGCGCGCTCGAGGCGCTGCGCGACCATGTCGGCATCGAGCTTCCCGAGTCGATGATCGAGCGCGAGATCGATCGCCAGGTCGCCGACCTCGACGTGCGCCTGCAGTCGATGGGGATGCCACTCGATCGCTATCTGGAGTACACAGGCACAACTGTCGAGAAGCTCCGTGGCGAGCGTCGCGAGGGAGCGGTGCAGAGGCTGCGGCTCGAACTCGCCCTCGATGCGCTTGCGAAGGCTGAGGGCATCGAGGTCGACGAGGCGGCGGTGGTCCGCGAGGAGCAGCGACTCGCAGAGCGGCGCAAGCTCACCGCCGAACAGCGCCGCCGGCTCCACCAGGGCACGCACGTCGACCTTGCCCGCCGCGGCGCCGGTGAGCGCCTCCTCGAGATCGTTCGCGGCGACGGCTGAGCTGCGCCGAGCTCCCTCAAGAATCGAGTCGGCGTGTACGCTGCCACAGCCGTGTGGTGGAGTCCCCTCTTGCGTCCTCGTCCCACCCGCCGGCCCGACGGTGGTTGCACCCTCGTCGAGCCCGACGACCTGGTTCTGCCTGCGCTGATCCCGGCGGATGCCGAGCTGCCTCTGTCGTCTGCCGAGGACCTTCGCGCGGCGTCGCTCCTCGCCGCCCGCGTCCACTCTGACGGGCCCACCGTCGTCGGGGCAGCCGCCGCCGCGGCGGTGCTGCAACGTCTCACGGGCCCCGGTGATCCCCGCCGCTTCCAGGCTTGGCTGCTCCAGGGCCTCTACCACCGCCTCGCCGGTGCCGAGGCGCGTCGCTCCCCCAGCACCGAGGCGCTGGCCGGGGCGCACGAGCTGCGCGCTCGCAGTGTGCTCCGCCTGGCAGCGACCAGTCCCGACCGGATAACGGCGCGACGGGCTCGGGCGGCCCTGATCCATCTCGTTGGGACGGTCCACGGCTGACCGAAACGCGGCCGATGGATCGCAGGCTCGTCCCTATAATCCGACCATGATCAGCAACCAACAGAACGTGACGCCGCACAGCCTGATTCCAATGGTCGTTGAGACGACCAACCGCGGTGAGCGCGCATTCGACATCTACTCGCGCCTGCTCAAGGATCGGATCATCTTCATCGGGACGCCGATCGATGACCAGGTGGCCAACGTCGTCATGGCACAGCTTCTCTTCCTCGCCGGTGAGGATCCCGAGAAGGACATCATGATCTACATCAACAGCCCCGGTGGATCGGTGTACGCAGGGCTGGCGATCTACGACACGATGATGTACGTCGAGCCGCGCGTCGGCACCATCTGCATGGGCATCGCCGCCTCGATGGCCGCCGTCATCCTCGCTGGCGGCGCTCCGGGGATGCGTTTCTCGCTGCCCAACACGCGCGTCCTCATCCACCAGCCGTCAGGTGGCTTCAGCGGGCAGGCAGCGGACATCCAGATCCACGCCCAGGAGATCCTGCGGGTGCGCCGCCGCCTCGATGAGATCCTCGCCAATCACACGGGCAAGCCCATCGAGGTGATCAACCGCGACTCCGACCGCGACTTCTTCATGAGCTCGGATGAGGCCAAGGCCTACGGCCTCATCGACGAGATCATCCAGGGCCGTCCCAAGGGCGATGGCCCTGTTCCCAAGGTGGAGAGCAACGGCGGCACCGCCCGCGGCGGTGGCGACGACGCAGGCCCCCAGGCCGGCGGTGGCGCAGCGACGCGCTGACCGCGAAACGCCCTTCATCGGTTCGTTTCATCGGGCAGGCGCGGCTGCGGCGGAGCCGTGGTACGGTGACCAGCGATGACTGAGCGCGACGACCGGCGGCGGCACACCCGGTGCTCGTTCTGCGGCAAGGGCCAGGAGCAGGTGCGCAAGCTGGTGGCCGGCCCGGGCGTGTACATCTGCGACCAGTGCATCGACCTCTGCCAGGAGGTGCTCGAGGAGGACAACCGCTCCACCACGCAGAAGCGTGGCAAGGGCGGGATGATCCCCAACCCGCAGGTCATCGCCGCCTCGCTCGACCAGTACGTGGTCGGCCAGGAGCACGCCAAGAAGGTGTTGTCGGTGGCGGTCTTCAACCACTACAAGCGCATCGCCCACGCCAAGTCGAGCGGCGACGTCGAGCTGCAGAAGTCCAACGTGCTGCTGGTGGGTCCCACCGGATGCGGCAAGACCCTGCTCGCCCAAACCCTGGCCAAGATCATCGACGTCCCGTTCTCGATCGCCGACGCCACCTCGTTGACCGAGGCCGGCTACGTCGGCGAGGACGTTGAGAACATCCTGCTCCGGCTCATTCAGGCGGCGGACTTCGACATCTCCCGCGCCGAGCGGGGGATCATCTATATCGACGAGATCGACAAGATCGCGCGCAAGTCCGACAACCCCAGCATCACGCGCGACGTCAGCGGCGAGGGCGTGCAGCAGGCGCTGCTGAAGATCCTCGAGGGCACGGTCGCCAACGTTCCTCCGCAGGGCGGTCGCAAGCATCCGCACCAGGACTTCATCCAGATCAACACGACGAACATCCTGTTCATCTGCGGGGGCGCTTTCGACGGCCTCGAGAGAATCATCGAGCAGCGTGTCGGCAACCGCACCATCGGCTTCAACAGCAAGCCGCACGGGAGCCGCAACAAGGAGACGACACGGATCTTGCGCGAGCTGCAGGCCCAGGACCTCCTCAAGTACGGGCTCATCCCGGAGTTCATCGGCCGCCTGCCGATCAATGTGTCGCTCGACTACCTAGACGAGGAGGACATCATCCGCATCCTCACCGAGCCCAAGAATGCGTTCGTCAAGCAGTACGAGAAGTTCTTCGCGCTCGACGACGTGCAGCTGGTGTTCCATGAGGGCGCGCTCAAGGCGATCGCTCAGAAGGCACTGGCACGCGGCACCGGCGCGCGCGGCCTGAAATCGATCATCGAGGACGTGCTGCTCAACAGCATGTTCGAGGTACCCAGCCGGCCAGACATCAAGCGCTGCGTGATCACCGAGCAGTCGATCACCGACGGCGTCGAACCCCTCCTGCTCACCGAGGAGCCCACCAAGCGCGGCGCCGCAGCAACCGCGGCGGCCGCGGCCGAGCAGTCCGCCTAGCCTCGGTCGATGACCCTGCGGGGCCGGCTGATCGCGGTTGTCACCCTGGTGGCCGTGGTGCTTGCGAGCGGGATCCTCATCCTGGTTCGGTCGCGTACCCCCGACTGCACGGTGGCGGCACCGCGTCCCTCCCTGGCCCCCGCTCTGCGCGCGCTGGGTGACTTCGGCCAGGCATACGACGCCGGCAACGCGGCCGCCCTCGAGGATGCCGCCGTCCGCGCCGCGTCGGCGCTGCACGGCGACCTGATCGGCACCACGCCGGAGGCGCCGGCGCCGATCGCTGCAGACGCCCGGGGAGCGCCCGACGCACTGGTGGTGCCACTCCGCTCCCATCTCACCGGCACGGGCCTGCCGCCCCTGGCCGGGCTGGTGGTCTTCCTCCGGGACTGCCAGGGCGGCGCGTACTTTGACACCGTCGAGGACGACGCCTCGACGCAGCCGGGGCTCACCGCATTTCCGCCGGTCACCCGCGAGCAGGCAGCCGCGCAGTTGGGCTCCGCAGGGCTGCGGCTCGAGTACGCGGCCTCGCCGCTGCGGCCGCAATGGGTCACCGTCACCGATCCGGCGCGGTCGCTCCCGGCGCGCTGAGAGGATCGCTTCCGCGATGACCCCTCCATAATCGGCGGCCACAACCGCGCTTGGAGGAGGAGGATGGGATCGCCGCGCTGCGTCGCAGTCACCATCGCGATCGCCGCCTGCGCGGTCCTTGCAGGCTGCGGGAGCACGGTGGCACCAGAGCCGACGCCGAGCCCGAGCCCAACCACACCGTCAGTGACCACCCCGGGCGGCGCGCTGGCCGGCTTCCTGGCGGCTGCCCGCAGCCAGGACAACAGCCAGGTCCCGGTGTGGCTGGCCACCGACAAAGACACGTCTGACCTCGTCCAGCTCCTCCGCGTGTACTCCGACTTCGGCACAGCGGGCGGGATCTTCTGGGAGGTCGACGGTGTCACCGTCACCGCGGTCGCCGACGCCGGCGCCGGGCGGGCCAACGTCACGCTGAGCGGCGTGATCACGTGGTGCGTCGGCAACGCTGCCAACGACCCCGCGGCAACCTGCAGCAGGGTCACACCCGTCGCGGGCACAACCCACACGTACGCCGCCATCCAGGTCGATGGCAGGTGGAAGGCCGACGTCGACATCAACGCCAGCAGCGGCCTCGACCACAATCCCGAGGCCTCGCCAACGGTCGGCGCTCCCACTCCGTCCCCCACGCCGACCTGATCAAGACGGGCGGCGCGATGCGGTCCACCCGCTCGGTGCCGGTCGGGTCGCCGCTGAAGGCGTCCCTATACTCGGCGCCACCCATGGAGCCGATGGAGAAGACGTTCGATCCGCGCACGGCCGAGCCCGCCTGGCGTGCGCGCTGGGAGGAGCTCGGCATCGGCATCGCCGACCGGGACTCCTCGCGGCCGAAGTACAGCATCGCATTGCCGCCGCCCAACATCACCGGTGTCCTCCACCTCGGTCATGCATGCGGCTTCGCCATCCAGGACACCCTGTCGCGCCATCACCGCATGCGCGGGTTCGAGGTGGAGTGGTGTCCCGGGACCGACCACGCCGCCATCGCAACCCAGAACGTGATCGAGCGTCAATTGGCTGCCGAGGGCACCAGCAAGGAGGAGCTCGGTCGTGAGTTGTTCCAGGTGCGCGTCGACGCGTGGTACGACGAGTACGGCGGACGCATCTACGAGCAGATGCGCCGGCTCGGCTTCACGTGTGACTGGAGCCGGACAAGGTTCACACTGGACGCCGACTACGTTCGCGCCATCCGCACCGTCTTCAAGGACCTCTTCGACTCCGGGCTCATCTACCGTGGGCCGCGCATCGTCAACTGGTGTCCGACCGACCTGTCGGCGATCAGCGACGAGGAGATCGACTGGCAGGAGCACACCGACACCCTCGTCCACCTCCGCTACCCCGTCGAGGGCGGGGGCGACATCGTCGTCGCCACCGTGCGTCCCGAGACGATGCTCGGCGACACCGCGGTCGCGGTCGCAGTGGGAGACCCGCGCTACGTCGCGCTGGTCGGGCGCAACGTGGTCCTTCCCTTGACGGGACGTCGAGTGCCGATCATCGAGGACGCCGCGGTGCAGCCGGACTTCGGCAGCGGCGCCCTCAAGGTCACCCCCGGGCATGATCCCACCGACTACGAGATCGCGGAGCGTCACGGCCTCCCGATGCTGACTGTGATCGCCGCCGACGGCACCATGGACGTCCCTGACCTGCCCCAGTTCCACGGGCTTACCGTCACCCGCGCGCGGGTGGTGGTCACCGAGGCGCTGCGGGCCGCGGGCGTGGTGGTCAAGGAGGAGGACTACGTGCACGAGGTCGGCCACTGCGACCGCAGCGGGGACGTCCTGGAGCCGATGATCAGCGCGCAGTGGTGGGTGCGCATGCGTGCGCTGAGCGCGCCCGCGATCGCCGCCGTGCAGATGGGTGAGACGGCGTTTCACCCGCGCCGCTACACGGACGTGTACCTCGCCTGGATGGGCAACATCCGCGACTGGTGTATCAGCAGGCAGATCTGGCTTGGGCACGCAATCCCCGTCTCCACCTGTGCCAACGGCCACGTCTTCGCCTGGATCGAGCCGCCTTCCGCCTGCCCGGAGTGCGCCAACGGCGACGTGACCAATGATCCCGATGTCCTCGACACGTGGTTCAGCAGCGCGCTGTGGCCGTTCGCGATCTTCGGTTGGCCGGACGAGACGCCCGACCTGCGCCGCTTCTACCCGACCGACGTGTGCGTCACCGCCCGCGACATCATCTTCCTGTGGGTGGCGCGCATGATCTTCACCGGGCTTCGCTTCACCGGCAGCGTTCCTTTTGCCGACGTGATCATCACCAGCACGGTGCAGGCTGTCGACGGCACCCGCATGAACAAGTCCAAGGGAAATGCCGTCGATCCGCTGGTAATGATCGAGAAGCACGGCGCCGACGCGGTGCGTGCCTGGGCCGCGGCCGTCGGAACCGGCGGCCAGGACGTGCGCTTCAACGAGGACCGCATCGAGAGCTACCAGCGCTTCGCGAACAAGATCTGGAATGCCACCCGCTTCCTGGTGGCCCGGCTCGATGACGGAAGCGCCCGGATGGCCGCGCCCCGCGAGGCCGGCACCGTTGAGGATCTCCGTCCCGAGGATCGCTGGATGCTGTCACAGCTGGCCGAAACCGTCGAGGCGGTGGATGAGGCCGTCCGCAGCTACCGCTTCCACGAGGCCATGGAGCGTCTCTACGACGTCACCTGGCACTCGTTCTGCGATTGGTACCTTGAGATGGTCAAGCCACGCCTCCGCGACGACGCGCCCGAGCCCTCGCGCCAAGCCGCCGCCAACACCGCGGTGACCACGCTCGACGTGCTGCTGCGCCTTCTGCATCCCTTCATGCCGTTCATCACCGAGGAGTGCGCAAAGAGGCTGCCCACCGCGACCGCCTCGCTGCAGCTACGCGACTGGCCCGTGGTGCAGCCGGGATGGCGCGACGGCGTGGCCCGGTCGCACCGCGCCGCCGTCGACGAGCTGCTCCAGCTCGTGCAGCGCGTGCGTGCCCTGCGTGACGAGACCGGGGTGGCCCGCGAGGAACGGCATCGCCTCCAGGTCCGTGGCGGAGACCCGGTGGTGGCGGGGGAGGAGCGGGTACGGCTGATCACCTCGCTCGTCCCCGTCGACGTGGTCGATGGCGAGCTCGACGGCGGGGTCGCGCTGGTCGCCGGCGGCCTCGAGGCGCGCTACCACCTCGAGGTGGGCGAGCGCGAACGAGCGCGAGCGCGGCGACGACTGGAGGAGGTGCAGGGCGTCGTCGAGCACCTCGAGGCTCAGCTGGCCAACCAGGCCTTCACCACCCGCGCCAGGCCCGAGGTGGTGGCCCAGGCACGGCGCCGGCTCGAGGACGCACGTCGTGAGCAGGACGCCCTGCGCAAGCAGGAGGAAGCATCGTGAGAGGAATGCTCGCCGACAGCGTGTCGCTGCTCGTGGTCGCGGTGGTCGCCGTCGCCGGATACGTCGCAGTTCTCTGGGTCGCCACCGCGTACTTCGTGTGGCGCGACGCGCGGCGGCGCTCGGCATCGCCGTCCTTCCAGCTGTTCGCATTGCTGCTCGGCTTCGTCCCACCATTCCTAGGTGCGCTGGTGTACCTGGTGGTCCGTCCGCCCCGCACGCTGGACGAGGAGCGCGCCTACGCGCTCGAGGAGCAGTCGCTGCTCGAGCTCGACAGCGACCCGGTCGCGCTCCGCCCCTGCCCCTCGTGCGGGAAGGACATCGAGGCGGAGTTCATCGTCTGCCCCTACTGCCGTACGCAGTTCGCCCGCCGCTGCCACGGCTGCGACCGGATTCTCCGCCTGGGTTGGGCGGTATGCCCGTACTGCGCGGAGGAGGTGGGGCACGCACCACTGGGCCGCGTCACACGCACCGGCTGAGCGCAGGCTGTGCTGAGCGCCGGCCTGCGGCTCGTCCTTGCCGTGTCGTGTCCGCTGGTTGGCGCCGCCGTGGTCCACGAGCTGCGCCGCCGGGCCCACCTGGCCGCCTGGGTCGCCGTCATCGCGATCGCGGCGTGCGCGGCGCTGGTCCTCTCGGTGGCGTCCGGGACGTCCGGTGGCGGCTCGCTGGAGCGCAGCTTCGGAGCGGCCATCCCCGGTGTAGACATCACCGCGCGCGCCGACTCGGGCTCGGTGGCGGCCATCCTCGTGGCCTGCCTCGCGGCGATGCTTGCGGTTCCGCGTCAGCGGGTCGACGCCGACCGCCTCGCTGGCCTGCTTGTCTGCCTCGGCGGTGCCGCTGCCGTGGCCGCATCGGGCAACCTGGTGCTCGTCTGCGGAGGCGTCGAGGGGATCGCGGCCGGCGCCTTGCTGCTGCGCGGGCAGCGGGGACCGGGGTCCCGCTCCGCCGCGATCCTTGCCGCCCTGCTCGGCGCCGCCGGCCTGGCCCTGCTCGCCGCAGCCGCCCAGCTGGTCGCTGCGGCCGGGAGCAGCGACCTCGCCTTCGTTCCCCAGGGCGCCGTCGGCGGTGCGCTGGCAGTTCCATGGGCACTCGGCGGGGCCGCTCTCCTGCTCTCGCCGGCCCTTCCGGGCGAGGGCGCCGCGCCGGCCCGCGACTGGGCGGCCGTGGGCGCGCTGCCCGCCGGCTTCCTCGTCCTCCTCCGGCTCCAGGAGAGTGCCGGCGGCCAGCTCCCCGGTGGCGCCGCCATCGCCCTCGCCACCGTCGGCCTCGCCGTCGCGGGCCTGGGCGCATACACAGCATTCCGGGCGCTGACGCTGGCGGCCGCGGGACGATCCGTCGTCGCCGTCCTCACAGGTGTCCTCGTCTGCCTCTTCGGCGGCTCGCTGGCGACGTCGGGCATGCTGCTGGCCGGGCTGTTCCTGGCGATCGAGCTGGCGCTCCTGGCGGCCCCCTCGTGGAACCGCCGGCCGTCGGGTTGGTCCGCCGTCACCCTGGGGCTCACCGCTCTGCCCGGAGGCGGGGCGTTCGCGATCGTGGCGGTGGGCCTCGGAACGGTCGCCCAGCGGGGGCCGGTCGCCTTCCCCGAGCTCGTCGCGCTGTCCGCCGTGATCATCGCCGCCGCCGTCGCCGGCGCCCGGGCGCTCGCCGCTCCTCGCCGGGGCTGGCGGCCACTGCTCCCGGGTGCTGTGCTCGGCGCG
>JALYZN010000006.1 GCA_030948845.1 Candidatus Dormiibacterota bacterium
CGGTCGTGCTTATCCTTCTGTTGTTCCCCAACGGTCGGTTGCCGTCGGCGCGCTGGCGTCTGGTCATGTGGCTCGACATCGCGCTAGCGCCAGCGGCGCCGAGCGCGAGCAGGTGCGGCGGGTCGCCTACGCGCTGGAGACGACCGTGTTGATCTCGATCACGTACACCCTGGTGGGGCTGGCCGTGCCAGCGGCCCAGAACAACGTGGTGGACAACGTCGTCGTGGTCGCCGGATTCGGCCTCGGCCTGCCCGCCGCAATCGGCGTCGCCATGCTCAGGTACCACCTCTACGACATCGACATCGATCAGCCGAACCCTGATGTACGGCACACTCGCCGTTCTCATCACCGCCGTGCTTGTCGGGATCGCCGTGGGAATCGGCACTCTTGTTGGCAGCGGCGGCAAGCCCAACCTGGGGTTGTCCATCCTGGCCACGGGCATCGTGGCGGTGGGATTCCAGCCGGTGCGCGAAAGGGTGCAGCGGGGAGGCGAGTGCCGAAGCGCTGGCCGACTTCATCGACTTCCAGTACGGACCCGGCCTGCGGGTCGTCCGCGGTGCCGAAACGGACGCGACATGGACGGCCGAAAGCAAGAAACTGTGCTCTTGCAACGGAAAGCGCGTGCCGGGAAAGGGAATCGAACCCTTACGCCCTTACGAGCACAGCGCCCTGAACGCTGCGTGTCTACCAGTTCCACCACCCCGGCGAGCGACGGCGGTCACCGATCCTAGCAGGCGGCTGGTTTCAGCCCCGACGCCAGCTGGCGATGTCGTTGAACCTGGCGCCGCTCGAGCCCACCGGTGGGACCTTCACGGTGATCCCCGGTCGCACTACCAGCGACAGCTCGGGCGTCTCCAGGAACAGCGCGGGCAGGTCGTCGGCCAGCTGCGACGACACCGCCGCCGCAGCCGTCACCCGAGTTGCCGTGTCCGAGAGCGTGGCCAGACGATCGAGTGCCTGGTCGAGGAACGGGTCGACCTGTCCGCCCGAGACGTTGAAGCCGGTCGGCGGGACAGCGGTCGACCTCCAGAAGGAGCTGACGTCCGGGTCGGGACCGTTGTCCCAGTCGGCGACCGCCATGTCGTACCCACCCGCGCTGACCAGGAGCTGGCGCAGGGCGACCGTGGGCATGGTGACGATCTGGGTGGCGATCCCGATCCGCGCCAGCTGCAGGGTGATGCCGGCGGCCACGTCGGGCAGAGGGATGATGTCGGCGACGGCGAGGCGCAGGTGCAGTCGGGTGGCGCCGTGCAAGCGGACCCCATCAAGACCGGTGGTCCACCCCGCAGCATCCAGCAAGCTCACCGCAGAGGCCAAGTTGGTCGCGGAGGCGGGCTGCTTGGATGCCGCCCAGGCGATCCCCTGCGAAATGGCCCCGGCCTGGGCGACTGCCATCCCCCGGAGCGGACCCGCCACCAGCGCGCTGCGGTCGAGGGTCGCGGCGATCGCTCCGCGCACCGCCGCGTCGGCAAGGATCCCGCGCTCGTTGAAAAGCAGGTCGACGAATCGGAAGGTCTCGATGTTGTGCACCGTACCGCCGGCGGCAGCAAGCTCGGCACGCTGCAGGGGATCGGCGGCCAACACGCCGTCGACGTTGCCGGCGCGGAAGGCGGCGGCGGCGTCCGCGAAGCTGGCATACAGGTCGATCTCGATCTGGTTGAGGTGCGGGGCGGTGGCCGCGTGTGGATTGGGGAAGAGCGTGACCGCGGTTGACGTCGTGCTGACTACGAAGAAAGCGCCCGAGGTGGCCATCGGGATCGCCGCGGATCTCGTGAGGGCGCCAACACCTGCGGGCGAGATCGCAGCCAGCGGCAGGATGGGCAGCTGAGTCAGCAGCGCGGGGAAGGAGGCGCGCGGACCGGCGAGGTCGAAGCTCACTCCGTCGCCCTCGGCACGCACGTGGACGTCGCGCCAGGGCGCCGCGATGACCGCGTCACCGAACCTGGACGACTGCACCCAGGACACAGTGGCGAGGACGTCGGCCACCGTCACCCGGCGTCCATCCGACCACTGCTGCCCGGTGCGCAATGGCAGGTGGTATGTGAGCCCGTCCTGGCTGACGCTGTACGAGGCGGCGAGGTCGGCCACCGCGACGGCCCGGTTGTCGAGGCGAAGCAGCCGTCGATACAGCAGCGAACCGAGGTCGCGAACCGAAGGGTCGGTGGCGCCGACCAGCGGGTTCAGGGAGATCGGTCGCTCGTCACTGACCATGCCCTCGCGGTAGTCCGGGGTGGCCGACTTTAGATGGGACAGCGCGCTGACCCCGAGCACGCTGGCCGCCACGACCACCAGGATGAGCACCGCGCCGATCTCGGCGCGGCGGTGGCGACGCGCTAGTGGGCGCCGATGTACGTCTGGACGATGGACACCGCGACGAACAGGAGGATGAACACGATCGTCACCCTCAGCAGGCTTGCCTCCAGCCCGCGACGGCGGCGATAGCCGCCACCCGAGTCCCCACCGCCTCCGATCGTCCCGCCCAGGCCGGTCGCCTTCGGCGTCTGGAGCAACACGCCAAGCATCACCAGCACTCCGAGCACGTCCTGGGCGACGGCGAAACCGACCTTCACGCAACGAGACCTCCTGGTGCCACGGACCGGGAGTATACGGGCCGGGCGCCGATCGAACCCCCTTGCCAGCGTCCGGCTCATACTGATCTGTGTATTCTCTGTTGCCGATGCGACCCGTCTCCGCGACGCTGCTGGCGACCGCGCTGCTCACCGTCGGCTGTGGACCGTCTGCGTTTGCCGGCGCGGGTGCGCAGCGCCCAGCGTCAGCGCCACGGCTGCTCGCCCCCGCCCCGCCGGTCGCCGACGGCGCCGACGTGGTCAGGGTGCTCCGCAGCGGAGAGCCCACCTTCACCGAGCTGCGCCACCTCATCGACGCGGCGCGCCGCACCGTCGATGTCGAGGTGTACGAGTTCGGCCGCGCTGACCTGGCGTCGTCGCTGGTCGCTGCGAAAGGCCGCGGTGTCGCGGTGACCATGATCGCCGACCCGTCGGAGCTGACCACCGCGGCGACAGCCCAGACGCTGCGTGCGTCCGGCATCGACGTCGTCGACTATCCGATCCGCGCGCGGATGATCGACCACGTCAAGCTCCTCCTCGTCGACGGCGTGGTCGCCGCCGTCGGGGGCATCAACTGGGGCGCGGCCTCGGCCGCCAACCACGATTTCGACGTTGAGGTTCGCGGGCCGGTTGTTGCCAACCTGGGTCGCGTGTTCCTCCGCGACCTGGTGACGTGCGGGCGCTCCGCGGTGGTACCGGAGCCCCTACTCGACCCCGCGGTGGTGGTCGGCGCCACCCTACCCGGCGCCGAGATCCTGCCCATGGTGCTCGGAGCCATCGCGGGTGCGCACCGCACTCTCGACGTTGCCATGTTCACACTGACGGACGCGCAGGTGGTGGCGGCCATGGAAGCCGCGCTGGCACGCGGGGTCGCGGTGCGCGTGCTCCTCGACCCGGCGCAGAGGGCGAGCGACCCATCCGCCGCGTCGTTGCGCGCGCACGGTGTGGCCGTCCGCCTGTACCGGAGCGGCGGCGAGAAGCTCCACGCCAAGGCCACGATCGTCGACGCCTCGACCGTGGTGATGGGCAGCGCCAACTGGACGGTGAGCGGTTTCGAGCACAACCACGAGCTCGACGTGGCCATTCCCGCCAGCCCCCGACTGGCTTCGTCGTTCGAAGAGCAGTTCGAAAGTGATTGGGTGGCCAGCGGTTGAGCCTTGCAGCGAACCTCAGAAGAGGCTGCGGCCAGTCATCTCATCGGGAACATCCACCCTCATCGCGGTCAGCACGGTGGGGGCGACGTCGGCGAGGCCTCCGCCCTCGCGCAGGGTGGAGGCGCCGGTGCCGCAGAGGATCACCGGCACCGGGCTGGTGGTGTGCGCCGTCAATGGAGAGTCGTCTCGGGGATCGATCTTGTGCTCGGCGTTGCCGTGGTCGGCGGTGATCAGCAGGCCGCCGCCGGCGGCTCTCACGGCTGCGTCGATGCGATCAAGGCAGCCGTCGACGACCTCGACAGCGCGCACCGTGGCCTCGAACACGCCGGTGTGACCAACCATGTCCGGGTTGGCGAAGTTGACCACGATGAGATCGTCGCCAGCGCCCTCCAGGTGCTCCACCACTGCGTTGGTGACCTCGACGGCGCTCATCCCCGGGATGGCGTCGTACGTGGCCACGCGCGGCGACGGGACCAGCAGCCGCTCCTCTCCGCTGAACGGGTCCTCGCGGCCCCCGTTGATGAAATACGTCACGTGCGCGTACTTCTCGGTCTCGGCGACGTGGAACTGGCGCAGGCCGGCCGCGCTGACCGCTTCGGCGAGCGTGTGGGTGACGTCGTGGCGCGGGAATGCCACGTCGGCGGCGAGGTCGCGCTCGTACTCGGTGAACGTCACGAACTGCACGTCCTCGAGCACCCGCGAGCGTTCGAAACCGGCGAACTCCACGTCCACCAGCGCGTGGCTGAGCTGGCGGCCCCGGTCGGGGCGGAAGTTGAAGAACACCACCGAGTCGCCGTTCTCGATCTGCACCGGCTGCTCCCCGTCAATGGCTATGGACGCGGGCGGGAGAAACTCGTCGGTGACGTCACGCGCGTACTCCGACTCGATGTACTCCACCGGGTCAGCCGCCACCGCGCCGCTAGCGGTACCGGCGATCTGCTCGTAGGCGAGCTGGGTGCGCTCCCAGCGCGTGTCCCGATCCATCGCGTAGTAGCGTCCGGTCACGGTCACCACCCGGGCACACCCGGCGGTTTGCAGGTCGTCCAGGAAGGTGCGCATGAAGCCGGCAGCGCTCGTGGGGGGCTCGTCGCGGCCGTCGGTGAAGGCGTGGAAGTACACGCGTTCGAGCCCGCGGCGGCACGCCAGCTCGGCCAATGCGACAGCTTGCCTCTGGTCGCTGTGCACGCCGCCGGGAGACACCAGGCCCATGCAGTGCAGCGCCGTTCCCCGCTGCAGCGCAGCATCGACGGCGTCGCAGAGGACCACGTTGTCGAAGAAGCTGCCGTCGGCGATGGCACGGTTGATACGCGTCAGCGGCTGAAAGATCACCCGTCCCGCGCCGATGGTGAGGTGACCGACCTCCGAATTGCCCTGCTGACCGTCGGGCAGGCCCACCGCCTCGCCGCTGGCGGCGACGGTCGTCCAGGGACAGGTGTTCATCAGCCGATCCATCGTCGGCGTGGCGGCGGCCGCGATGGCGTTGCCGAAGGCGTCATTGGACTGTCCCCAGCCGTCGAGGACGGCGAGGACGAATGGGCGCACCGCACTCACGGCGTCGCGCCCATCAGCGCAGCCGCGGCGACGATGTCTCCGAACTCGTCCGGCTGGAGGCTGGCACCACCGATGAGGCCGCCGTCGATGCCAGCACGGCCGAACAGCTCGGCAGCGTTGTCGGCGGTGACGCTGCCGCCGTACAGCACGCGCGGCGATTCGCCCGCGCGAGCGCTGACCGCGGCGTGGATGTGGGCGCATACCTCCTCGGCCTCGTCGGGACTGGCGGTACGCCCAGTGCCGATCGCCCAGACGGGCTCGTACGCGATCACCCATTCATCGGCGGGCGGTGCGGCATCGATCCCGGCGAGCACGGCCTCGAGCTGGCGATCGACCACCGCGAAGGTGCGTCCGTCGTCCCGGTCGGTCTCTGTCTCCCCCACCGCGAGCATGACCGTGAGGCCGTGGCGCCGTGCCGCCGCGAACTTACGTGCCGTCTGCGCGTCGGTCTCACCGAACAGGTGGCGTCGCTCGGAGTGGCCGACCAGGACGAGGTCGCACCAACCGGCGAGCATCGGTGGCGAGACCTCGCCGGTGTACGCACCGCCCTCCTCCCAGAACACGTCCTGGGCACCGAGGAGGATGGAACTCGCCGCCAGCACGTCCCGAACCGGCCAGAGATGCACGAACGGAGGCAGCACAGCGACGTCGACAGTGCTCTCGGCGCCGCATCGTTCGAGGACCGCGCGTGCCAGCGCCACCCCGTCGGGGACGGTGGTGTTCATCTTCCAGTTGCCAGCGACCATCGGCCGTCCTCGCAGGGACGGGCTCACGTGGCCACGGCCTCACGATCGCGCAGCACGGCGACGCCGGGCAGCGTGCGGCCTTCGAGGAACTCGAGCGTGGCGCCACCCCCGGTGCTGATGAAGTCGATGCTGTCGGCGACCCCGGAGTCGTCGACTGCAGCGCCGAGGTCGCCACCCCCTACGACGCTGAACGCATGGCTTTCGCCGAGCGCCTTGGCGACGGCACGGGTGCCCCGTGCGAAGGCGTCCACCTCGTAGATGCCGAGCGGTCCGTTCCAGATCACCGTCCCGGCGTCGCCGAAGTCGGACACGATCGCGGCCACGGTCCGGGGACCGACGTCGACCACCATGAGGTCATCGGGGATGGCGTCCCAGGAGACGACCTCGGTACTGGCGCCGTCGGTCGCCTCCGCAGCGACGACGACGTCGACCGGGAGGCGGAGCTTTGCGTTGGCAGCGGGCGCGTCGAGGACATCGCCCGCCACCTGCACCTGGTCCTCCTCGACGAGGGAACGTCCCGTCGGCGCACCTTTGGCGCGGAAGAACGTGCAGGCCATCGCTCCGCCGACGTGCAGGCTGTCGACACGGTCGAGCAGGTTGGTAAGCACGCCGAGTTTGGTGGAGATCTTGGCGCCCCCCAGCACCGCGACCAGCGGGCGGCGCGCGTCGCTGAGGACGTCAGCGAGCACCTCGAGCTCGCGTGCCATGAGGTAACCGGCCACCGCCGGAAGCAGGTGGGCCACCCCCTCGGTCGAGGCGTGGGCGCGGTGGGCGGTGCCGAAGGCGTCGTTGACGAACACGTCGGCGAACGAGGCGAGCCGCTGCGCCAGCGCGGGATCGTTGCGCTCCTCCCCCGCCTCGAAACGCACGTTCTCGAGCATCGCCACGTCGCCGTCGGCGAGCGCGTCGACGACGGCCAGCGCGGAAGGCCCGACCACATCCCGCGCCACGGGCACGTCGACTCCTAGCAGCTCGCCGAGGCGGTCGGCGATCGGCTGCACGCTGAGAGACGCGTCGACACGGCCACGCGGTCGTCCGACATGGGTGACGATGATCGTCCGCGCCCCGCGCGCGTGGAGCGCGTTGATGGTCGGGAGCGCCTCGCTGATGCGCCGATCGTCCCCCACGCGTCCGTGGCGAAGGGGAACGTTGAAATCCACGCGCAGGAGGACGCGCTTGCCCGAGATGTCGATGTCATCGATGGTCGCCTTGGTCATCGAACGGAGATCAGAGGCGCCCGGCGATGTGCTCAGCGAGGTCGACCACCCGGCAAGAATATCCCCACTCGTTGTCGTACCAGGCGAGCACCTTCACGGTGCGGTCGCCGACCGCCATCGTGGACGGCGCGTCGACGGTCGCGGAGTGGCTGTCGTGCAGGTAGTCGATCGACACCAGCGGTTCGTCGGAGACGGCCAGGATGCCGTTGAGGGCACCGTCGGCGGCCTCGCGAAGCTCGGCGTTGACGTCCTCCACGGTGGCGCCTCGGGCCAGGGTGGCGGTGAGGTCGACGAGGCTCACGTCGCTGACCGGGACGCGCAGCGACATCCCATGGAACTTGCCCTTGAGCTCGGGCATCACCAGCGCCATCGCCTTGGCCGCTCCTGTCGAGGTGGGGATGATCGAGAGCCCGGCGGCGCGGGCACGTCGAAGGTCCTTGTGCGGTGTGTCGAGCAGGACCATGTCGTTGGTGTACGCGTGGATCGTGGTCATCAGACCGGTCTCGATCCCGAAGCTGTCGCTGAGCACCTTGGCGACCGGCGCCAGGCAGTTGGTGGTGCATGACGCGTTGCTGATCACGTGGTGCTCGGCCGGGTTGTACGCCGTGTGGTTCACACCCATGCAGACGGTGATGTCCTCGTTTGTCGCCGGCGCGGAGATGATCACCTTGGTGGCGCCGGCGTCGATGTGCGCCCGCGCCCTGGTGGCGTCGGTGAAGAACCCCGTGGACTCGATGACGACGTCGACGCCCAGGTCGGCCCACGGCAGGCGCTGTGGGTCGCGCTCAGCGAGGACAGTGAGCCGGCTGCCGTCCACGGAGATCTGGGCGCCGTCGGCGGTCACCGCGCCGGGAAAGCGTCCGAGGATCGAATCGTGCTTGAGCAGGTGGGCAAGCGTCGTCGCGTCGGTGAGGTCGTTGACGGCGACGATCTCAAGCTCGGAGTTGCGCTCGCGGGCGGCTCGGTAGACGTTGCGTCCGATCCGTCCGAAACCGTTGATGCCAACCTTGACAGCCATCCGTGACGCTCCTCCGTTAGCGGCCAGGTTCCCCAGGCCGGGCGGGGCTCGACACTACCACCGTGCTCTGCGCACCCGTCCCAGGTTCACCGTCGTGCAGCCTCGACAAGGCGCTGCAGGCGGCCCGCCATCGCCGGGCGGCTGATGCCCGCATGCTCGGCGAGCGTCCCCAATGAGGCGTCCGGGTGGGCGCGGCGCAGGTCGGCGGCAGCGCGCAGCGCTGGCGGGAGCGCCTCCCAACGCCCCACATCTGCACACACTCGGTCGGCAGCGTCGAGTTGTCGCACAGCGGCGTCGACGGTCCGTCTGAGGTTGGCGGTCTCGGCGTTGAGGCTGCGGTTGACCCCGGCACGGACGTCGCGCACTACGCGTCCCTGCTCGTAGGCCAGCCGGCCGCCCTGGGCCCCGATCGAGCTGAGCGCGGCGCCCACGGCGGTGGCGCTGCGCACCGTCACCACCGGTCGCAGCCGGCGCATGCGGATCGAGGCCGGCACCTCGAGGGCGCCGAGATCCTCGAGCAGCAGTTCGGCGGCCGCGCTGTCGCGCACTGGGATCTCCAGGTGGGGCGGCCGGTCGGGACGGTTAACCGTGCCCAGGGCCAGGAAGGCGCCGCGCAGCCGGCTGCGCCGACAGCAGTTGTTGGCTGTCGCTGCGGGGCCGTCGCTGGGAACGTCGACGCGGTAGTGAGGCCGCCGCGACGCGCACACCCGGACCGCGTGGCCGGAGCGACCGTCGGCATGGAGGATGGCCACCGCGCAGCGGGCCGCCACGGCGCGTGGTGTCTCCAGCCCCCCGGGTGCGACCGCTGGGTCACCGGTGAGGCTCATGCCCTCGAGCAGGGCCGCGCGGCAGTGGGGCAGCGGCGGAAGATGCGGGGCCAGCTCGGCAACGACGCTCTCCGTGAACGAACCGCCGCGCATGTCTAGCGGGGATCGGGGCGGTGGACATCGCGGTGGCGCACATCCACCGCGATGCCATCCGCGCCAAGCGCGGCAGCCAGCTCCCCCGCGATGACCACGGAGCGGTGCCTGCCACCCGTGCAGCCGACCGCGACGTGCATGGCCCCGCGGCCTCGACGTCGCGCGGCAGCGATGACCCACTCGAGCAGCCCCGCGGTGCGCTCGACGAAATCGCGTGACTCCTCCTTCCCCAACAGGAACTCCCGCACCGGTTCGTCGAGGCCGGTGAGTGGCCGCAGCTCGGGCTCCCAGAACGGGTTCGGGAGGATGCGGCTGTCCACCACCCAGTCGGCCTCGAGCGGGGGGCCGTACTTGAAGCCGAACGACGACACAGTGCAGCGAAAGCCTGCCTTGGCGTGGCGCTCCGGAGCCACCACCTCGAGGATGCGCTGCGCCAGCTGCGCGTCGCTCAGAGCGCCGGTGTCGATGACCACGTCGGCAGCCGCGCGGAGCGGCGCCACCACCGTTCGCTCAGCGGTCACCGCCGCCTGCCCTGTCCCAGCCGAGGCGCACGGGTGAGGCCGGCTGCTGTCTGCGAGGCGGCGCACCAGGACGCTGTCGGGGGCATCCAGGAAGACCACGGCGGCACCCTCGACACCCTCGAAGGAAGCAAGCTCGTCCCCACGGCGGGCGTCGACCACGGCGACCGCCGGTTGGGCACGAGGCTCGGCGAGGAATGCGGGGAGCAGGGGAACGGGCAGGTTGTCGATGCTGCTGACCCCAGCGGTTTCGAGCGCGCGCAACGCGGTGGCCTTGCCTGCCCCGCTCATTCCCGTGAGGATCCAGGGTTTGGCCGGCCGCGTCGGCTCGGAGTTGGTCACGAGGGCGAGTGTACCGGCGGGTGGGCGTTTCGCCGGTTTGGCGCAGGTGACTTCACGTCGGCGGAGCTGACACCCTATGAAGGGGGTGCCCGAGCGTGCAACCCCGTTCCCCCTCGCACAGTGTCATGAGATCGCAAGGTCTTTGACTATCCTCGAAGGAGAATGACTGCATGGTTGCGAGGCTGAGCGTGCGCATCCTGGTGGCCGAGGACGACCCCGGGCTGCGCGCCGTGCTCAGCCAGGGGCTGGAGGATCACGGTTTCTTCGTCGACGCGGTGACGCGCGGCGACGATGCCATCGAGCAGCTGCGCTTCTACGAGTACGACGTCGCCATCCTCGACTGGCGCATGCCGGGCGCTTCGGGCCTCGACGTGGTGGCCTGGGCCCGCAAGGAGAAGCGTCCCACCCGGCTCCTCATGCTCACCGCTCGCGACACCACCGCCGACCGCATCGACGGGCTCGACGCGGGTGCCGACGACTACCTGGTCAAGCCGTTCGACTTCGGCGAGCTACTGGCGCGCATCCGCGCGCTGCAGAGGCGACCTCCCGGGACCGACAGCGCCACCCTGGTGCGCGGCGCGCTCGAGCTCGATCCCAGCCGCCGCGAGGTCACCGCGAATGGACGCGCCGTGCACCTCAGCGCCACGGAGTTCAACATCCTCGAACTGCTAATGCGCCGCGCTCCCCAGGTGGTCGATCGCAACAGCATTGCCCAACAGGCGTGGCGCGACGAGACCGATCCCCTCGGCTCCAACGCCATCGACGTCCGACTGAGCCGGCTGCGCGCCAAGTTGCCCGACGCGGGGGTGCGCATCGTCACGGTGCGCGGATCAGGCTACCGGCTGGATCCTGCGTGAGCGCGGCACGCCGCTTGCTGGACAGGCTGTCCGTGGCCTTGGCCGCCCCGGCGCGGGACGTCCGTCGTGCCTCGTTTCGGGTGGCGCTCACCGCCACGGCTGTCGTGCTCGTCGCGTACGTGGTCATCGCCGGCGCGGTGGTGCTGATCGTCGACCGCAACCTGGTCGCGGCGGTCGACGATCGCCTCGCCACGTACATGAATGAAAACGTGACCGGCTCGGCGTCACCACCCGCCCCCGGAAGCTTCCGCAATCCGGGGCCGGTGTATCAGGAACCCCTGCTGTTCTGGGTTGTGCTGCCCAGCGGCGAAGTGGGGCAGGAGATTGGGCGGACTCTTGTGCCCGCCAACGGCAGCAGCGGCACCACGCCACTGCCCAGCCCCGCCCAGACGGCCACCGCACCGACCACGGTGACGCTGCCGAGTGGTGACCAGATCCGGGTGGTCGGCACGGCCATGACCGGCGGCCGCGTCGTGGTCGGTCAGTCGCTCGACTACGTCGCGGTCACGCAACACAATCTCCTCACCGCAGAGCTACTGATCGGGCCGGTGCTCCTGCTCGCGGTCTTCTTCGGTGCGCTGATCGTCGGCCGCCGCGTCGCCGCCCCAATCGAACGCGCCCGGCAGCGCCAGATCGAGCTCACCGCCGACGCCTCCCACGAGCTGCGCACACCGCTGTCCGTGATCGAGGCGCAGACCTCGCTGGCGCTGGAGCGCGAACGGGACACCGCGTGGTACCGCAACGCGTTCGAGGCCGTCGGGGTGGAGAGCAAGCGCATGCGACGCCTCGTCGACGACCTCCTCTGGCTGGCCCGGTTCGATAGCACCGGACCGACGCCGAGCTCCGAAGCCACCGACCTGGGCGTCCTCGCCGAACAGGCGGCGCAGCGCTTCACCGCAGTGGCCGAGGCGCGCCGGCTCACGCTCCACGTCGCCGTCGAGCCGGTGTCGACGATGATCAGCGCCCCGCCGGAGTGGCTCGACCGCCTCCTCGGGGTGCTCCTCGACAACGCCTGCCGGTACACGCCCACCGGAGGCACTGTCGACGTGCGCGTCGGCCGTCGCGACGGGAGGGTGCGCCTCGCTGTCGACGACTCCGGCCCAGGCATCCCTCTCCTGGAGCGCACCCACATCTTCGACCGTTTCCGCCGCGCCAGCGAGGCTCCCGGCGGTTCCGGTCTCGGGCTCGCGATCGCCGCCGCGGTGGTCGGCGCCAGCGGCGGTCGCTGGGAGGTGGGCACGTCGGCCGCCGGCGGCGCGAGCATGGTGGTCAGCTGGACCCCGCTGATCCGCGGCGGCGCCGAGAAGGAGGACGAGACGAGTCGGGATCAGGCCAACCCCGCCGGTGCGCTGACGCCACCGGCGTCGGCCCACTCGGCGTAGCTTCTCAGAGGAGCTCCTTGATGCTCAGCGCGACCGCGCGCGGGATCTCTTCGCTGAGCTCCTCGACGCTGGCGGCGCGGACGCCGTCGATGCTGCCGAAGCGGCGCAGCAGGGAGCGCTTGCGCACTGGTCCAAGACCGGGAACGGTGTCAAGTCGCGAACGCAGGGCCGTGCGCGCGCGACGGGCACGGTGGTGCGTGATCGCAAAACGGTGCGCCTCGTCGCGCACCCGTTGGAGCAGGAACAAGGTCGGACTGTCCTTCTCGATGATGGTGGGACGCGACACTCCGGGGGCGAACAGCTCCTCGTTGCGCTTGGCCAGCCCGAAGACCGGCACCTGACCAAGGCCGGCCTCTCTCAGCACCCGGTACGCCGCACCCAGCTGCCCCTTGCCGCCGTCGATGAGCACCAGGTCGGGAAGGACACCGAAGCTGTCCTCACTGCGGCGGGTCTCCGCGGAGCCATCGGTGACCTCCGGCGGCCGCACCTCTCCGTTGCTGCCGGCCGGGTCGTCGACGGGGATGTCGTCGGCGCCCGCGCCCTCCGCGCGGCTGCGCAACAGCCGTGTGAAACGGCGACGCAGCGTCTCCTCCATCGAGGCGAAGTCGTCGCTGCCCTCGACTGTGCGGATGCCGAAATGCCGGTAGTGGGAGGGTCGGGGCCGGCCGTCCTCGAATACGATCATCGAGCCCACCGAGTTGGTGCCCATGGTGTTGCTGATGTCGTAGCACTCGATACGCCGCGGCGGTCCGGGGAGGTGCAGGCGCTCGGCGAGGTCGACGAGCAGCTCGTCGGTTCGCTCGGCGTCGAAGTCGTCGACGATGCGACGCTGCCGCAGGGCGGTGAGGGCGGTGCTGCGCGCCTGCTCGACCAACTCGCGGCCGGTGCCGCGCCTGGCGTGGCGCAGGTCGACGGGCCCGCCGCGCTGCTCGGCAAGGAACTCCTCGATGACCAGAGCGTCCTCGATCGGATCGGACACCAGCACCGTCCGCGGCAGGCTGGGTGCGTTGCCGTAGTACTGCGGCACGAAGGCGCCCAGGCAGTCACCCGCGCTCAGGTCGGTGACGCCCTCGAGCTCGTGCGTCTCCATGCCGAGCACGCGCCCGCGGCGCACCGCGAGCAGCGCCACCATCGCACGGCCCCCCTCGAGCGCCACCGCCACACAGTCCTGGTCGGCGCGCGACCCGGTGAGCATCTTCTGGCGCTCGGCGATGCGGTCGATGGCGCGGAGTCGATCGCGGAACCGCGCGGCCAGCTCGAAGTCGAGGCGGCCGGCGGCGTCCTCCATCTGGCGACGCAGCTGCGCGTCGAGCGAATCGCTGCGCCCCTGCATGAACAGCTCCACCTGGTCGAGCAGGGTGGCGTACTCGGCGGCGTCGACACGACCCTCGCACGGCCCACTGCAGCGCTTGATGTGGTAGTCCAGGCAGACCCGTCCCCGCCGGAAGATCTCGTCGCTGCAGGTGCGAAACGGGAAGATGGTGCGCAGCGACTTCACCGTGCTGCGCAATGACTGCGCACTCGTGTACGGACCGAAGTAGCGAGCCCCATCCCGGGCGATGCGACGGGTGTAGTACGGCCGCGGGAACTCGGTGGCCAGCACGCCGCGCTCGCCGCGCGGGGCGCGCAACTGCTCGCGCGCGGTGCCGGGGGCGTGGGCAGGTCCCGACCCCGGTTTGGGGATCTTGAGGTAGAGGTAGCTCTTGTCGTCCTTGAGGCGCACGTTGTAGCGCGGCCGGTACTGCTTGATGAGGCTGTTCTCGAGGATCAGCGCCTCGCGCTCGTTGAGGCAGGGGATCACCTCGAAGTCGAACACTCGCTCCACGAGCGTGCGTGTTCGCGTCGGCAATGACTCGACGCCGGTGAAGTACGAACGCAGCCGGTTGCGCAGGCTGGCCGCCTTGCCAACGTATGCCACTCGCCCCTCGAGATCGCGCATGACGTACACGCCCGCTCCCGTCGGCGCGGCCCGCAGCCGCTCACGCAGCAGCTCGGGATTTTCGAGCAGCCGGGCGCGCCGGGACGTTGTCTGCGTTGTCTGCGTGGTCACGGGGTCACTGTAGGACGGGCATGACAATCACCCGCCGGCGGCGGCAAGCTCGTCGAGGAAGGCCTGCTCGTCGATGACGCGGACGCCGAGCTCCTGCGCCCGCGCCAGCTTGGTCCCCGGCGACGCCCCCGCGACCACGGTGTGGGTGCGCTTGCTGACGCTCGACGACGGGGTGCCGCCGAGTCCACGAATGCGCTCCTCGGCCTCGGGGCGGGTCAATGAGTCCATCGAACCCGTGAGCACCCACGACTGGCCCTGCCAGGGACCGCCGGCAGCGGCGCGGGCCGGTTCGGCTGTGACCCCCGCCGCTCCCAGGCGGCCGACGAGATCACGGCCCTCGTCGGTGCCGAACCAGCGGGCGACGTTATCCGCCACCACCGGGCCGACACCCTCCACCGCCGTCAGAGCCTCGGCGGAGGCGGCGGCGAGCGCCTCGATGCTGCCGAAGTGGGCGGCGAGCAGCGCGGCCGTGTGCTCCCCGACGTGGCGGATCCCCAATGCGTTGATGAGGCGGGAGAGCGGCACGGTCGTGCGTGCCGCGATGGAGTCATGCAGCTTCTGCGCCGAACGCTGGGCGAAGCCCTCCAGCGTTAGAAGCTGTTCGACCGTGACCCCGAAGAGATCCGCGGCGTCGGCGACGTAGCCCGCGTCGACGAGCTGGTCGATGATGGCCTCGCCCAGTCCCTCGATGTTCATGCCCGCACGCGAGGTGAAGTGACGGAGAAGCTCGCGGCGCTGGGCCGGGCAGAGTGGGTTGACGCAGCGACGCACCACCTCGTCAGGCTCGCGCACCAGCTCGCTGTCGCAGGCGGGGCAGCGATTGGGCATGACCCAGGGCGTGGCGCCCTTGGCGCGCTGTTCGAGGATCGGGCGGATGATCTCCGGGATCACGTCGCCCGCCTTGTGCAGCAGCACCGTGTCGCCGATGCGCACGTCCTTGCGCGCCACCTCGTCCTCGTTGTGAAGGGTGCAGCGCCGGACGGTTGACCCGGCCACGAACACAGGGCGCAGGTGGGCGACGGGCGTGACCGCGCCAGTGCGTCCCACCTGGACCGCAATGTCGAGAACCTCCGTCTCAACCTCCTCCGGGGGGAACTTGTAAGCGATCGCCCAGCGCGGGGAGCGCGAGACCTTGCCGAGCTCCGCCTGCAGCGCCAGCGATGACACCTTGATCACGACCCCATCGGTCTCGTAGTCGAGGTCGTGGCGTTTCTCGGACCAGTGTTCGATGAAGGCGAGCACCTCGTCGACTGAGCCGGCCACGTGACGGTGCGGGTTGACGCGGAAACCGGCGCTGCCGAGCAGATCGAGGGCTTCGGCCTGGGTGGCCACTCCCTTGGGTGGCTCCAGCTGGTACATGAAAGTCGACAGGCCGCGTTTGGCGGTCACCGAGGGATCGAGCTGACGCACCGCTCCGGCGGCAGCATTTCTGGGATTCGCGTACGTCGGTTTGCCGGCCTCCTCCAGCTGCGCGTTGAACGCAGCGAAGCGCGCTTTGGGTAAGTACACCTCGCCGCGCACCTCGAACTCACCGGCGAATTGTCGGGGCTCCTGCATTCGCATCGGAACGCTGCGGATCGTGCGGGCGTTGGCGGTGACGTCCTCGCCCTCGACACCGTTCCCGCGGGTTGCGGCCCTCATGAACACGCCGTCGCGGTACGTCAGAGAGATCGCCAGGCCGTCGATCTTGAGCTCGCACACGTAGGCGTCCACGTGCCCCGCACCCCGCTCCGCGCGGGCGAAGAACGCCTCGACCTCGGCCGGTGTGAATGCGTTGCCGAGCGACAGCATCTGACTGCGGTGACGGACCTTGGTGAAGCTCTCCAGCGGGGCGCCACCGACTCGCTGGGTCGGAGAGTCCGGCGTCTGCAGGCTCGGATACTTGGTCTCGAGGTCGACCAGCTCGCGAAAGATCCGGTCGTACTCGGCATCGGAGATCTGTGGACTGTCGAGGACGTAGTAGCGGTGGGCGTTGTCCTCGAGAACGTGGCGCAGCTCGGCAGCACGGTCCCGAGCGGCCTTGGGGATGGAGGGCGTTCCGCGCACCGGTTTGACCACGGCTTCAGTCAATGACTGGGTAGATGGCCGAGTCGGCCACCGCGAAGATCTTCAGGCCGGCGTCGTCGAACTTGATGACGACCTCCTCGCCCGAGCGCGTCATGGTGCTCTTGAGGATGCTGCCCTCTCCGAGCTTGGGGTGCGCGATGCGGTCTCCCTCCTTGTAGCGCTGCGGCGCCAGCTGGACGGGGTTGGGACGCACCGCGTGGGCGTGCACCGCTTGGCGCACCGCCCCCGGCGTCCGCGGCGGCGACGGTGCCGCCGCACCCGGGCGGCGCACGATGTCCAGCAGCTCCGCCGGAAGGTCGGCGAGGAATCGCGAAGCCTCGGCGAGGTGCTGGGAACCGTAGAGGTGTCGTCGAAACGCGTGCAGGACGTACAGCAGGCGCTGGGCGCGGGTCACGCCCACGTAGGTGAGCCGGCGCTCCTCGGCGATGCCGGCGTCGCCCTCCTCGAGCGCGCGGATGTGCGGGAGGAGCCCTTCCTCCATTCCGGCCAGGAACACCACCGGGAACTCAAGGCCCTTGACCTGGTGCAGCGTGATCAGGGTGACTCCGTTCGCCGAGTCGTCGAGGGTGTCGACGTCCGCCACCAACGCCACGTTCTCGAGGAACTGGGTGAGCCCCTGCGGCGGCGGGAGGTCGCCGTACTCGCTGGCCAGCCCAACGAGCTCGGTGATGTTGGCCCAACGCTCCTCGTTCTCCGGCGTGCCGTCGCGAAGCGCGCGCTCGTAGTTGGTGTCGTCGAGCACGCGGTCGAGGAACTGCGGCAGCGGCATGCGCTCGGAGAGATCGCGGAGGTCGTCGACGAGCCGGCCGAAGTCGGCGAGAGCGGCTCGCGCCGCGGGCGTGATCTCGGCGCTGTCATCCAGCGCCCGCACCGCCTCGAATGGCGAGATGCGCTTGCGTCGCGCCAGGCGCTCGAGCTCAGCGACGGTGCGGTCGCCAATCTTGCGCCGGGGCACGTTGACGACGCGGCCGAAGGACACCGAGTCGCGCGGATTGGCGATCAGGCGCAGGTAGGCAAGGACGTCCTTGACTTCACGGCGCTCGTAGAAGCGCAGTCCACCGACCAGGCGGTAGGGGATCCCCCGGCGCAGCAGCATGTCCTCGAATGCGCGCGACTGCGCGTTGGTGCGATACAGGACCGCACAGTCACTCAGCGAGAACCCCTCACGACCGATCAGCATCTCGATCTCGCCACAGACGGCCAGCGCCTCCTCCTGTTCGTCGTACACCGAGATCAGCCGCACCAGTTCGCCGCCACTGCGGTCGGTCCAGAGCTTCTTGTCGGCGCGTTCGCTGTTCTGCTGGATCACTGCGTGGGCGGCGTCGAGGATGACCTGCGTGGAGCGGTAGTTCTGCTCCAGCGTCACCACCTTGGCGTCGGGATAGTCGCGGCGGAAGCTGAGGATGTTGCGCACATCGGCACCTCGCCACCCAAACACGGCCTGATCGTCGTCGCCCACAACGGTCAGGTTGCGGTGCCTCTCCGTGAGCAGCTTGACCAGCACGTACTGGGCCAGGTTGGTGTCCTGGTACTCGTCGACGAAGAGGTGGCGAAAGCGCGTCTGATAGGTCTCGCGAACCGTGTCACTCTCCCGAAGGAGCTGCACAGTGCGGACCAGCAGGTCGTCGAAGTCGAGTGCGTCCGCAGCGTTCATCTCCGCCTCGTAGGCGATGAACGCGCGCGCGACCGTTCCCTCATAAGTGTCGCCGGCATGCCTGGCCGCGTACGCGCGAGCATCGAGAAGCTCATTCTTGGCCGTGCTGATGATGTGAACGACCTTGTTGGCGGGAAAGCGCTTGTCGTCGATGCCCTCGGCCTGCATCGCACGGCGCAGCGCGGCGGCGCGATCGGCCTCGTCGTAGATGGAGTAGCCACTCGGAATGCCGATCGCAGCACCGTCACGGCGCAGCATTCGCGCCCCGAGAGCGTGAAAGGTGCCAATCCACATGCCGGAGGTGCCTCCGCCGAGGAGCACCTCGATCCGCCCGCGCATCTCGCGCGCGGCCTTGTTCGTGAAGGTGACAGCGCATATCTCGTGCGGGCGGACATCACGCGTGGCCAGCACGTGGGCAATGCGGTGCGTGAGCACCCTCGTCTTCCCGCTGCCGGCCCCGGCGAAGATGAGCAGGGGCCCGTCCGGCGCGGTCACCGCCTCGCGCTGGGCGGCGTTGAGGTCGGCGAGGAGAGGCGTGGAGGGAGTTGTGGCGCTCAGGATGGGATGGATGTGGTGACCGCCCCGGCTGGCGGCGAGGCGGAGATGACCACAGCATTGTAGGAGTCCGGGCGGCGGTCCCCGAACAGGTCGTTGCGCGGCGTGCGCCGGCGCGCCAGGGCGACGCCGTCGAGGTCGACGTCGGCCACCAGCAGCACCTCCTCCGCCGGACCGGCAGGCCCCTGGACTGGCCACCCGTCTGATCCGACGATGATCGAGCAGCCGAGAAAGCGCACGTCGCGCTCGACGCCGATCCGGTCAGCGCACGCCATCACCACCCCGTTCTGGCCGGCGGTGGCCATGGCCACGATGTCGCCGAGGCAATAGCCGGCCGCGTCGTATACCTGGCGACGGAACGACGCCACCCAGTTGGTGGGCACCGCGATGATTTCCGCGCCCGCGAGCGCCAGTGCACGCCCAGCCTCCGGGAACCAGAGGTCGAAGCAGATGACCATGCCGATGCGACCGAAGGGCAGGTCCACCACCGGCAACTCGCCTCCCGGCTCGAACCAGGACTTCTCGTCATTGAAGAGATGCAGCTTGCGGTAGGTGGCGATGTGTCCCTGCGGTCCGATCACCACCGCGCTGTTGTACCGCACCGCCCCGTCTGCTTCGTTGATCCCCACCACGCAGTACATGCCGCCGGCGCAGACAGCGGTGAGGGCGTCCACGAGCTCACCGTGCTTGGCGTCCTCAGAACTCGCTGCCGCCTCGGATTCCGACGCGAAGACGTAGCCGCTCGAAGCGAGCTCCGGGAGCACGAGCAGGTCGACCTGGTCGGCGGCGGCGCGTTTCGCCCACTGGACGGCGGCGACTCGGTTGGCCTCGACGTCGCCAAGCGTGGGCGCGTACTGCGCCACCGCGATCCGCACCGGCCGGCTCATCTCACCCTCCGCTGTCATTGACCGCGACCCGAGGTACCCGGGACGACACCGCGCAGAGCACCTCATAGGAGATTGTGCCGATCGACGCGGCGATGGCGGCCGCGTCGATGCGGTGGCCGGCCTCCTCGCCGAGGAGGATCACGGGATTGCCCGCTCGGATGTCCCCGGCCTCGGTGACGTCGATGGAGAGCTGGTCCATGCTGATGCGCCCGATGATCGGGCAGATGGCACCGCCGGCGATGACCGCCCCGCGGTTGCCGTTGCGCCTGTCGACCCCGTCCGCGTAGCCGGCGGCAACCGTGGCCACGCGCGTGCGCTGCGTCGCCATCCATTCGCGACCGTAGCCGACGCTGTCGCCGGGACCGACGTTCTTGACCTGCGTGGCCAGCGCACAGATGCGCATGGCGGGGCGGAGACGGACCGCATCCCCGCTGTGCGCGGGTGGGTAGCCATAGAACGCAATCCCCGGCCGGATGATGTCGTGGTGGGTCTCGCGCAGGCGCAGCGCGGCGGCACTGTTGGCGCAGTGCACCAGGGGACCGCCCAGCGACTCCGCCGACTCCGCCACCACCGCGAGGAAGCGCTCGTGCGCGGCCACGGTCACGTCAGTCGCCTCGTCATCCGCGGACGCGAAATGGGTGAAGATGCCGGCGACCTCGATCGCGTCTCGCGCGCCCAGTAACGCGGCCCGCATCTGCTCGACATCCTCGAGGCGGGTGCCGAGACGGCCCATCCCCGTGTCGATCTTCCAATGGACCCGCAGCCTCTTCCTGCCCGAGGCGTCGCGTGCCGCGGCCACGTCGGCGGGCGTGAACACGGCCACATCGACGTCGCTGGCGGCGGCAGTCGCCATCTCGGCGGGCATCGTCCAACCGGCGTTGAGCACGCGCGCGCCGATCCCGGCGCGGCGCAGCTCAACCGCCTCGATCATCGACGACACCCCGAGCCAGGTCGCCCCGCCGTCCAGCGCCGCGTTGGCGGCGGTGATCGCGCCGTGCCCGTAGCCGTTGGCCTTGACCATCGCCATCACCGCGCACCCGTCGCCTGCGAACGCGCGCAGGGAGGCGGCGTTGTCGCGCAACGCCGCGGCGTCGATCTCGGCCCACTTGGTGGTCACCACCATCGCCGCAGCAGCCTACTGCGCGGGCGGGGGACGCAACAGCACGATGGGAGTCTGTTCCTCGCCCTGCCCCAGGGGGTTGTCGAGCACTGCCAGGCGCACCTCAGCGACCGGCACCGGCACGCCGCGGCTGGCTCCGAGCACCTCGACGTTGACGTTGTTGGCGTCGACGATCACCACCGGCCAGCCGGTGGCGTCCTCGATTGCCTGGGCGTCGCGCGGCGGGTCCTCAGGACCCAGCATGGCGAACTCGTTGAACGGACGAACGGTGTGCGGGTTGAACCCGTCGATCTCGGACACGCGGTTGCCGGCGAGGCGGTAGAAGTCGCCGTGACGGCCGAACAGGCGGGTGACCCCGCCGACGCTCATCGCGAATGCCATGCGCGCCCAGCCGGCGCGCATGATCGCCACCTGCATCTTGGCAGGGTCCGAGAAACCGACGTCGTCCTTGAGCTTGATGACTCCTTTGACCAGCAGGCGCGCGAGCAGGCCGGGCCGGACCAGCGAGCGGTGGATCACGCGCCCCTGGGTGATCGCCACGAACTTCTCCGAGAGGACGAGAAGGTCGCCGGGCTCGAACACCGGTGTGACGTAGGTGCGCAACACGTCCAGGATCGGCTCCTTGACGTGGACCAGGTGGGTGCCGATGGCGGCGCGGCGATAGGAGCGCCCCCCCACCACGCGGTCCTCGTGCCACGACACCGCCGCCGCGGGCATGGTCATGCCGCCAGCGCCACCGGTTGGTCCATGTAGCGCTGCATCCACAGCTCGGTGACCATCGTCCGCCAGAAGATGAGCGGATCACCTGGGGCCCCCGCCAGCCACGCGTCGAAATCGCGTACCAGCCGGTCGTTGTCGTAGATGCCTCGCCCGCGACACGTCGCCGAGTCGAAGATCGCGCGCATACGTGCGGCGCGGCCGCGAATCCAGGTCACCTCGGGGTTGGTGAAGCCGATCTTGCTGCGGCGCAACCGGTTGAGCTCGGGGATCCGCCCGCGCATGGCACGGCGGTAGACGGCGCGGTTCCAGCCCCCGTCGATCTTCTGGTCGATGGGCAGCTTGAAAATGAACTCGACGAGCTCGTGGTCGAGGAACGGGACACGTGCCTCGATCGAGAATGCCATCGAGTTCTTGTCCTCGTAGCGCAGTAGGTTGGGGGTCGAGTAGGAGAGCACGTCGTGGGCGAGCCGGGCGTTGAGGTTGCGATCCGGCGTGAAGGTGACCTTCTGCAGCTCCCCGTTGGGGTCGGTGAGGATCGGTCGCATGCTCAGCAACCCGCCGCGGCCGGGCAGGCGCGAGCGCAGCGCCTCGCCGAAGTAGCCGCGGTACAGGTCGAGCCCCGTCAGCAGCTCGCGGGCACCCGCCAGCCAGCGATGCTGATCGCGCGCCGAGGTGAGGTAGGCGCGGAAGTAAGGGATGTAGCCGGCCAGGAGCTCGTCGCCCCCATTGCCCGACAGCATCACCTTGACATGCTCCTTGGCGATTCGATAGACGCAGTAGTAGGCGTAGGGCGCGGACGCGATCGTCGGCTCCTCCTGGAACCAGATCCATTCCTGCATCTCCAGCCAGAACTCGTCGAGGTCCGGGTATGCGTAGTGCGGGACGCTGCTCACCTTCTCCTCGACCTCGTGGATGTATTGACTCTCGTCGATGGTCTGGCCGGGGAACAGCGCGGAGAACGTGTGCAGGGTGCCGCCGGTGTGCACGTCGGTGCCCTGCTCCATCAGATGCGCCATGGTGCACACCACCCCGCTGGAATCCAGGCCCCCGGACAGTGGCACCCCGACGGGAGCGTCCGAGAGGAGGTGCCTCGCGACCACGCGGTCGAACAACGCGGCGAATTCCGCGGCGTACGCGTCGGCGCTGCGGGCGCTGGAGAACTCCAGGTTCACCTCCGGGTTCCAGTACCGCCTGAACCCGCGGATCCCCTCCGGACCGATGGTCATCGTGTGTGCGGGAAGCAGCCGCTTGATGCCGTCGAAAAAGGTGTCCTCGGTGGCGTCGTGGACTCGGAAGAGAAGGAATCGCTGCAAGACGCTGAGGTCCTCGCGGCGCGGCACCGTCGGGTCCTGGAGGATCGCCTTGATCTCCGACGCGAAGATCACCCGGCCACCGTGCTGCGTGTAGTACAGCGGCTTGATGCCGAGCCGGTCACGTGCCAGGAACAGTTCGTTGTGGGTGGAGTCCCAGAGCGCGAAGGCGAACATCCCGGTGAGGCGGGTGACGACGTCCTGGCCCCATTCCTCGTAGCCGCGCAGGATCACCTCGGTGTCCGAGTGATCGGTGCTGAATCGATGGCCCTTGGCCTCGAGCTCGGCACGCAGCTCGGGAGCGTTGTAGATCTCGCCGTTGTTGATGAGGGCGAGGCGGTGATCATCGGTGTAGATGGGCTGGTTGCCGCCCTCGATGTCGACAATGGCCAGGCGCCGCATGCCTATCGAGAAGTGCTCGTTGAACTCGACGCCGAAGCCATCCGGGCCCCGGTGCACCATGGAGTCGAGCATGCGACCGAGCAGTTCCTGGTCCACTCCGGTGAATCCGGCGATCCCACACATACGCCGGTCAGTCTAGGCGGGGCCGGCGGTTCGCGGCCCATCGGTGGTGGCCGCGCGCTCAGAAGTCGAGGTCGTCCCCCATGCCCATGCCACCCATGCCACCCATGCCACCCATGCCACCCATGGCGTCCATGCCGCCGCCGTGCGCATGGCCATGACCTGCGCCACCCGCCTCGTCGTCCTCGGGCTCTGGAGCATCGGCGATGAGAGCCTCGGTGGTGAGCACGATGGTGGCGATGGAGGTGGCATGCGTGAGGGCGCTGACGACGACCTTGGTGGGATCGATCACGCCGCGCTCGACGAGGTTGCCGTAGTCACCGGTGCGCGCGTCGAAGCCCTCGTCGCCACTCAGCTGGGCGACGTGGTTGGCGACGGTCGGTCCGTCGAAGCCTCCGTTCCGGGCGATGATCCGCAATGGTTCCTGCAGTGCCCTGCGCACGATCCGGGCGCCGGTGAGGGCGTCGTCCTCGAGCGTCAGACCGTCAATCGCATGCACAGAGCGCAGCAGGGCGACGCCACCGCCGACGACGTATCCCTCTGCCAACGCCGCTCGCACCGCCGCGAGTGCGTCCTCGACGCGCGACTTGCGCTCCTTCATCTCGACCTCGGTGGCGGCCCCGACCTTGACCACCGCGATGCCACCGACGAGACGGGCGAGGCGCTCCTGCAGCTTCTCGCGGTCCCACTCGGATTCCGTTTCCTCAATCTCGCGGCGGAGGTCCTCGGCGCGCGCATCCACGGCGGCGCGGTCGCCACCTCCCTTGAGGATGGTTGTGTCCTCCTTGGTGACGACGATCCGGTCGGCGCTGCCGAGCTGGTCGAGCCGGACGGCGTCGAGCCGCAGCCCGACCTTCTCGCTGATCACTGTGGCACCGGTGAGCACCGCGATGTCGGTGAGAACGGCGGTGCGACGGTCACCGAACGCCGGCGCCTTGACCGCAACCGCGGTGAAGGAGCCACGGAGGCGGTTGACGACGAGCGTCGCCAGCGCTTCGGCCTGGACGTCCTCGGCAACGATGAGCAGCGGGCGGCCCGACTGGACCACGAGCTCGAGCGCGGGCAGCAGGTCGGCCACCGCGGTGATCTTGGCATCGGTGATCAACACCACAGCCTTGTCGAGCACCGCCTCCATCGCCTTCTGATCAGTGACCAGGTACGGCGACACGTAGCCGCGATCGAACTGCATGCCCTCGACGACGTCGACCTCGGTGTCGATGCCGCTGCCCTCTTCGACGGTGACAACACCCTCGCGGCCGACGCGCTCGAAGGCCTCGGCGATCATTGTGCCGATGCCCTCATCGCCGGAGCTGATGCTGGCCACGCGCTGCAGATCCTCGTTGCCGGCAACGGCGTGCGATTGGGCGCGTACCGCGGCGATCACCGCGTCGGCAGCGGCGTTCATGCCGCGGCGCAGCTCGGTGGGCGATGCGCCCGCGGCGAGGTTGCGCAGGCCCTCGTTGATGAGGGCGCGGCCAAGGATGGTGGCGGTGGTGGTGCCGTCACCGGCGATGTCGTTGGTCTTGACCGCGATCTCCTTGAGCAGCTGCGCGCCCATGTTCTCGAAGTGATCCTTGAACTCGAGGTCGCGGGCGATGGTGACGCCGTCGTTGATGATCAGCGGCGCTCCGAAACGCTTGTCGATGACCACGTTGCGACCGCGTGGACCGAGCGTGACCGAGACGGCGTCGGCCACCGCGTCGACGCCCCGATGGAGCGCGTCGCGGGCGTCGTTGCTGAAGCGCAGTTGCTTGGCGCTCATGACAGTTCAGTGCCTCCGGTTACGACGCACGCGCATCACCGGGCGGCCCGGTGGCGCTGAGCTCTACGAAACGGTCAGTTGGATCCGTTGGTGCCGACGACGGCGAGGATGTCCTTCTCACTGAGGATCAGGTATTCGACCTCGTCGATCTTGACCTCGCTGCCCGCGTACTTGGCGTACATCACACGGTCGCCGACCTTGACGTCGAGCTCGACCCGCTTGCCGGACTGCTCGTTGTAGCGACCGCTGCCTACCGCTTCGATGGTGCCCTCCTGGGGCTTCTCCTTGGCGGTGTCGGGGAGGACAATGCCGCTCTTGGTCATCTCCTCGCGCTCGAGGGGCTTGACGACGACGCGGTCTGCAAGAGGACGAAGTTTCAGGGCCACAGGGGGACCTCCCTAGGTGTGAGTTGTGGTTAGCACTCTCGGCGTACGACTGCTAACACTCTACCCCAGCGAGTGCCAACGTGGCAAGCAGGCGCCCTACGCTCCGATCCCCTTGAGCAGCATGTCCGTGCCGTAGCCGGCGAGGAAGCCACAGAGCAGGCCGAGCATGCCCATCTGGTGGCTGCCGATCTTGCGGTTGACGTGCTGGAGCTCCCCGATCACGTAGACGATCGCCCCAGCGGCGAGGCCGAGGAAGAGCACCGAGACCGCCTGGCTGGCCAGCCCCGAGCCGCCCAGGCGGGTCACCCCGTAGCCGACCAGCGTGCCCACGAAGGTCGGCCCACCGCCGACAGCCCCGAGCAGGCCCAGGAAGCGCCAGCTGGGGCGACGCCCGATCATCGGTCCGCTGATGCCGAATCCCTCGGTGATGTTGTGCAGCCCGAACCCCATGACCAGGACGAGGAAGAACCGGTAAGCGCCAGAGGCGGCCGACTGGCCGATCGCCAGGCCCTCGGAGAAGTTGTGCAGACCGATCCCGATGGCGATGAAGAGGGCCGTCCGCAGCGGGGCGGGCAGCGGCTGCCGCGTCCTGCGGGCCGCTTCGGTCGCGGCCATTGCCCCTGGCCCGGCGGGCAGTGGGCTGCGCCGCGAGACGCGCTCGAAGACGACGAGAACGAACAGGCCGAGCGCCAGGCCGGCGGCAAGCAGAAGGCCGAGCCCGGCGCCCTGGCGAGCCGACGTCGTCATCCTGGCTTCGACGGTCTCGCTGGCGTTGCGGACGACGTCGTAGAAGATGAAGAGCAGGACCCCGACCGAGGCCGAGGTCAGGAAGGCCATCAGCCGTGGCCCCGGACGTCCCCAGCGGGCGATGGGCAGGCCGAGCAGAATGGTCAGCCCGGACACCGCGCCGAGGATGGCCGCGCCGCTGAAGCTCATGGAGCTAGCGTAGCCGACCGTTCGACCACTGACCCCGACCCATCAGCTGTAGAGGTCGAGCCCGGGATCGACCGCAACCCCGGGGGCGTCCGGGCCATGCAGGCGGAGGCGCTGCCATCCCGCGGCGCCGATCATGGCCGCGTTGTCGGTGCAGAGCGACAACGGTGGAACGGTGACCGGCAGCCCGGCGAAGCGGCTCCGCACCGCCTCGCGGAGCGCCTGATTGGCGGCCACGCCGCCCACCACGGCGATCCGCTCGGCCCCGCGCCGGTCCGCGATGGTGCCGAGGACGTGCAGCAGCTGCTCGACGACGGCGGCCTGGAACGAAGCGGCAAGGTCGGCGATGACGGCTGGATCGCGCGGCGTGCCTGCGTCGGTCAGGGCGCCGACGCCGAGATCGCGGATCATGTAGCGCAGCGCGGTCTTCAGGCCGCTGAAGGAGAGCGCGCCGTCCAGCCGCGTCCGTGGCATGGGGAATCGCGCCTGGTCGCCGCTGCTGGCGACGCGTTCCACCGCGGGCCCTCCCGGGTAGCCGAGGCCGAGCAGCCGCGCCGCCTTGTCGAATGCCTCGCCAGCAGCGTCGTCGCGCGTGGAGGCGAGCCGCACTGCATCGCCGTGATCGCGTAGCTCGACGACGTCGCTGTGGCCGCCGCTCACCACCAGCGCCAGGTACGGGGGCTCCAGCGTGGCGTCGCTCAGCCACGCGCTGTAGATGTGTCCCGCCATGTGCGAGACGCCCACCATGGGCAGCCCGCGCGCCACCGCCGCGGACTGCGCGTACGCCGTTCCCACCAGCAAGCACCCCGCCAGCCCCGGCCCGCGGGTCACCGCCACGCCGTCGACATCGTCCCAGCCCCCAGGTAGCGCGCTGAGAGCCTCCTCCACGACTGGGCCGATCACTTCGAGATGCGCCCGCGCGGCCAGGTCGGGCACCACCCCACCGTGCGCGGCATGAAGCTCGATCTGCGAGGAGACGACGCTGCTGACCACATCCCTGCCGTCGCGCAACACCGCCGCCGCCGTTTCGTCGCACGAGGTCTCTACCGCCAGGAGGTTCAGAGCGGGTACTCCGCCGACGGCGCCGTGCCGATGCCGGGGACATCGATGCGGCGGAAGATGTCGAGGAAGCGACGCTTGAATGCCGGCGCGTGGATGCTGTCGCTCCACATGATCACCGCGTCCTCGCCGTTGTCGGTGTAGTAGCCGCGGCGACGACCAATCGACTTGAACCCGAACCACTCGTAGAGGCGGACGGCGTTGTCGTTGCCAGCGCGCACCTCGAGCGTCATCCAGCGCGCACCGATGTCGTAGCTGCGCTGGATGAGCGCCGCGAACAGCGTCTTCCCGTACCCCTTGCCCTGGTCGCGACCACGCACCCCGATGGTGGTGACGTGAGCCTCGTGCACGACCTTCCAGAGGCCGGCGTAGCCCACCAGCTCGCCGTCCTCGCGAAGAACGATGTACGACGCCTGGCGGTTCTGGGCCAGCTCGGTGGCATACGCGTTACGCGGCCAGGGAGACAGGAAGATCTCCCGCTCGATGACCTGGACGGCGGGAATGTCCTCGGGGCGCATGCGCTCGATGGCGATGCGCGGGACGACCTGCATGACACTCACCGCGAACGGCTTTGGATCCGAAGGCACGAGTCTACAGGGCGTCCGACCCTCATCCCCCTCTCGCCAGCAACACGTTGCGGCCAGGCTCCGCGTGGACGGCCTGCAGCCCGAGCGCGGTGAGCGGCGGCAGGGACAGGGCCCGCGGCACGGCGCCGGCCAGGGCCGCGACCGGATCGACCTGCTCTGCACGGAGGCCCGGGATCTCGGTGGTGGCGAACACGCGGTGCCGGCCGTCGACCTCGGCGGCGGTGGCCCGCTGCACTGGGCCCAGTTGTTGCAGCAGCGTCCCCGTGCGCGTGAAGCGGGCGACATAGACCCCGCCGCGGCCGGCGTCGCTGACCGCGCTGTACTCCTGGTCGTCGGCGACGTCGGCGGTCGCCGCCACGGCGGTGAGGCTGCCGATGCCGTGGAGTGGGAGCCCGCGGGCGGCGGCGAGGCCTAGCGCCGCCGCCATGCCGGCGCGCACCCCGCTGTACGAGCCCGGCCCGGTCAGGACGACAACCGCGACGACGTCGGGGGCGAGGAGCTCGCCGAGCGCGCCGGGGAGAGCGCGGTCCCGCTGTCCACTCGGCACCGCCCGCTGCTCGGTCACCGCACCGTCGGCCGCTGTGCGCACCGCCCACGCTCGGTCGCGCGAGCTGGAGTCGATGGCGATGACACTCACGGCGCTGCGGCGCCTCGCGAGAGCGAAGCCCACGCCTCGGCGAGGTGGGCTGCCGCCGGCTGCTTGAGGCGGAAGTCACGCTGACTCTCGCCACGGTCGCCACCGGCGATCGACACCGTCGAGACGTCGAAGCTGCTGAGGTCGGCGTAGCCTCCCCACTCGATCACCACAGCGCCGTCGAGCAACAGGGTGTCCAGGTCGAGCACCTCGATGGACGCGCCCGGGCCGAGACGGTAGAGGTCGATGTGGTGGACTGTGAGGCCGGCGGCCCGATGCGGCTGGTGAAGCACGAATGTGGGGCTGCGCACCGCGCCGCGGTCACCGCCGGCGCCGTCGACGAGGCCGCGCACCAGGCACGTCTTGCCGGCACCCAGCGGGCCCTCGAGCACGAGCACATCGCCGGGGCGCAGCACCGTGCCGAGCGCCGCGCCGAGGCGCTCGGTCTCCTCGGGTGACTCGGTGTGCAGACGGAGGGTCGCGGATGTCACGAGAAATGCGCTGCCAGCGTGCGTGGCGCGGTCTGCTCGGTGCCGCCGCGCCGATCGAGAAGGCGCAGGCCGGATCCCGCGGTGAGCGTGCCGATCACGGTCAGCGGCGCCAGCTCGCCGGGCCACGCACGCATCACGTTGGCGGTATCCGACTCCGGAATGGCGGCCAGCAGTTCGAAGTCCTCGCCGCCTGCGATGGCCAGTTCCAGCCATCCTCGGCCGAAACGGTTGGTCAGGTGCGCCTCGACCGGCAGGCTGTCCGTCCAGATCTCAACGGCGCACGACGACGCGCTCGCGGTGCGCGCCGCGTCGACCAGGACACCGTCGCTGACGTCGCCCGCGCAGCGCACCCCGAGCTCGAGCAGCCGGACGCCCTCGCGCAACCGCGTCACCGGTTGCAGGTGCGCGTCGACCCAGTCCTGTTCCGTCGGAGTCGCGGGTGCGCGGCCGTCGAGGAGCAGGCGCAGGCCAGCAGCCGAGCGCCCCAGCACGCCGGTGACCAGGAGCAGGTCCCCGGCGCGGCCGGCGGCGCGGCGGAGCGCCTGCCCCGTCGGGAGGCTGCCGCTGACGCAGACATCGATCACCAGCGGGCCGTCGATGGCGCTGACGTCACCGCCGACCACCGCGCACCCGGCCTCCGCGGCCGCCTCGCAGAGCCCACGCTGGATCTCGAGCACATCCTCAAGCTGCTCCGAAGGGCGGGCGCACAGCGTGGCCACGCACGTCAGCGGCTCGGCGCCGGTGCCGGCCAGGTCGGAGACGGCCACGCCGAAGGCGCGGCGGCCGAGCTGGCGAGGAGCGATCCAGCCGCGCCGGAAGTCGACGTCCTCGACGAGCACGTCGACGCTCACCGCCAGGTCACGACCCGCCGGCGGCGTCCACACCGCGGCGTCGTCCCCCGCGGCGGGCGCCCGCCCGAAGGCCGCTGCGGAGATCGCCACGAGCTGCTCGAGGAGGGCACGCTCGCCGGCCTCGGCGAGGGTGGGACCGCCCGCGCCGAAGTCGCGGCGAGAGCCTGGCGGGACAGGGTCGGGCATCGTCTCCGTACTCTACGGAGCAGCCTCCCCGAAGGCCCGCGACGCGCTCCAGACGCGCTTGACCCGTTTGCATTCATGCCCCCCGACCCTCTATCGTGCCGCGGGTTGCAGGGGCCCGCACCCCGCGCGGACACGTCATTTCAGGGCCTCGGCGACGGGGAACGGAGGGCACCATTGCGGGGTACTCGAAAGCTGCTGTCGATCGCGGTCGGCTGCGGTGTTCTTCTGAGCATCGGCATCACCTCAATCCCCACAGGGCGCGCTGACACCAGCGCGGCCAACGCGCTGCGGGCGCGACGGGCACAGCTGCTCCAGCAGCTGGCGACCCTCGAACCAGCCAAGAACAGCGCATCCTCCGCTCTCCTCACCGCGGAGAACGCCTTCGCCTCAGAGCAAGCGCTGTTGCTTGCCGCCCAGCAGAGGCTCGCCGCCATCAACGCGCGTCTCCTCGCCCTCAGCGGCCAGATCACCAGCGACGGGGCGACGATCGTCAAGGCCAAGCAGGATCTCGCCACGCTGACCCGGCAGAGCTACGAGAGCACGACCACCGACTCGTGGGTGGCCGCGGTGCTCAGCGCCACCAGCTTCAGCCAGGCGGTGGACCGTCTCGCCGGCACTTCTCACGTCGCCGAGCAGGTCCGCAACCTCCAGCAGAAGGTGCGCGCCAAGGAAGACGCCATCAGCAGCGAGAAGACGGAGATCCAGAAGGACGCCGCAACCACGGTGGCCCTGGAGGGGCAGCTCGCGCAGGACACTGGCGCGCTGCTCATGCTCGTCGATGCGCGCAACGCGGCCCTGCAATCGGCCAGCGCGCCGGCGCGGGCCATCGAGAATCAGATCGCCGAGATCGACCAGCAGCTGGCCACGGGCGGCGCGCCAAGGCGGTCGGGGGCCAACCAGGGCTCGTGTGGCAACCATTTCGCGTACGGGCAGTGCACCTGGTACGTCGCCACCCGACGTTGCATCCCGTGGGTCGGCAACGCCGCGCAGTGGTACACGAACGCCGCCAGGATGGGCTACCCCGTGGGACACACCCCCGTGGTGGGCGCCGTGGTGACCTTCTGGCCCGGCGGTGACGGTGCCGGCCCCGTCGGCCACGTCGGCTATGTCGAAGCGGTGGGGCCGGCGGCCGGCGTTCCCGCCGGCTACTTCAAGTTCTCCGAGATGAACTACAACGGGTGGAACCGCGTGAACTACCGGGTGCTGCCCAGCAACTCGAGCGGCATCCAGGGCTTCATCTACTCGAAGTAAGCGCGTCGCACTCCGTCGAGCCGGGCGTCATCGAGAGCGCGGAGTGAGTCGAGGCGCAGCGTTGCCGCCGCCAGGCGCGGATCGGCGGCGCTCACCTCGTCCGGGATGGCGATGCAGGGCATCCCGGCTGCGCGTGCCGAGAGGACTCCGTTGACCGAGTCCTCGATGGCCAGGCAGCTGGCCGGCGGCACCCCGAGCACCGCCGCAGTGCGCAGATAGATGTCGGGCGCAGGCTTGCCGTGCACGTCATCCTGCGCCGAGCACACGACGTCCACCTCGCCGTCGATGTGCAGCCGGTCGAGCACCGCCGCGATCAGCTCGGGCGGTGAGGAGGACGCCACCGCGCAGAGCAGGCCGGCCCGGCGCACTGTGCTTGCCGCAGTGAGCGCCCCGTCCATGGCGACGCCGTCGGTGCGCACGTGCTCGATGACACCGTCGACCAGGCGGCGGGTCACCTCGGCGACGGAGCTCCCCGTCCAGGGTCGGCGGGCGTGCCACTGCTGCACCGCGTCCCTGACCCGCATCCCCATGGTCTCGCGGCAGTCAGCCTCGGTGATGTGCAGGCCAAGCGAGCCGAAGACCTCGATCTCGACACGGCGCCACGCCGGTTCGGTGTCAATGAGCACGCCGTCCATGTCAAAGATCACCGCACGCAGCCCGGCCGCACGCGGCTCCGCAGACCCGGCAGACATCATGAGCTGCGCCGGCCTTCCACGGTGCGTCGAACCCGTTCCTGGGCGAGCGGCAGCTCCTCGAGGACGTCGCGCGGCAGTGCACCGGCACGGCCCAGCCGTGACTGCACGGCCAGTGCCGCCTCGGCATGCACGAACACGGCCGCGACCGCCGCGTCGAACGCCTCAAGACCCTGCGCGAGAAACGCTGCGAGCAGCCCGGACAGCACGTCGCCACTGCCCGCCGTCGCCAGCGCGACGACGCGGATCCGGCTGACATGCACGCGTCCGTCGGGATCAGCGACGACAGTGTCGCTGCCCTTCAGCACCACCACAGCCCCGGTCCGCTCGGCAAACTCCAGCGCCAGCTCGCGGCGACGGGACTGCACCTCGGTGGTGGGCATGCCGAGGAGGCGGCCCATCTCCGCAGGGTGGGGCGTGATCACCACGGGGCGCCGACACGTCCGCCAGTCGAAGTGGCGCGCGGCCGCGATGTTCAAGCCGTCCGCGTCGATCACAGACGGCGCCGGTAGGTCGCCCAGGAGGTCGATCACCAGCGTCTCGGTGCCGGGAGCGCGACCAGCTCCAGGACCGAGCACCAGCGCTCCGGCATCAGCGAGGTGCCTTTCGCGCAGCACGCCAAGCGCCTCCGCCGCGAGCCCGCCGTCGGCGGCGGGGAGTGGATGCGCCATCACCTCGAGCGTTTGGGCGGCGACGGCGGTGTAGATCGGCTCAGGCACGCACACACGCACCTTGCCCGCGCCGCCACGCGCAGCGGCGGTGGCGCTCATCAAGGGGGCGCCGCTGAAGCCGACCGCTCCTCCCACCACCACCACCGTCCCGAAGGCACCCTTGTGGGCGTCCTCCGGGCGATGGGGGAGAACGAGGTGGTCGGGGACCTCGGCGAGGCTCGCGGGCTCGGTCACTCCGCTGCGGCCGGCGGCAAACTCGCGCTGCGGGCGCGGCTCACTCCACCGTGACCGACTTGGCGAGGTTGCGCGGCTGGTCGACGTCGCACCCGCGCTCCACCGCGACGTGGTACGCGAACAGCTGCAGCGGCACGATGTTGACCAGCGGCGAGATGAGCTCCTCGATGAGCGGAACCTCGACGAGGTCGCGGACGAAGCCGGCGTCGAACGGATTCTCACCCTCGGTGACCACGGCGATCACGGGTGCGTCGCGTGAGCTCACCTCCTGGATGTTGCTGACGATCTTCGGAAGAGTCCGTGAGCGGGTGGCCAGTGCCACCACCGGGACATCCGGATCCAGCAGGGCGATCGGTCCGTGCTTCAGCTCGCCCGCCGCGTATCCCTCGGCGTGGATGTAGGAGATCTCCTTGAGCTTCATCGCGCCCTCGAGCGCCACCGCGAAGTTGACGCCGCGCCCGATGAACATGGCGCTCCGTGTGTGCGCGTACCGTTGCGCCATCTCGGCGAGCTGAGGTTCGAGCAGAAGCGCGCGTTCGACGAGCGCAGGGGACTCGGTGAGTGCCGTCGCCAGCCTGCGGTGCTCCTCGTCGTCGAGAACGCCGCGAGCCTGGCCGAGCCTTAGCGCCAACAGGATTCCGCAGGCAATCTGGTTGAGCATCGTCTTGGTGGCGGCGACACTGATCTCCGGGCCGGACTGCATGTAGATGACGCCGTCAGCCTCCATCGAAAGCGCGCTGCCGACCACGTTGGTGACCGCGATCGCGGTCGCGCCCTGGCGGCGTGCCTCGCGGACTGCGGCCATGGTGTCGGCGGTCTCGCCCGACTGCGAGATCGCCACCACCAGCGTGTGCTCGTCAACGAGTGGGTCGGAGTAGCGAAACTCGCTCGACGGCTGCACGTCGCAGTGCACTCGAGCCAGCGTCTCGATGGCGGTCCTGGTGACCAGGCCGGCGATCCACGCTGAGCCACACGCCACGATGCTGACCTGGTCGAGGGCGCGCAGGTACGCTTCGTCGAGCAGGATGTCGGGCAGGTCGACGAGCCCGTCGTCGTCGATGCGGCCGCGCAGCGCGCTGCGCAGGGCCTCGGGCTGCTCATGGATCTCCTTGAGCATGAAGTGCGGGAAGCCGTTCTTCTGCGCCTGCTCCGCCTCCCAGGTGACGGTGATGACGCGCGCTTCCACCGCGGTGCCGTCCAGGGTGGTGATCTCCACGCTCTGCGGCGACACCGACACCACCTGGCCCTCGCTCAGCGGAACCACGCGCTTGGTGTACGGGATCAGCGCGGTGATGTCGCTGCTCACGAACACCTCACCGTCGCCGAGCCCGACGACCAGCGGCGCGTTCAGCCGTGCCCCGACGATGCGCGATGGCTCGTCTGCCGAGACCACCACGAGTGCGTAGGCGCCGCGGATTCGCTGCAGCGCTGCCCGCACCGCGCCGGCCAGGTCGCCCTCGTAGTATTTCTCGATGAGGTGGGGCACCACCTCCGTGTCGGTGTCGCTGGTGAACTCGTGCCCCGACGCAGCCAGCTCGACGCGCAGCTCGCGGTAGTTCTCGATGATGCCGTTGTGGATGATGTGGATGCGGCCGGTGCAGTCGCGATGGGGATGGGCGTTGCTGACAGTGGGCCGGCCGTGGGTGGCCCACCGTGTGTGTCCGATGCCGGTGTGCCCGCGCGGCATTCCAGCCTTCTCCATCTGCTGGATCAGGTCGGCGACCTTGAGGTTGCTCTTGGCAACCACGGTGGCGCCGCCGTCGTCGTCCAGCACCGCAATGCCCGCCGAGTCGTAGCCGCGGTACTCGAGGCGCTGCAGGCTGTCGAGCAGCACCGGGGCGGCCTCTCGAGGCCCGGAGTAGCCGATGATTCCGCACATCTGGTTCGGTGAACGCCCCTGGGGAAGAGGTGGTTACCCGCCGGGACCGCAGCGATTGATGCGATGACGGCGGTTGCGTCGAGGCACCTTACGTGGGCGAGGGGGTCGGCGTCGGCGTTGGCGAAGGGGTCGGGGCGGGTGTCGCGCTCGGCACCGGCGACGGCTGGGCGATCGATCCCACGGTGATGGTGACCGTGACTCTGCCTGGCGAGGCCGTGACGCCCGCTGGCGGCACCACGTTTACCGTGAAGCTCAGCGTGCCGGTGATGCCGTTGAGGGAGATGGTCTCGGTCAGGACGGAGTCGAGGGTGTTGAGGAGATCCTGCGGGCCGTTGAGGACCACGGTGGCGGGGCTGACGGTTTCCGCTTCCAGGAAATGGCTCGGACCGGCGGAGCCCGAGACCTTCGGCAGCACCGCGGTGGCCCGTGACGTGAGAACCGCAGCCACCTCGATCGTCACGAGCACGCTGGTCTGGCGTTGGCGTTGGCCCGCCACGGTGATGCCAACGCTGCCGACCCGTTGCCCGGTGGCGGCTTCGACAGGCACAACTGTCTCATCAGCCTGGAAGTTGGTCTTCTGGTTGGCGAGATCGACCGTCACCTTCGCCTCGATGCTGGCGAGTTGGTGCTCCGGGCCGATGACGGTGACGTTCTTGGGCGTCGTGTCCTTGTTCACCACCACGTAGCCCTGCGGGGGCGGGTGCTGGCTGTAGTCGACGGTGACAACCACGTTTCGCGAGGCGACTCGATCGACCTCCGCGCTGATGCTCGTCGGTGGGTTGTCGAGTGCCACGTCGCGATCGTTGTTGATGACGGACACCGGAAGGGCCTGGATGCCCGCCCGCCGGATCACCCCGTAGTTGACGCTGACAACGAGGTCGGCGGGCTGGAAGGCGGTGAGGTGCTCGCGGGTGCCGCTGACCCTGACCACCAGGTCGGGTATGGGGCGGACCAACGTGAAGGGCGCCACGGACGCCGACTCCTGGGGCACGGCCACCGAGACTGTGCGCGTGTCCGGTGGATTGCTCGCGTAAGCCACGCCGGCCCATAGCACCGCTGCGAGCCCCGCAGCGAGCCCCTTGAGCTTGATGTTGCGGGTCGCGAAGTCCGGCACCCTCACGGGTGGGTCCGGCGCCGGATGGCCCGCAGCGCGGACGGCCGCGGCATGATCCCCTGGCGTTGTGGCGTGTCCACCCCGGTCATCGTCATCAGCGTGGTGTGCAGGGCCTTGGCGTCGAGCCCGCGGGTGATCCGACCCTCGTGCGCCACGCTGATCAGGCCGGTCTCCTCGCTGACGATCAGCACCACTCCGTCGCTTTGGAGCGTGAGCCCCACCGCTGCACGGTGGCGGGTCCCCATGCGCCCGACGCCGGGGATGGTCTCGGCGAGCGGCAGCACACAGCCGGCGGCGACCAATCGCGACTCGCGGATGATCACCGCGCCGTCGTGCAGAGAGGTGCCGGGCATGAAGATGGTGGCGAGCATCTCCGCGGTGACCTCACCGTTGATGCGCACTCCGGTGGTGGCGATGTTCTCGAGCCCCGTCTCGCGCTCGAACACGATCAGCGCGCCCGTCTTGCGCTCGCTCAGTGACGAGGCGGCCCGAATCACCTCGTCCACCGTCCGTTGCGCGTCAGCCCCGGCGTGCTGGCCGAGCAGCGAGCGCACCGGCCCGAGCCGGCCCACCTGGTCGAGCGCGCGGCGCAGCTCCGGTTGGAAGAGGATCACCGCTGCGATGACGATCGCCTGACCTCCGTTGGCGAAGATGAACTGGAGGAGGCGGAGGTGGAGCGCCTCGGCGGCCAGGCCGACGGCGACGATCACCCCGAGGCCCACGAGCAGCTGCACGGCCTGGGTGCCGCGGATGAGCTTCAGAAGCTGGTAAAGGAGCACGGCGACGATGGCCACGTCGAGCACGTCGCGCCAGCCGATGTTCTGGAGGAAGATCACCGCGTCGCGCCATGGCGAGCTCACGAGGCCACCTGTGCTCTCGCGCCGCTGCGCTCCGGCACGCCCTCGAACACCAGCGCGAGCAGGGCCATCTGCGTCCACAGACGATTCTCGGCCTGGTCGAAGATCACCGAGCGGGGACCGTCGAGAACGCTGCCGGTGATCTCCTCACCGCGGTGCGCAGGCAGGCAGTGCATGACCCGCGCCTGCGCTGGAGCGAGGGCGAGCAGCCCTTCGTTCACCTGGAGGTGGCCGAAGTCCTCACGGCGGCGCTGCTGCTCGGCCTCCTGGCCCATGCTGGTCCAGACGTCGGTGTAGACGACGTCGACGTCGCGCAGCGCGGGCGCCGGGTCGTGCCCGACGGAAAAGCCGGTGCCGTTGCCGCGCAAGCGCGCGGCCTTGTCAAGCACTGCCTCGGCGGGCTCGTACCCCGGCGGCACCACGATGCGCAGGTCGACGCCGCAGACGGCGGCGGCGTACAGCCACGAGGCGCACACGTTGTTGCCGTCTCCGATGTAGGCGACGCGTGCGCCCGCGACCTTGCCGACGGTCTCGCGCACCGTCATCAGGTCGGCCAGGAGCTGGCAGGGATGCTCGGCGTCGGTCATCCCGCTGATCACCGGACCGCGCGCCGCCGCCGCGATTGCGACGAGGTCGCGCTGCGACGTCAACCGCGCGATCACCCCATCCGCATACCGGTCGAGGATGCGGGCGATGTCGGACGCGGTCTCGCGCTCGCCCAGCCGGATCTCGTCACCGAACAGCGCGATGGGGTGGCCGCCGAGCCGGTTGATGGCGACCTCGAACGACACCCGCGTGCGATTGCTCGGCCGCTGGAAGATGAGCGCAACGTTGCGCCCGTGCAGCGGCGTGCCGAGACCCTCACCGCGCTTCGCACGACTGGCAAGGTCCAGCACGGTGTTGATCTCATCCCGACCGAGGTCGGCGATGCTGAGCAGGTCGCGTCCGGACAGTGCGCGGGACATGGATCGCAGCCAGTATATGAGCGCATAGACAATGCGCCTGAACTGAGGGATGCGTGGTCACCCGCGGCCCGCTAGGGTTGGGCGCCGTGAACATCGTCGTGGTCGTCGCGGGCGGACTCACCGAGACGCTGCAGGCAGCTCCCTTGATCGCGGCGGTCTCCGCCGGCGTTGACGAGCCCCTGCTGGTCGCGGGTCCCACCTCCGCCATCGACCTCGCCCAGGGTGTCAGCGGGGCCGACAGCTATCTGCCGGTGCGGGGGCTGGCGACGCGTCCGGGCGCGGCCGGGCTGGCGCGCCTCTGGCTCGAGCTGCGCGGCCGGAGGCTGGACGTGGCGCTGGTCTGCAGCGAGAGTGCATCGGTCCGCGCGGCGGTCTACCTCGCCGGCATCCCCCGCCGCCTCGGCTGTGCGGGCGGCGCGGGCGACCGCTTGCTCAGCGACGCCGTCCCCTGCCCATCGGGCGGCAACCGTGCGCAGGCCTGGCTCGGGCTCGCCGGCCGGTTGGGGATGCCGGTGGGACCCATGGGCATGGAATATGTCCCGAGAGCGGAGGCGACCAGCACCGCCGAGCAGTGGCTTCTCAGCGGGGGCCTGGGGGACGGTCGCCTGCTGGTCGCGATCGCTCCCGGCCAGGGCTTCTCAGAGGCCGCGATCGCTCCCTGGAGCGCTGAGCGGTTCGCGCACCTCGCCAATCGACTGGCCACTCGCCACGGCGCCGGGATCGTTCTGGTCGGCGACCCCCGCGATCGCCAGGCGGCAGACGCGATGCGACTCGACCTCGCCGCGGAAACCGTTGATCTGTGCGGGGAGATCGACCTGGCCACCACCGCGGCAGTGATCGCCCGTTGTGACCTCCTCATCGCGACCGATACGCCCCTCCTCCATCTCGCCGCCGCGGTGGGGACCGCGTCGGTGGGGCTGTTCGGTGACAGCAGCGGGCAGGTTCGCGCGCCTGCGGGCGCACGGCACCGCGTGGTGCAGGCGCTGCCCAACGGGCACGTTCGCGCAAGCCTTGACCGGATCCGCGTCGACGACGTCCTGGCCGGCATCGAGAGCGCCCTGTAGGCCACCGGTGGCCATGATTCACTGAGCAGCGATCCTCACACCCCGGACCAGCGTTCCGGCTGCGGTGGCCACCGCGGAGATGGTGGCCCAGTCCATGACCCGATGACAGCAGCGCGGACGTACGGTACACGCTGTCCGGTCACCGACCGGACCCCACGTGCACGATGGGGGACGCGCGAGGCACAATCTCTTCAGCGGCGGGGGATAACGCCACGCTACGATTGACTGACAGCGGGAGTGGCTTGCGTGCTGAGATTGCGCGGTGGGTCGCCATGGGGCCGGCTCACGATCGCGGCCATCGTCACGGTGACCGGGTTGAGCCTGGCGTCAGGCTTGAGCAGGGCGGCCGCGCTCGGCCTGCCGACGCCGCCGCCGGTCCCGACGTTGCCGCTTCCGCCCACGCCGTGCCCGACGCCGACACTGGGACTGCCGACCCCCGTGCCGACGCCCTTACTGTGCCCGTCGCTCACGCCGCTCCCGACGCCTCCGCTGCCGACGTTGCCGCTGCCGACGGTCGCGATCACGACCCCACCGCTGCCGACGGCGAGCTCGGGCGTGGGACCCGCACCGGGGCTACCGACTGTGCCAGGCGCGCCAGGCCCGCCCCCGCCGCTCGGTGGCCTGCCAACGGGGCTTCAACCGCCTGGCTCGGCCTTTGTCCCTGGTGGCTCCGGCGGGACGGGCGTCAGCACGGCGCTGACACCGGACCAGGTGCAGGCGTCAGTCCTGGGTTCACTCCTCGGGTTCATGGGCACGCCGGCCAACGTCGGCGTGGAACAACCGTCCTTGGAGCATTTCGCTGTGGGGTCGTCTGGGGCCGGTAGTAGTCGGGGTGGGCCCCGGGCCAGCGGCGCTCGCGGCGGTGCCCCGCCACCCGGCGCCTGGGCGTTGGTCGCCGTCCTCCTGATCGCATTTCTGGCGATCGGCGTCGCCCGGCAGCACCGCCGCAGGCTCTCCCGCCTGAGAACGGCCGTGGCGGTCCCGCTCATCATCCTGGTGGGGGGGATGACGGTCGCCTGGGCCCAGGGAACCTGGTCGCCCGCGGCGCCGGCCGCATCCCCGGCGACCATCGTGGCGACGACAACAGGAAACCACTCCACAACGACGACCAACCCGGCCACGCCGGCTGGCTCGGCCCTTTTCAACAGGGTGGTGGCTTTTGAGACCCAGATCAGCCAAAAGGAAGCGGGACTGCAGTCCCCCAGTAGCGGAGGAGGCGGCCACGCCCTCGCTCGCGCACAGCGGGACCTCGCGCTCTCCCTCGAGGCAACCCTGCAGCAGGAGTACACGTTCTTCGCGACGGTCGCCCGTGACCAGGCTCAGGCGTCCGCCCTCATCCAGGCGTCCGCCGGCCAACCCCAGACAGTCAGGAACGCGGTCACCTACAACGTCGAGGCTGTCCAGGCGCAGCTCGCCCAGCAAGCGGCGATAACCCAGGCGGCAGCGCGGAACACCACCTTCCAGCAGGAGTCGAGCCTGCCGGCGGGACCGGCCCCGGGGACGTCGGCGCTGATGTGGCCGATGAGCGGAGTTGTCACCCAGGGCTTCGGACCGAGCCAGATCGCCATCGAGCCGGCCGTGTCGCTTGGCGGCATCTCATACCGCCACTTCCACACCGGTATCGATATCGCGGCACCCTTCGGGACTCCGGTCCAGGCCGCTGCCGACGGCGTGGTGGCGCTGGCGGGCTCTGAGACGGATGGATTCGGTCACATGGTCGGTTACGGCAACTATCTCGTGATCTCCCATGGCGGCGGCATGATCACGCTGTACGCTCACCTCGACAGGATCCTGGTCCAGCCCGGTCAGCCGGTGAAGGCGGGAGTTCCCATCGGACTCGAGGGATCCACCGGCAACTCCACCGGTCCCCACGTCCATTTCGAGTTGCGCGTCGACGGCATACCAACCGACCCAAGGGCGTACGTGGCACCGGCGTAGTGCCGTCACCGAATGCTCAGCTGCGGGGCGTGAAGACCAGTCGCCCGAGCCGCAGGAGAACATAGGCTGCGGCCGCATAGACGCCCATGGCCAGGAGCGATCCAACCTCGAACGGGTGTCCATTGACCGGGTGATCGCTGAACACGGGGTGGAACGGACCGACCAGGGGCGATGTGATCCGATAGATCAAGCTGGCGAAGCCCGCGTGCTCGTTGGCGCCGGTTACCTTGAAGAGCATCCGGAGGGCGATTAAGGCCTCGACGAGTAGCAGGACCAGGCGGATCAGCTGGCTGAACCGCATCTTTACCTCGCGGGAGATGCGACTCAATGGTCGTGACGCCCTCAGGCCTGCGGCCGCCGCGGAGGCTTGGGAACCGAGCCGCTGCAGCCAGACCCCGCCACCACTCGCCGGCTGAACGGCGGGAGTGGCCGTTGCTGCCACCGCGTCGCCACCGTCGGCGGCAGGCCTCCGCGCGACGCTGAAGCCATTCCCCTCAGGGTCGGTCAGCAGCACCCAGCCATCGCCGTCAGGCTCGCGATGGTCGGCGGCAAGGGTGGCCCCCATCTTGAGCAAGCGCTCCACCTCTTCGTCGCGCGACGCCTCCTGTGGCGTCAGGTCGAGCCGAAGGCTTGCACCGTCGTTCGGTTCCGGCACCTTGATGAACAGCAGCCTCAACCCCCCGTCCGGGGCGATCAAGAGTCCCTCCGGGTCATCCGGTTCGTTGGGGTTGGCGGGGTCCTCCGAGAAACCGGTCGCCTCCGACCAGAAGGCGACCAAGCGGTATGGGTCGTGACATTCGACGGTGATGGTGCGGACGCGCAAAGTGGCGACATTGTGCCATGTCTTCGCTGTGGGGCTGGTGCAGGATCGCGGTGCAGTGATGCCGAACTTGGCCCTCGCCATCGCCGCTCTGGCGGTCGGCCTGTCACAGATGGACGTTCGGCGCGCCAGGCATACTTAGCTGCACTTCCGTCGCACCCCTCTCGTGGCCGACGATCCACGCGACCGAGTGAACCCTGGGTCGATGGCTGACCGGTAGGGCTGACGGAGGCTCAGCGGATGTACATGAAATTCCGTCGCAGCACGTCGAGGTTGTCGACCGCAAGCGCCGTACCGCGCACGGTGCACTCGTCCGGCTCGCTGGCGACGCGCGCGGAGCACCCGCTACCCACCCCCAGGTGACGCTCCAGCCCCTCGAGACGGGCCCCTCCACCGGTGAGCAGAAGGCCGGCGTGCTTCACGTCCTGGCGAAGCGCGGGAGGCGTCTCATCGAGGACCTCGAGGAGAGCGCGATCCAGGGTGCGGAGGTGTTCGGTGACCAGGGGGGCGAGCTCGTGCGACGACATCAGCACGCCGCCGATCTCGGCGGTGCGCTCCTCGTGAGAGGCCGCCACCAGGAGGCGTCCGGCCCGGCGCAGCTCGTCGCGACCCAACGACACGCCGTGCACCGCGTGGAGGTGCCCGGCAAGACGATCGGTAAGCGCCTCCGAGCCGATGCTGAGAGAACGGCCGGCAATTGTGCCCTCCAGCGCCAACACCGCGACGTCGGTCTTCCCCGCGCCGATGTCGATCACCATGCTTGCCCGCGGCGACGTGACCGCCACTCCGGCGCCCATCGCCGCCGCGATGACCGCGTCGATGAGATACACCGTGCGCGAGCCCGCCCTTGCCGCGGCCTCGAGGACCGTCCGACGGTCCTCGCCGCTCATACCGGAGCGAACGGCGATGACCAGGTCCGGCTTGAAGATCCGCTGCCTACCCGCGGCGCGGTTGACGGCATGTTGGACCAGCGCCGTGAGCGCGCGCCGGTCGACGATGTTTCCGCCCTGCAAGGGCCGGCGCAGCTCAAGCGTGCTGTCGGCCGCGGCGGCGTCGATGGCCGACGACCCCATCAGGCTGAGCACCGGCTCGCCTTCCCTGATGGCCACCACGGTTGGTTCGGTCAGCACGGTGCCCTCACCGCGCGTGATGACCCGCGTCGTCGCCGTCCCGAGATCGACGCCGAGCTTCTTGCCGAGCACGTGCTCGTCTAGTCGCCGACCACGCCGCTGAGGTCACGCGCAGCGGGGTCGCTGTCACCGTCCACGCTGATCCGCTGCACGTCCGCTCCGAGCCCTCGGAGCTTCTCGTCAAGGGCCTCGTAGCCGCGGTCGAGGTGGTACACGCCCTCGAGGTCGGTGGTGCCGCGAGCGCTGAGCGCGGCGATCACCAGGGCAGCCCCGGAGCGGATGTCGGGCACCCTGGCCCGCGTCGCATGCAGAGCCACGGGCCCCTCGACGATGGCGCTGCGCCCCTCGACGCTGATCCGCGCGCCGAAGTCGATCAGGGCCGGCACGTGGCGGAAGCGGTTTTCGTACAGGGCCTCGCTGACGATGCTGGTGCCGCTCGCCTGGGTCATCAGCGCGCAGTACTGCGGTTGAAGGTCGGTCGCGAAACCGGGATGCGGCCACGTGGTCACGTCCACCGAGCGCAGGCGGCCGCCGCGCACGCGCACCTGGCTGGCGCCCTCGACAACGTCGGCACCGGCACTGCGCAGCTTGTTGATCAGCCAGCGCACGTCGCTCGGCCGCATCCGGTCGACGACCACGTCGCCGCCGGTTGCGGCCGCCGCCGCCATGTACGTGCCCGCCTCGATGTAATCGGTGGTGACGTTGTGGCTTGTGCCGTGCAGGAGCCCGCTCTGACCCTCGATAACGATGAGCTCGCTGCCCGCGCCGGCGATGTGTGCACCCATGCCCACCAGGCAGCGCACCAGGTCGAAGACGTGCGGCTCGCGCGCGGCGTTGGCGATGACCGTGATGCCCTCCGCGAGCACCGCCGCCATGATCAGGTTCTCCGTGCCTGTGACGGTGGGGATGTCGAGGTCGATGCGCGCCCCGCGCAGCCGCGCCGCGTGGGCGGCGTACATGTCTTCGCGCTCCTCGACCTTGGCGCCCATTAGACGGAGGCCCTCGAGGTGCTGCTCGACGCGGCGCATACCGATGTCGTCGCCGCCGGGTTTGGCGATGGCGGCCTCGCCGGTGCGGGCGATGAGCGCGCCGAGGAGCAGGAAGGAGCCGCGCATCCGCCGGGTGAGATCCGCTCCCACCTCGACGGAGCGCACCTCGCCGGCGTGGAGGCGCCACGAGGAGGGCGACAGGCGGTCGACGGCGACGCCCAGGTGGCGCAGCATCGCGGCCATCGCCTCGATGTCCTCGATGTCGGGCACGTTGCGCAGCTCGAGCACCTGGTCGGTGAGCAGGGAGGCCGCCATCACTGGAAGGGCGGCATTCTTGCTCCCGGAGATCGAGACCGTGCCCTGGAGTGGTCGAGGTCCGGTAATGCGCAGGAGGTCCATCAGCGGCGTAAACGTATCCCAGCGAGGGTCCGTTCTGCGGCCGAGCGGGCACGGCCGCCGACCGATCGGCGAAACTGGCTCCGAAGCACGCACGAATTGGAGACACCCGATGGCCACGGCGACGGCAACCCCGCTCGGTCGAATCGAGAGCCTGCTCGGCAGTGACGCCCAGGACCTCCTCGAGCACCGCTGCGCGACGGTGTCCAGGGACGCACTCCATCTTCCCGGGCCCGACTTCGTCGATCGGGTGGTCTCGGCGAGCGACCGCAACGTCCGGGTGCTCCGCAGCCTGGAAACCCTGTTCGACCACGGCCGGCTGGGCGGCACCGGATACCTCTCCATCCTCCCTGTCGACCAGGGAATCGAGCACACTGCGGGCGCCTCGTTCGCCGCCAATCCCGCCTACTTCGACGGCGGGAAGATTGTCGAGCTCGCCGTGGAGGGCGGGTGCAACGCGGTTGCCTCCACCTTCGGCGTGCTCGGTTCAGTGGCGCGGCGCTGGGCGCACCGCATCCCGTTCATCGTCAAGCTCAACCACAACGAGCTGCTCACCTATCCCAACCGCTTCGACCAGGTGATGTTCGGCAACGTGCAGCAGGCCTGGGAGATGGGGGCCGTGGCGGTGGGAGCGACCATCTACTTCGGCTCGGAGGAGGGGATGCGCCAGCTGCAGGAGGTGACCGAGGCGTTCCACGAGGCGCACGAGCTCGGCATGGCCACCGTGCTCTGGTGCTACCTGCGCAACAACGCCTTCAAGAAGGACGGCGTCGACTACCACACCGCCGCCGACCTCACCGGCCAGGCCAACCACCTCGGTGTGACCATCCAGGCCGACATCATCAAGCAAAAGCTGCCGACCGACAACGGAGGCTTCACGGCGCTCAACTTCGGCAAGACCGCACCGGGGGTGTACGAGAAGCTCTCCAGCGACAACCCGATCGACCTGACGCGCTACCAGCTGCTCAACTGTTTCTCCGGTCGCTCGCCGCTCATCAACAGCGGCGGCGAGTCCAAGGGCTCCAGCGACCTGGCCGAGGCGGTGCGCACCGCGGTCATCAACAAGCGCGCTGGTGGCGCCGGCCTGATCACCGGGCGCAAGGCATTTCAGCGGCCCACCGCCGAGGGCATTGAGCTGCTCAACGCCGTCCAGGACGTCTATCTGCTCAACGAGGTGACCGTGGCATGACCGATGTGACCCGTCCGGGCGACGGCGACAGCGAGCTGGGGGCTCCGCTCGACGACGGTGTGTCCAGCACCGCCGATGGCGGAGCGGGGCTCGGCAGCGGCGCCGGCGACGTCGCCGTGCGCCGCAACGGTCGTGCCCGACCGAGCAACGCGGTGCTGCTTCTTGGAGCAATCCTGGTTATCGTGATCGCGCAGCTGGTGGCGACGTGGTTCGTGCTCTCCGCCACCACCCAGTCACGCGACCAGTACACGGCCGCAAACGGGCTGCAGCGCTGCCTCATTCGCGCCCAGCTCAACGTGAACCAGGCCACGGATCCCACCGGAACCGGGTACAAGACCGCCGTTGGCAACTGCTTGAAGTGACCGTCTGACCGAGGGGTCAGCCGGCGGACTTGCGCAATTCGTGGCGCGCGATCGACTGCAGGTGCACCTCGTCGGGGCCATCGAGGATGCGCAGGGCGCGGCTCCACGCGTACATGCGCGCTAGGGGGAGGTCGTTGCTCATCCCCGCGCCTCCGTGCACCTGGATGGCGCGGTCGACCACGTCGCACGCCACCTGGGGCGCAGCCACCTTGATGGCGGCGATCTCGGCTCGCGCCCCCTTGGTTCCCTGCGTGTCCATCAGCCATGCGGCTTTGTGGCAGAGCAGGCGCACCTGCTCGAGCTCGACGCGCGACCGCGCGATCGCCTGTTGCACCACGCCCTGCTCGGCGAGCAGCTTGCCGAAGGCAGTGCGGGTGCGGGCGCGCTCGCACATCAACGCCAGCGCTCGCTCGGCGGTGCCGATGACCCGCATGCAGTGGTGGATCCTTCCAGGCCCCAGCCGCGCCTGCGCGATCGCGAACGCGGCCCCGCGTTCGCCGATGAGGTTGGCGGCGGGGACGCGCACCTCGTCGAACATCACCTCGCAGTGGCTGCCAGGGTCGTCGTATCCGAACACCTGCAGCTGGCGGACGACGCGCACGCCGACGGCGTCCATGGGCACGAGCACGAACGAGTGGCGCCGATGCGGTTCCGCCTCCCGGTCGCTGAGGCCCATGAGCAGCGAGACCCTGGCCATCGGGTGCGCGGCACCGCTCGTCCACCACTTGCGTCCGGTGATGATCAGCTCGTCGCCGTTGTGTTCAATCCGGGTGCTGATGTTGGTCGGGTCGCTGCTGGCCACGTCGGGCTCGGTCATGGCCACGCAGGAGCGGATCTCGCCGGCCAGCAGTGGCTTGAGCCACGTCTCCTGCTGCTCCGGGCTGCCGAAGAGGGCGAGCACCTCCATATTGCCCGTGTCGGGCGCCGAGCAATTGATGGCCTCGGGGGCGATCAGGCTGTGCCCGGTGATCTCCGCCAGGGGCGCGTACTCGAGGTTGGTGAGGCCGGCGCCGAAGCGCTCGTCAGGAAGGAACAGGTTCCACAGCCCGCGCAAGCGGGCCTCTGCCTTCAGCTCCTCCATCACGGGGGGAATGTGGTGCGGGATGGTCGCCGCGGAGAACTCCGCGAAGTAGCGCTCCTCGGCGGGGAGGACGTGCGTGTTCATGAAGTCCCAGAGCTGCTCGCGCAGCTCCACGACGCGCGGCGAAAATGCGAAGTCCATCAGCCTCCTCCAGAGAGCCCGGCGAGGCCGGATGAGCTCGCTCGTTCCAACGCGTGGTCGACGATCAGCGGAACCGCGGGCCCCATGGTCTCGAACCCCTCGCCGACGGTCATCCCGAGAAGAAAGCGGGCGTTGATCCCCTCGGCGATGATCGCCAGCTTGTAGTGCCCGAGCGCCACGTACCACTCGAGCTCCGAAAGGTCGCGATCACTTCGGGCTGTGTACCGCGCGATCATCTGCTCACGCGTCGGGAAGCCCTCACCAAGGCTGACGCGTCCGCCGGGGAGCGCCGTCGCGGCCGGGTCGGCGGCGTCGGTGACCCAGTACACGACGAGCAGTCCAAGGTCGCAGAGTGGGTCGCCGACGGTGCTCATCTCCCAGTCGACGACGGCGGCGATGCGGCCGGGATCGTCGGGTGCGTAGATGACGTTGTCGAAGCGGTAGTCGCCATGCACGATTCCGGGAGCGGATTGTTCGGGGATCGCCTCGAGCAGACGCCGATGCAGCTCATCGATGGCAGGCAGCTCCCGCGTCTTCGACGCCTCCCATTGCTGCCACCAGCGTCGCACCTGGCGCTCGAGAAACCCTTGCGGGTGACCGAAATCGCCGAGACCGACGGCCGCAGGCTCAACTGCGTGGAGGGTGAGCAGCGTGTCCACCAGGGCGGTCGACATCGCCTCACGGGTCGTGGCCGTGGCGGGCCATTGCGGCGGCAGGCGGTCGCGCACAACATGCCCCTCGACAAAATCCATCACGTAGAAGGGCGCGCCGATGACCGACGCGTCGCCGCACAGGACGACCGCCCCGGGCACGGGGATCTCTGTGTCCTGGAGGGCGCTGATCACGCGCCACTCCCGCGCCATGTCATGAGCGGTGGGCAGGACGTGCGCCAGCGGGGGGCGCCGGACCACCCAGTGATGGATGCCGTCCGTGACCGTGTACGTGAGGTTCGAGCGGCCGCCGGCGATCACCTCGCCGCTCAGTCCTCCGGCCGTGTCCACGCCATGGGAGTGGAGAAACGACGCCAGCGCGGCTAGGTCGAGACCCGGAGGGGAGTCCATGGCCGGGCAAGCCTAGCGAGATAGACTGCGCTGCGCGAATCCGCGCGTCCAGCGAGGTGGTTGCGATGGCCGGCGAAACATCGAGGGGACAGGGGACCAAGGAGGACCCCTGGCAGCTGACCACGCCGAGCGGTTCCTCGACGTACGAGATGTACCGGGATGAGAGCCTCGATCCCCCGGCGATCGTCTGCCGGGTCGGCACCACCCAGCTCCGCTACCACCTCAGCGCCATCGACGATCTCCACGCCTGGTTGAAGAGCCAGGGCGACTGGGTGGCACTGGGCAGCGCGGACGAGCAGAAGCCGGCTGCCGAGGGAACCGTCGAGGCGTGGGGCCGCTCCGCCGCCAACCCGGTCGGTGGCTGGTACGGGTTGAAGAAGGGGCTGCGCGGACGGTTCGGCATGTATCTGCCGCCGCTGCTGGAACGCTTGGGCCTTGCCGAGGTGGAGCACAACGCGCGCAACAACCGAATGCGCGCGACCTGACGCTCAGCCGGCGCGGTCGCCCCGGTGGTCGCGGTGATGGCCGCGCCGGATCTCTGCAACCCGCAGCCGGAAGATGGCCCGCTCCAGCTGCGCGGCGGCATCGGCGTCTCCTGAGTCCTGGGCCAGGGCGTCCTCGGCTGACTTGCGTGCCGCCTCCGCGGCTGCTTCATCGATGTCCTCGGCGCGTTCAGCAACATCTGCCAGGATCACCACCTTGTCGGGCGTGACCTCGAGAAATCCACCGGCCACGAAGAAGTGCTGCTCCTGGCCGTTGTTGCGCACCATGATCTCGCCGGTGCGCAGCGGGGTCAGCAACGGGATGTGCCGCGGCAGCACACCGAGGTCACCCTCCATACCGGGGGCGACCACGAAGTCCGCCTCCTCGCTGAGCACGTGGCCCTCGGCGGTGAGCAGCTCCACCTGCAGTTTGTTGGCCACCTAGGCGCTCTTCCCCTTCTCCGGCTCGCCCTTGTCCCGCGCGTTGGCTGCGGGCTTGGACTTCGCCTCGTCCGCGGTCTTCGCAGGCTTGTCGCCATCCTCGGATGCACTCTCATCCGCCTTAACGTCGGTCGAGGCTTCCTTGGACTCGGCCTTGGGGTCCTTGCGGTCGTTCGTGTCTTTGGCCTTGGCCTCCGCCTTGGCGCCCTCCCCGTTCTTCGCCGCGGCCTTCGCCTCCTCTTTGGGTTCGTCCTCGCCGACGGCGCGGGCCTCGCCCTTTGGCTGCTTGTCCTTCGCCTGAGCCTCGCCGTCCTGCGACTCCTCGTCGCTCTCGGCTGCGCCTTCGCTGCCCTCGGGGCCGACGGCCTTGTCCTTGTCGTCTGGGGCGTCCTCGTCCTCGCCACCGCCGAGCTCCTTGGCCTTCTCCACCGCCTCGTCGATGGTGCCGACCATGTAGAAGGCGTCCTCGGGAAGATCGTCGTGCTTGCCGTCGAGGATCTCGGCGAAACCGCGGACTGTCTCGTCGAGCGGGACGTACTTGCCCTCGCGGCCGGTGAACTGCTGCGCGACCGAGAACGGCTGCGAGAGGAAGCGCTGCACGCGGCGGGCGCGCTGGACGGTCACCTTCTGGTCGTCGGTCAGTTCCTCCTGACCGAGGATGGCGATGATGTCCTGGAGCTCCTTGTACTCCTGGAGGACGCGCTTGACGCCCTGGGCGACGCGGTAGTGTTCGTCGCCAACCACGGTCGGGTCGAGTGCGCGGCTGAACGAGTCGAGCGGGTCCACCGCCGGGTAGATGCCGATCTCGGTGAGGGCGCGGCTCAATGCAACGGTGGAACCGAGGTGGGCGAAGGTCGTCGCCACCGCCGGGTCGGTGAAGTCGTCGGCGGGCACGTACACCGCCTGCACTGAGGTGATCGACCCGTCCTTGGTCGAGGTGATCCGCTCCTGCAGGTCACCCATCTCAGTGCCCAGTGTGGGCTGGTAGCCGACCGCGCTCGGCATGCGCCCGAGCAGGGCCGAAACCTCGGCGCCGGCCAGCGTGTAACGGAAAATGTTGTCGATGAAGAGGAGCACGTCGGACTTCTCCTCGTCGCGGAAGTGCTCGGCGATGGTCAGCCCGGTGAGACCCACGCGTGCGCGTGCTCCCGGTGGCTCGTTCATCTGACCGAAGACCAGCGCCGTCTTGTCGAGGACGCCGGACTCCTCCATCTCGCCGTACAGGTCGCGACCCTCGCGGGTACGCTCACCGACGCCGGCGAACACCGAGAAGCCGCCGTGCTCCTTGGCGATGTTGTTGATCATCTCCTGGACGATGACCGTCTTCCCGACGCCCGCTCCGCCGAACAGGCCGATCTTCGAGCCCTTGCTGAAGGTACAGATCAGGTCGATGACCTTGATGCCGGTCTCGAGGATCTCCTGCTCGGTCGACTGCTCGTCGATGGGAGGCGCCAGCCGGTGGATCGAGGCCAGCGGCGCGTCCTTCAGTGCTGGTTTGCCGTCGATGGGCTCACCGATGACGTTGAACATACGCCCCAGAGTCTTGCGACCCACGGCCACCTGGATCGGTGCGCCGGTGTCCTCGAACGTGTCTCCGCGACGGAGCCCGTCAGTGGTGTTCATAGCGATGGTGCGCACCGTGCTGTTGCCGAGGTTCTGCTGCACCTCGAGCACCAGGCGCGTCTTGTCCTCGCGGATGCGCTCCAGCGCGTAGTAGATGTCGGGCAGGCGCTCGCCCTCGAACTCCACGTCGACGACAGGTCCGATGACCTGCACGACCGTGCCGGTGCCGACGCCCTGCTGTTTGGCGTTCTTCTTGGCGGCGACTGCCATATCTGCTCTCCTTGCGGTTCGGGTCTCAGCCCGCCAGGGCGGCTGCGCCGCCGACGATTTCCATCAGTTCGGTCGTGATCGCGCTCTGCCGCACCGTATTGGCGGTGAGAGTGAGATCGGTGATCAGGTCGTTGGCGTTGTCAGAGGCGTTGCGCATCGCCAGCATCTGAGCGGCCATCTGGCTGGCGAGGTTCTCGAGCACGGCCTGGTAGATCTGCGACTCCACGTACCGTGGCAGGAGCGCGTCGAGAACGTCCTTGGGCTCCGGCTCATAGACGAAGTCCGCGGCCAATTCAGCAGTCGCTTCCGGTACCTCGAGGGGCAGCAGCCGGCGCGCCGTGGCCACCTGGCGCCCGGCGCTGATGAAGCGCGCGTAAACCAAGTCGACCTGGTCCGCGTCGCCGTTCTCGTACTGCTCCATGGCGACGCGGATGGCCGGGAGGATGTCGCCCATCGACGGCCGGTCGCCGAGGCCGCTGCGATCGGCGACGAGCTCGCGGCGCAGCCGTCGCATCATGTCGCGACCCTTGCGGCCGATGGTGACCACGGACGCGCCGCCCGGTGATTCGTTCATCTCGCGCAGCGCCAGGCGGATGTTGTTGCTGTTGAGCGCCCCCACCAGCCCGCGGTCCGACGTGACCAGCACCACCAGCCGGTTGCGCACCTCACGCACCTCGAGGTAGGGATGCTTGTACTCCGGGTCGCGCTTGAAGATGTCGGCGATGACGTTGCTGATCTCCTCGGCGTAGGGGCGCGCGGCTTCCACCCGCTCCTGGGCGCGCCGCATCTTGGCGGCGGCGACCAGCTCCATCGCCTTGGTGATCTTCTGCGTGTTCTTGACGCTCTTGATGCGTCGACGCAGGTCGCGAAGAGATGCCATCTATCTATCCGGCGAAGCTCTCTTTGAACTTCGCGATCGCGGCGGCAAGCGCCTTCTCCGTGTCGGGCGTGAGCTCGTTCTTCTCCGCGATGTCCTTCTCGATGTCGGGGTGGTCGCTGCCGAGAAAGCGCAGCAACCCCTTCTCGAACTCACCGACGCGCTCGACGGGTACATCATCGATGTACCCCTTGGTGCCGGCGTAGATGGCGACCACCTGCTGGGCGAAGGGAACCGGCGAGTTGGCCGGCTGCTTGAGAAGCTCGGTCATGCGCTGGCCGCGGTCCAGGGTGGCGCGGGTGCGCTTGTCGAGGTCTGCGGAGAACTGCGCGAAGGCGCGCAGCTCGCCGTACTGAGCGAGGTCGAGCTTGAGCTGCCCGGCGACCTGCTTCATGGCCTTGGTCTGCGCCGCCGAGCCGACGCGCGAGACCGATATGCCGACGTTGATGGCGGGCCGGATGCCCGCGTTGAACAGGTCCGTCTCCAGGAAGATCTGGCCGTCGGTGATGGAGATGACGTTGGTGGGGATGTACGCCGACACGTCGTTGGCCTGCGTCTCGATGATCGGCAGGGCGGTCAGCGTGCCGCCGCCCTCCTTGTCGCTCATGCGCGCGGCGCGCTCGAGCAGGCGCGAGTGCAGGTAGAAAACGTCGCCTGGATAGGCCTCACGCGACGGCGGCCGGCGCAGCAGCAGCGAAAGCTGACGGTATGCCTGGGCGTGCTTGCTGAGGTCGTCGTACACGATGAGCGCGTGCTTGCCCTTCTGCATGAAGAACTCGCCCATGGCGCACCCTGCATACGGAGCCATGAACTGCATCGGCGCCGGGTCGCTGGCGGTGGCAGCGACGATGATGGTGTTCTGCAGCGCCCCAGCCTCCTCTAGACGGGCGGCCACCTGGGCAACGGTCTGGCGCCGCTGGCCGACAGCGACGTAGATGCAGATGATCCCGCTGTCCCTCTGGTTGATGATGGCGTCGAGAGCCACCTGGGTCTTGCCCGTCTGGCGGTCGCCGATGATCAGCTCGCGCTGGCCACGGCCGATCGCGAACATGGCGTCGATGGCCTTGATGCCGGTCTGCATGGGCGTGGTCACCGCCTGGCGGAACATGACACCGGGCGCGACGTTCTCGATGGGAAGGTTTTTCGAGGTTTCGACAGGCCCCTTGCCGTCGAGCGGTTCGCCGAGCGCGTTGACGATGCGACCGATGAGCTCGTCACCCACGGGCACCTCGGCGACGCGACCGGTGGTGCGGACCGTGTCGCCCTCCTGGAGGTGCTCGTACTCGCCCATGATCGCCGCGCCCACACCGTCCTCTCTGAGGTCGAGCGCGAGCCCGAGCACCGGCTGGCCACCGGGAGGGGCGGGAAACTCGAGCAGCTCGCCGGCCATCGCCTCCTCGAGCCCGTAGATGCGCGCGATGCCGTCGCCGACTGAGGTGATCACACCTTCGTGGGCGTCCACCACGGGAGCGTCGAAGCTGGCGATCCTCTGCTTGAGGATCTCGCCGATCTCGTCACTGCGTATGGCCATTCTGTTGTGGTTCCTCTGTCGTTATGCGCCCCTTGGCGCGGTGGGATTGAGAGGCGCGGAGCGCATCAGACGAGCGCCGTCCTGAGCTGCTGGAGCCGGGTGCGCACGCTGGTGTCGATGACCCGGTCGCCGATGCGGATGACCAGCCCGCCGATGATCTCCGGGTCCTGCCGAACCTCGGTTTGCACCGCTGCGCCGAGCTTGTCGCCAAGGACTGAGCCGATGTGCTTCTTCAGCTCCGAGTCGACCGGGATCGCGGTCACCACCTCGGCGCGGATGACTCCGCTGTCGCGGTCGGTGAGCGTGTCGTACGCCTCGAGGATGTCGCGGAGCACGGCGATGCGACCGCGCTGGATGAGCAGGTGCACCAGGTTGCGCGCCGGGTCGCCCAGGCCCTCGAGCAGGTCGAGCGCCAGACGCGTTCGGTCGCCCAGGCTAAGGCGCGGGTTGACGAGTGCTTCCGCCACCTCCGGGTTGGCGAGGGTCTCCACCGCGCGCCCCAGGTCCTCACGGCGCTGCGGAATGGTCTTCGCTTCGCGGGCCAGGTCGAAGTAGGCCTGCGCGTAGCGGCGGCCGAGGGAGGACGCCATTCAGTTCGTCCCAGCAGCGCTGCCGTTGGTCGCGTCCACCTGGGCCAGGGATTCCTCGATGAGCCGTGAATGGGTGCGGCTGTCGATGGCCTGGCCGAGCACACGACTCGCCGCCGACACCACCAGGGAACCCACCTCGCCGCGGATCTCCTGGATGGCCTTGTCTCGCTCGGTGACGATCTCCGAGCGGGCTCGCTGCAGTTGAGCCTCGGCCTCACGCCGACCCTTGCGAGCCATATCCTCGGCCTCCAGGACGGCGGCCTTGTGGGCGCGGTCGATGATCTCGCGCGCCTGGGCGCGAGCGTCCTCGATCTGGCGGCTGACGTCCTCTAGGGCGGCCGTCGCCTCGTGGCGGGCCCGTTCGGCCTCGCTGAGGTTGCGCGCGATCTGGTTCTGGCGGTCCTCCGCGGCGGCCATGATCCTCGGGTACGCGTAACGCCACAGCACGAGCAGCAGCGCCACGAAAGCGATCAGCTCCACGACGAAGGTGACGTTGATCTCCAGGAGACTCGCGTCCGCGACCATTGGTCTCATCTAGGTGATCTTGGCGTCGCCGATGAGGATGAAGACAAAGACCAGGTTGATGAAGTACATGGCCTCGACCAACCCGATGATCAGGAACATGGTGACCCGCAGAGCGCCCGCCGCCTCGGGTTGGCGTGCCTGTCCCTGGATCGCCGCGTTGCCGGCCAGTCCGTCTCCGATGGCGGCGCCGATGGCGCCTCCGCCGAGTGCGATGCCGGCGCCGATGAGCGCCCCGGCCAGGGCGATGGCGTGGTTCATGGTCTCTCCCTAGTTCCTATGCGGCAGCCGCGGCCTGAGCGCCGTGGTGTCCCTCTTCTTCCAGTCCTTCGCGGGCCATTTCAAAATAGATGACGGTGAGCAGCATGAAGATGAAGGCCTGGATGCCACCGATGAACAGCACATCGAACACCTTCCAGATTGCCACCGGCAGCCATGCGAGGAAGACCGGAAGCTGGCTGAGCAACTCCACCATCACCAGCCCGGCGAAGATGTTGCCAAACAGTCGCAGCGAGAGAGTGATGGGCTTGACCACCTCCTCGATGACGTTCAACGGGATGAAGACGACGCGGATCGCCCAGTTGAACTCGAACGGTTTGGTGAAGCGGCGGAAGTAGCCGCGGACCCCCTGCACCCTGAAGCTGTAAACCTGCACCGCCAGCACCACCACCACCGCCATCGCCAGGGTCTGGTTGATGTCCGCAGCCGCGGGCTGGAACGGGCGGGCCAGCGGGATGAAGGCAATCCAGTTGGCCACGAGGATGTACAGGCCGATCGTCGCTGCGATCGGGATGATGAAATCCGAGCCTTCACCCACGGAGTCGTGGACGAGTCCCTTGACGTAGCTGAGGAACCATTCGAGCACCATCTGCAGCTTGCCCGGGCGGCCGGGACGGACGTGGCTGGCCACCGCGAAGACGATGACGAGCGTGATGATGATCGCCAGGGCGCTGCTGATCAGCGTGTCCTGGTTGAGGTCGCATCCTGAGATGGGGATCGGGTTGGTCAGCAGCGGCGGCGAGTTGCAGATGACGGTCGTGGGCTGCGTGACCGTGGGGCCGCTGTCGGCAAGCATGGCGAAGCTCATCGGCGCACCGATTCGACCACGGCGCTCCCTGCGAGGATGAGCTGCGCGCAGGCCAGCCCGGCGACCACGGGAATCGCGGGGCCGAACCCGAAGGCCAGCCCGGCGCCGAGCGCAACCAGCGTCAGGACGATGATGCGCAGCATGCTCGTGGCCACGAACGGCACCCCGACGAGGAGCAGGCGGTCGGCCGCGTAGCCGTTGCCGGCCCCCACCGCCAGGCCGACGGCGAGCCCCAGGCCCAAGCTCGGGCGACCGACGATGAGCCCGATCAGAGCGCATCCGACGGCCGCGGCCACGCACACCAGCGCGGCCGACCGGACGACGTGCGCCGGCCGTGCGGAAACGCTTTTCGAGATCACCAATATCGCCTCAGCCTCAGGTACACGATCCAGCCGGCCGCAACGATACCAAGAGCGACCCCCGCGAGGACCCCGAGGGTCGGAGCGCCGGCGAGGCCGCCGAGCTGCCACCCCAACAGCAGTGGAATCGCCACCGCGACGGCGAGGTACAGACCGAGGCCGAGCATCTCCGCGTTGCTGATGCCGTCACCGGACGGGTGGCGATCGCGGGGAGGTTGCGGCATCCGGTCAGTCAGCCTCCCCGCCGCGCCGTGCCCGCGCCGGAACCTGGCGGCGGCCTCGGACCACCAGGAAGCCATCAGCATCGACCTCAGGGCGCCGACGGCGACTGCGCCAAAGGAGGCCCACCAAGGCGAGCACCAGCAGTGCCAGGGCGACGTCGAGGATGCGCTTGTGGCCGAAGAAGAACAGCGCGATGCAGCCGAGGATCGCGGTCATCAGGTAAAAGGTGAGCGCCGTCTCCATCGGGCTCATCCCCGTCGCCAGCATGCGGTGGTGGAGGTGGCCGGCATCAGGCTGCGTGGCGCTGCGACCGGCGCGGCGGCGACGCACGATCGCAAAGGCAGTGTCACCGATGGGAAGGCCGAGAGCGATCAGGGGCACGAACAGCGCGAGCGCCACGGCGGTCTTGGCGACGCCGAGCACGCTGATCACTGCCAGGGCCACACCGAGGAAGTGGCTCCCCGTGTCGCCCATGAAGACGCGGGCGGGCGGCAGGTTGAACACCAGGAAGCCGCAGCAGCAGCCCATCAGCGCACCGCTGAGGATGATCACCCCGGTCTGAACGTCCCCCGGTCCCTGGACGCGGTTCACCGCGGCGAGCAGAAGAACCGTGGCGACGATGCCCACCACCCCGGCCGCGACGCCGTCGGAACCGTCCAGGAGATTGATCGACACCTCCATGCCGAGCACGAAGATGGCGGTGATCGGGGCCGCCAGCCAGCCCAGCTCGATGAGCGAGGGACCGTGGCCTCCGGGGATCGCGAAAAAGTTGATGGTGATCCCGAGCACGGCGACCAGCACGCCCGCTCCGAGCTCGATCGCCAGCTTGGCGTTCCAGGGAAGGTCGAGGATGTCATCGACGAGCATCGCCAGGGTGATCGCCGCGGTGACCCCGACCACCTGCCAGCGGTCGGTCACGGGGCCGCCGTAGACGAGCAGCGCCACCGTGAATCCGCCGAAGAGAGCGATCCCGCCCAAGCGCGGCGTGGACTGATGGTGGAGGTGCCGGTCGGCGTCGGGCTCCGCGACTGCTCCCACCCTGCGAGCCACCACGATGGTGACCGGGATGAGGATCATGGTCACCACGCTGGCCATCAGGAACGGCGCCACCGCGGACACCCACGGTGTGGAGGCGATCACTGGCGATAGGGCAGCGGGAACCGCCTGCAGAGGGCGAGGCTGCGCTCACGCACCTGGGCGTGCACGGTGGTGTCGTCGAAGTCTCTGAGCATCAGCGCGACCATGTCGGCGATCTCGTCCATCTCCCCTTCGCCCATGCCGCGCGTGGTCACGGATGGAGTGCCGAGGCGGATACCGTTGGGGTTGTACGCCGTCGCTCCGTGGCCGGGGAAAGCGTTGGCATTGACGGTGATGCCGACTTCGTCGAAGCCGTTCTGGGCGGCGCGCCCGCGCACACCGGAGGGACGCAGGTCGATCACCATCAGGTGGTTGTCGGTCCCGCCGGTGACCAGCTCGACGCCGCGGGCGGTCAGTCCGCGTGCTAGCGCTGCGGCGTTGGTCACCACCTTCTGGGCATACGCACGGAACTCGGGCTGCAAACACTGCTGGAACATCACTGCCTTGGCGGCGATGGCGTGCATCTGAGGGCCACCCTGAGTCCCGGGGAACACCGACTTGTCGATTGCGTCAGCGTGCTCAGCGCGACAGAGGATGACCCCACCCCAGGGACCCCGCATCGTCTTGTGGGTGGTGAAGGTGACGAAGTCAGCATGAGGGACGGGCGATGGGTGCGCACCGCCGGCGACCAGCCCGGCAAAGTGCGCCATGTCCACCAGCAGCAGCGCGCCCACGTCGCGCGCGATGTCCTCGAACGCTGCGAAGTCGAGCACCCGCGGGTACGAGCTGTAGCCGGCGACGATCATCGCCGGGGCCACCTCGTGGGCACGAGCGCGCACCTCGTCGTAGTCGACGCGGCCGTTGGCATCGCTCACGGTGTATGCCTCGAAGTTGTACAGCTTGCCGCTGAAGTTCACCGGCGACCCGTGGGTCAGGTGACCGCCCTGGTCGAGCGCCATGCCGAGGACGGTGTCGCCAGGTTTCATGACGCTTGCATACACAGCGGTGTTGGCCTGGGACCCGGAGTGCGGCTGCACGTTGGCATGGTCGGCGCCGAACAGCTGCCTGCAGCGGTCGCGCGCGAGGTTTTCAATGGTGTCGACGACCTGGCAGCCGCCGTAGTAGCGCTTGCCGGGGACGCCCTCGGCGTACTTGTTGTTGAGCCACGACCCGAGCGCCTCGAGGACCGCGACGGACGCCAGGTTCTCCGAGGGGATCAGCTCCAGCGTCTCCTCTTGCCTGGTGAGCTCCTCGTCCATGAGCCGGGCGATTTCGGGGTCGGTCGCGCGCAGGGCTGGTTTGGCGGTGAACCCGCTGTCGACGCCGCTGGCCTGTTGCTGGACTGCCATCCTGTGGTCGACCTCCTGGCGGCGGATCGCGGTGGGCTGGGTCGTCAGCCCTGCACGATTTCCTTGAGCCTGCGGCTGTCGATCGGCCCGTCGCGCAGGACGCGCGGTGGAGTCACGCTGCAGTCGATGATAGTGGAGGCCATACCGCGGGGGCGGCCGCCCGCCAGCACGGCGCCAATCTCCGCGCCGAACTCGCTGCGCAGTCCGACGACGCTGGTCAACGGCGGCGAACCATGGCGGTTCGCACTGGTGCTTGCCAGGGGACCGCTCTGGCTCAAGAGCTCGCGAAGCGCTGCGTGGTCGGGCACGCGCACCGAGACCGTTGACCCGCGGCGCGGGACAGCCAGCCGGCGCTCGCCGACCGCGAGCACGAGCGACAGGGGCCCCGGCCAGAATTCTGCCGCCAGCCGGCGAGCCACCGGGGTCCAGGCCACCAGGCCGTCGAGGTCGGGCGTTGCTGCGGCCAACAGGATCAGCTCGAGGTCCGCCGGCCGCCGCTTGATCTCGTAGACACGGTCGACGGCCGCGGCGTTCGCGGGGTCGCAGGCGAGGCCGTAGACAGTATCTGTGGCAACCGCGATCACCTCACCCCGGTCCAGCGCGGACAACGCCGACTTCACTGCCTGCGGACCCGCCGGTTGTGCGCCGGTCACAGCGAGGCCGATCGCTCGAAGCTGACCACGCGTGGGCGGCCGGTAAGGTCGCTGTGGACGACTACCCGAGTCCCGTCGCCGAACGCCTCGCGGCCGAGGGATTCCACCGGCGCGGCCGCGCCGATGTCGATCTCGACGGCCGCCCAACCCATCGGCGCGAGGATCGTGGCGATCGACGGCAGCAGCGCTCGATACGCGTCCAGGCCGTCGTGGCCGCCGTCCAGGGCCACCGCAGGTTCGTGGTCACGAACGTCACGCGCGAGCTCGCCAATCTCATCTGTGGGTATGTACGGCGGGTTGGAGACGACGATGTCGAACTCAGCGCCGGCCAGCGGCTCACACCACGACCCAGTGCGCAGGTCGACGCGGCCGGTGAGTTGATGACGGCGCACGTTGGCCGCCGCCACGGCCAGCGCATCCTCGCTGACGTCCGTGGCCACCACTGTTGCGTGGGGAAGCTCTGCGGCGAGCGCGACGGCGATGCAGCCGCTCCCCGTGCCAACGTCGGCGATGCGCACGACGTCGCGGTGGCGCGCCCGCTGCAGGGCGAGGTCAACCAGCGTCTCCGTCTCCGGGCGGGGAATGAGCACGTCCGCTGAGACGGTGAAGGCTCGTCCGTGGAACTCGCGCTCGCCGGTGATATGGGCCACCGGCTCCCCGTCGCCCCGTCGACGGACCAGCTCGCGAATGGCCGTCAGCTGCTTGTCCTCGAGGGGACGATCGAACTGCAGGTAGATGTCGAGACGGCGCACCCCCAAAGCGGTGGCTGCCAACAGCTCGGCGTCCAGCCGCGCGGAGGTGCTGCCGTGGCTCTCGAGGTAGCCGGTGCTGAGCCGCACCACCTCCATGAGGGTGCGCACCGGGCTCACTGGGACGAGCGAGCTCCGCGATGGCGTCGCTCACTCATTCGCCGTCCTCGTCGAGCAGGCGGCGTGCCTGGTCCTCCTGGGCGAGGGGCTCGATCAGCATGTCGAGCTCGCCGTCCATCACCTTGGGGAGTTGGAAGACGTCGAGGTGAATGCGGTGGTCGGTGATCCTCGATTGCGGATAGTTGTAGGTGCGGATCTTCTCGCTGCGATCGCCGCTGCCCACCGCCGACCGCCGGGTGGCGCGCAGCTCGGCGTCGCGCTCGGCCTGGGCGATGTCGTAGAGGCGGGCGCGCAGGACGCGCAGCGCCTTGGCCCGGTTCTTGATCTGTGACTTCTCGTCCTGGCAGGTCACCACCAGCCCGGTGGGCAGGTGGGTGATGCGCACCGCCGAGTCCGTCGTGTTGACGCTCTGACCGCCCGGACCGGTGCTGCGGTAGACGTCGATCTTCAGCTCGTTCTCGGCGATGCTCACCTCGACCTCATCGGCCTCAGGGAGGACCACCACCGACGCCGCCGACGTGTGGATCCGTCCCTGCGACTCGGTCT
>JALYZN010000019.1 GCA_030948845.1 Candidatus Dormiibacterota bacterium
ACGCGTGCACCCTGCTGCGCGAGCACCGCTTCGACGGCCACGTCGCCGCCCTCACCGTCCATGACGTCGACGGCCTTGCCGCGCTCTTGATCGCCGTCGCGGCCGGCAGGAGCGTGGACGCGGAGACACTGCGCAGCTTTCGCGGCTGGACTGAGGAGGAATGGACCGGCGGGCACGAGCGCCTCCGCCACCGCGGTCTCGTCGACGAGGGGGGAGCCCTGACCGCACAGGGCCGGGACGTGTCCGCCGCTGTCGAGGAGGCCACCGACCGGCTCGCCATCGGCCCGTGGGAGCAATTCGACGAAGCCCGGCGCGGGCGTCTCTTCGAGCTGCTCGCCGACCTGGCGGCGCGCCTGGAGGGACCGGGGGGCCTCGTGTACCCCAACCCCATCGGGGTGGGGCGCCCCGCCTGACGCGCAAGGCCCGAGCGGGGGCGACGTCCAACGTGGTGCCGCTGCGCGATCCGGCGCACACAGCTCGACGGTGGCGGCGCCGGCTACGCACTTAGCAGAGCGGGAGGCGGGGGCCTCGATCGCCGCCACCTCCACGAATTACACCGTCGCTGAGGCCAATTATTTTGGCCTTGCCGTGATCGACATGCGATCGGCGACCAACCTCAGGCCGTCGTCCAATGCGACCGCCCTGCTCTCAGCGAGACCGGCCTCGAAATCTGCTGTGCCGCGACAGGAAAGACGGTCGGCATATGCCGCGCGCTCCTGCTGCCAGCCGCCGATGGGCCGCTGTTCTTGCGCTTCAACGATTCCCCAGTATCGACCTGCTCGCTTGGCCTGCCCGGTGTCGGCTGCGATCACGCTCAGGCGAGCCAATGCGTGCACAATGACCCGCCGGTCGCCGATCCTGTGGCCCTCCGCGAGGGCCTCCTGCGAGCGCCGTTCCGCCTCCTCGAGCTCGCCAGCTTCACTCTCCAGATCTGCCAGGTTGAGGAGCATCCAGCAGCGCCACCACGGACGGCCGATATCCTGGGCCATTCGGGCGGAGCGCGACATGAGTATGCGAGCGCGTCGCAGGTGTCCGGCATCGCGCTCCACCGATCCCAGTCCTCCGAGGGCCTGTGCCTCCCCGCGTGGCGACTTCGTCTGGCGAAGCCCAGCGAGGCTCACGAGCAGCAGCTGCCGCGCCCGCTTCCATTCGCCGCTGGCCAAGCAGATGAGCCCGAGGCGGTGCAACATCGCAGCCTCGGCCCTGGCATCCCCTTCCGCCCGAAACAGCTGCAAGCTCTCCTCATAGGCCTCGCGCGCTGCCTTGGTGTCTCCGGTGACCTGGAGTGACCCACCGAGGGCCCGGAGCGCTCGAGCCCGCTGCGGCGGCGCAGCCAGGGTCGCGGCCTCGAGCAGGCGGCTGAGGAGGCGCACACCCTCGGTGGGGTCATTGGCCACCCAGAAGTTCTCCATCGCCACGGCCAGCCGAAGTGCCAGATCCACCCGCCCGGTCGTTGCCGCCCACTCAATGGCGGCACGCACGTTGTCTTGTTCGCGCCCTGCTGCGGCATGGTCCTGCGGGCCCTCTGCGTCGCCGGACAGATTCGCGGATTCGGCAAGCGTCAGGAAAAACGACGCGTGGCGGCTGCGCACCTCAGCCGCCTCTCCGCTCGAGGCAAGCTTGTCAGCGGCATACTGACGCACGGTTTCCAGATTGCCGTAGCGTGGCGCGTCCCGATCTTCCACAAATGTCACCAGGGACGCGTCGACGAGCTCCCCGAGCGATTCGAGCGCCGCAGCCTGGTCGTCCGCGAAACAGACGTCCGCCACCGCCTCGAATGTGAAACCGCCCGCGAAGGCGGCGAGTCCACGGAGCGTCCTTCTGGCTGACTCCGAGAGCAGCCCGTAACTCCAATCCATCGTCGCACCCAGAGTCCGCTGCCGGGGAGGCGCGACGGCGCGTCGCTGGACCAGGAGCCGAAAGCGATCGTCGAGCCGCTTCGCGATCTCGCTCAGTGGCAGCGTCGCAGTTCGCGCGGCGGCGAGCTCGATGGCCAGGGGCAAGCCGTCGAGCGCGCGACACACCGCAGCGATGGTGCGCAGCTGATGAGCGTCTGGTGCATCGATTCGAATGGGGGTGCGGTCGAGGAAGAGCCGGACCGCGGGAGCAGCGCTCAGACCAAGGAAGTCGGCGGCGTCGAGCGCCTCTGGTAGCGGCTGCAGTCGCTGCATCGCTTCGCCTGGCACTCCGAGCCGCTCGCGGCTGGTTGCCAGCACTCGGATGCCCGCACAGGATGTCAGCAGCTGCATGACGCACTCGGCGACGGGTGCGGCAAGATGCTCGCAGTTGTCGAGGACAAGGAGCATCTCCACGCTGGAAAGCTGCTGCAGCAGCGTGTCTAAGGACCCTCCCGCGCTCATGCCCGCACCGCTTGCAACCGCGCTGGCGATGAGCTCAGGATCGTTGATGCGCGCGAGCTCGACGAGCCGGGCACCGTCGCGAAATCGACCGGCTACTCGTCGCGTCGTCTCCACCGCCAGCCGAGACTTGCCAACGCCACCCATGCCGGTGATGGCCACGCAGCGCTGGTGCAACAGCAGGGCCTCCAACTCAGCGACCTCATGCTCGCGGCCGAGGAAGCTGGTTGCCGGTGCCGGCAGGTTGTGCGTTGGTGCCGCCGCCGCCACTGCAGTGGCGAACTCATTGCGAAGGATCGCGCGGTGCAGTTCCTTCAATTCGGGACCAGGGTCAGTGCCCAGCTCCTCTGCGAGAAGCTCGCGGGACCGTTCGTAGACCACGAGTGCTTCCGCGGGTCTGCCGGAGCGGGCCAGAGCCAGCATGAGCTGTCTTCGGAGAGTCTCGCGGAGTGGATGCGCAGCGACAAGGCTTTGCAGCTCAGCAACCAGGTCCACGTGGCGGCCGAGCTGCGCCCGTGCCTCGACGCGAAGCTCCACCGCCTGCAGGTGGAGCTCTTCGAGATGGGCGATGCTGTCTTCGATGGAGACCTCGGCCGCGACGTCAGCTGCCGGTTCTCCTCGCCACAGACGCAGCGCTTCGCTGAGCATCGCCTCGGCCTCACCGGGACGACCTCGCTCGAGCGCCTCCTCTCCGGCGGCGATCAGCCGCTCGAAGGCGAAGGCATCCAGCTCCTCAGCAGACACGCTGAGGCGATAACCGCCGCCTTCCCGGCGCAGCCGGTCACCGCCGACAAGTGAGCGAAGGCGGGAGATGTACGCGCGGAGACTGACCCCTGCTGCTGCGGGCGCCTCGCCACGCCAGAGCTCGTCAATGAGGCGCTCAGCCGTCCGCACCTCTCCGCGCGCGAGGATGAGCAGCGCCAGCAATGCACGTTGTTTCGGCCCCCCAAGCGGTAGCTGTCGACCATCGTGCCAGGCCTCCAGCGCCCCGAGCACCCGCAACTCCACACCCGCACATTGCAGAGCCTGCAACGGAATTGCAACCGCCGGGAGGCAGAGTCACGGCCTCGGCAACGGGCATAGGACCGGCAGGTTACCGGCAGCGCGGGAAAGGAGGCAGACATGGCGAGTGAAGGCAGGGTCTGGCGGCGGCGAGGATGGGTCAGGGCTGGCTTGGCTGGGTTGACAGTGGTGGTCGCGGCGTCAGCCACGTTGACGGCGGTGCACGCGCGCGCGGGTGGATCGCATGAGGGAGGCACCATGCAGGTTGGGCAGACTCTGCATTTCGTGCAGGGCCCGGGACATTCGACGGGCACTTTCCTCATGGCCGGGGCGGCCAATGACTCGGGGACTGTCGACTCGACGGCCAAGGTCACGCCCATCTCGACGACGAAGTCGAGGATTCAAGGCCAGGAGGTGCTCACTGGTTCCAAGGGCCTGATCAGGACATCGTTCAGCGGCGTGGTCACCAGCACGGGTAACGGACCCCGGGTGTACGTACAGGGTGAGTTCAGGATCACCTCAGGCACGGGCGCCTATGTGAGCTTGCGCGGTGAGGGCGACTTCTACATCACGGTCGATGCGTCGGCCGGCCTGTTGATCCGTACCGACGTCGGGCGCGCGTCAAACGAAGAGAACTGATTGTTTCCGCCAGTGGAGTGGCCGGCAATGGCGGCCACTCCATGGAGCTGGGTTGGACAGCGGCAAGAAGCGGATGGATGGCGGTCGCGATGCGACACGGTGACCCGGCTGAGGCCCTGCTGCGCCTCGTTGACGCAGCGAATGCTCACGACGCCCGCGAGCTTGCTGCCTCGTTCGACTGTTCTCCGGCCGCTGACACCCAGCGAGCTTCCGGCAACCACATTGAACGCCTCGCAGAGGCCTTCTTCATCGCATTTCCCGACTGTCACTTCGAGGTTCAAGTGATGGTCAGGAGCGGCGACATCGTCATGTGCGAGTCGACCATGACCGGGACCCACCTGGGGCGACCTGACGCGCCGGTCCTGGGGCGCCACCTTGACAAGCTGAAGCCATCGGGCCGGCGAGTCAGCGTGCACCACATGCATCTATTCCGCGTCCACGAGGGCCGGATCGTCGAATATCGAAGCGTGCGGGACGACCTGGGGATGATGCGGCAGCTCGGCCTGTTGGCGAAGGAATCGCCCCACTAGGCCGGCCGAGGACCGCCCGGCTTCTCAGCTTCGCTCTTCGATCGCTTCTTTTCGCGCCGCACGGCGCGGACTCCAGGCGGCGTCTCAGGGGGAGCCGGGCTTGGTTTGGCGGTGAGTTGGTCGATCGCTCGCGCCCACGGCGGCGAGCTGCGCTACGTTGACACCGGTGCGGGTGCGTTGTTCCGGCTGTGGCTTCCCGCGTAGGTCTCCCGCCGCGGATGCGGAGCCGCGAGCACTACGACTACCTCGGTACTCGACGCCTCCCCACTCGACGATGCCCATGTGGAACTTGTTCGTGAGCAGGTTGGCGAGCCCGACGTAGTGATACTGGAGCGGGAGACGGGGCTCGAACCCGCAACTTCAACCTTGGGAAGGTTGCACTCTACCGTTGAGTTACTCCCGCACCGGATTGCGAGTGTACCGATGCGCGAGGCGCGCGGCGGTCAGCGGGCCGCCACGCCGACCTCCTGTACGTCGAGCTTGCCGTCGGTGTAGAGCTGACGGATCACCTTCTTGTCCTGCTTGCCGACGCTCGTCTTGGGGAGCTCTTCGACGAAGGTCCAGCGCTCGGGGAGCCACCAGCGGGCAACCTTGCCGTCGAGGAAGCTGCGCAGGTCCTCCGGACCTGCCTGCGCCCCCGGTCTGAGCACAACCGCCGCCAGCGGACGCTCCTCCCACTTGGCGTCGGCAACACCGACGACCGCCGCCTCGGCGACCGCCGGATGAGCGGCAAGGTGATTCTCCAGCTCGACGGAGGAGATCCATTCGCCACCCGACTTGATGACGTCCTTCGAGCGGTCGGTGATCTGCAGGTAGCCGCGTGAGTCGATGACCCCGACGTCGCCGGTGCGCAACCAGCCGTCGTGGAAACGTTCCGGTGCTTGGACGCCGTAGTACGAGCCGGTGATCCACGGGCCGCGCGCCTCGAGCTCCCCGACCGACCTGCCGTCCCAGGGAAGTTCGCTGCCGTCCTCGCCTACGATCCGGAGGTCGACGCCGGGCACGGCCCTGCCGGTCTTGCTCCGCCAATCCACCTCCTCCTCCGCGGCAACACCCGCGGGCGGGAAGGCGATGCAGCCGAGCGGGCTGGTCTCGGTCATCCCCCACGCCTGGATGAGCTCGATGTCGAGCTTGTCGCGGAACGCCTGGATGAGAGCGCGCGGCACGGCGGAGCCACCGCAGATGGCGCGCTTGATGGACGACAGGTCGGCGTTGGTGGTCTGCGCGTACTGCAGCATGCCGGTGAAGATGGTTGGCACCCCGCCGGTGAAGGTCGGGCGCTCCGCGGTGATGAACGCGCAGAGCGGTTCGGGCTGCAGGAAGCGATCGGGGAGCAGGAGCGTGCAGCCGAGCATCCAGGCGACGTAAGGAATTCCCCACGCGTTGACATGGAACATCGGGACGATCAGCAATAGGCGCTCGCGTTCGTCGAGGCGGAAGGCGCCCCATACGGCGAAGCAATGCAGCCAGATGGCGCGATGGCTGTACACCACCCCCTTGGGGTCCCCGGTGGTGCCGGTCGTGTAGCACATCGCGGCGGCCGAGTCCTCCTCGATCTCGGGCCAGTCGTACGTCGACGGCTGAGCGGCGATGACGTCGTCATACGTGACGTGGTCATCGAGCTTGCCGGTGTCGCCCTCACCGAACACGATCACGTGCTCGACGGTGGGGACGTGCTCGCGGATGACCGCCAGCAACGGCACCAGCGAACCGTCCACGATGATGACCTTGTCCTTGGCGTCGTTGACGATGTGCACCAGCTGCTGGGGGGTGAGGCGCAGGTTGAGCGTGTGCAGCACCGCGCCCATGCAGGGGATGGCCAGGTAGGCCTCGAGGTGCTCCTGGTTGTTCCAGGCCAGCGTGGCGACCCGGTCGCCCGGCTTGACGCCCATCTCACGGAGCGCGTTGGCGAGGCGGGCGGCGCGCTCGGCCACGTCGGCGTAGGTGGCGTGACGTGCGGTCTCACCCCGCCAGGTGATCACCTCGCTGGTGCCGCCGAACAGCCGCGTCCCGTGGTGCATCAGTGACGTCACGGTCAGCTGGTGCGGCTGCATCGTGCTCTTCATCTGCCCCTCCTTGGGTGTCTGCGCGCGCGACTCGGCATTCTACGGTCGCCTGCTAGGCTCGATCGGTGGTCACCGCCTTCCTGCTCGTGGTCTGCGAGCCCGCCCTTATCCACGACGTCGCCCGAGGGCTGGCCGACACCGACGGGGTCGCGGAGGTGTACACGACCACGGGCTCGGCGGACTTCGTCGCGGTGGTCCGCGTCGCCGACCTCGACGCCCTGGCCACGCTGGTGACCGAGCGCATCTCGACGCTCCCCGGGATCACCAGGACCAACACCCATGTGGCCATCCGCTCCTACGGTCGCAGCGACGAGGCGACGGCCTTCGACATTGGCGTCGACTGAGCCACGGCGAGCGCCGTCCGCGGACCGTCCTCGGACGCCTGCTACCGTCGGCGCGATGACACTGCGGGGAGGCGGCGGATTCCCAGGTGCCGGGCCGGAGTGACCGTGGTGGGCGCGCCCAGCGACACGGCGGAGGACGTCCTTCGCACGGTCTTCGGATTCGGCAGCTTCCGCCCCGGGCAGGGCGAGATCGTCGCCGCCGCGGAGGCCGGCCGGGACCTTCTCCTGGTCGCCCCCACGGGCTCCGGCAAGAGCATCGGCTACTGGGTGCCGGGGATCGCCGCCGGTGGCCTCACACTGGTGGTGTCACCGCTGATCGCGCTCATGAACGACCAGGTCGAGCGCCTCACCTCCCTGGGCGTTGCTGCGGCGGCACTCCACTCCCAGGTCGATCGGGCGACGCAGGCGGCGGCGCTGGCGGCGGCCCGCTCCGGCGCGCTGCGCTTCCTCTACGTGACGCCCGAGCGTTTTGGGGTCGCCGCGTTCACCGCCGCGCTGTCCGGGCTGACGGTCAGCCGCCTGGCCATCGACGAGGCCCACTGCATCTCCAGCTGGGGCCACGACTTCCGCCCCGACTACCGCAGGCTCCGCGACGCCGCGGCCCTCTGCGGGCGCCCCCCGATCGGCGCCTTCACCGCGACGGCGACGCCGCGGGTGCGCGCCGACATCATCAGTTCGCTGGGCATGCAGGAGCCGGAGGTGCGCGTCACCGGCTTCGTCCGCCCCGAGCTGCGCCTGAGCGTGGTCCGCTGCCGCGGTCTCACCGAGAAGCGCGCCGCGCTGCTCGCCGTGCTGCGCGCCCTCCCCGGCCGCGCCATCGTGTACTGCGGACGGGTGCGCGCCACCGAGGAGATCGCCGAGCTGCTGCGCGAGAACGGCTTCCGCGCTGCTGCCTACCACGGTGACCTCGACAGCCCCGGACGGCACCGCGCCCATGCGGGTTTCGTGAAGGGAGACATCGAGGTGATCGCAGCCACCTCCGCGTTCGGGATGGGCATCGACCTGCCCGATATCCGCAATGTCGTCCACCTCGACTTTCCAGGCAGCATCGAGCAGTACTACCAGGAGGCCGGCCGTGCCGGCCGCGACGGCGACCGCGCTGACTGCACGTTGCTCTACAGCCCTGCCGACCGCGATCTGCAGTCGTTCTTCATAGAGCAGGCGTACCCGGAGCGCGACGCGGTGCGCGACGTGTACCGGGTGGTGATACGCGAGGGCCGCTGGGACGTCGACGACTGGGAGCGCCGTCTGCCCGGACGGGAGAAGCAGGTCGTGCGGGCCGCGCTCGACGTGCTGCGCCGCGCCGGCGCGCTGCTCGACGGCGGCGGAGTCGCACGCCTTCAGGGCACCCCGACCGACTTCGACGCGCAGGTCGTGCTGCGCGAGCACGCGTACGCGCGACTCCACCAGGTGATGGACTACGCGCGCAGCACGGGGTGCCGCCACGCGCGCATCGCGGACTACTTCGGCGAGGAAGGCGCGCCGCGGACCTGCCAGTCGTGTGACAACTGCCTGAGCCCTGCCCCGCAGCGCAGCTCCGTCGCGGCCGCGGATCTCCACGCCGCGCTGGCCTGCGTGGCGCGCTTCGACGGCCACCTCGGCGCCGCACGCCTGGCCGCGCTGCTGCGCGGCGCCGACGATGCCTGGGTCCAGCAGCGCAGCTGGGTGAGGGACGCCGGCTTCTTCGGCGCCCTCCACGTTTGGAGCACCGACGGCGTCCGTGAGCTGCTGGCCGCCCTGATCGACGAGGGCTGCGTGCGCCGCAGCAGCGGCGAGCGCCCAGTGCTCGCGCTGACCGAGCTGGGCAAGGCGGTGCTCGACGGCAGCAGCGAGCTCGAGGTGGAGGTCGAGGTGGTCGGCGTGGCGGTGCCCCGCCCCCCCAGGATGGCCGGACCGGACGAGCAGCTGGACGGCGACGCCGGCGAGCGGTTCGAGCGGTTGCGCGGCTGGCGGCGGGTCACATCGCTCGCCGAGGGCGTGCCCGCCTTCGTCGTCTTCGGTGACCGCACCCTGCGCGAGCTGGCGCGGCGCAATCCAAAAACGGCAGCGGCGCTGGTCGCAGTGCCAGGCATCGGACCGGCCAAGCTAGCCCGCTACGGCGACGAGGTGCTCCGCGTCCTCGCCGGTGTGCCGGTGTGATTCAGCACCCGTCATCGAGCTTCGCGCTCATCGCCCGCTGCCGGATCGTCAACCTGCCGGGCTTTCACCCCACCGACTGACCACACGACGCCACCAGGCCGGCCTGCCGTCACCGTCCGGTACGCTCGATCCATGACCGCCGCACCAGCCTCCCCGATCGCCATGACCGGGGCGACGCGCTTCCTCGCGGCTGCACACCGTCAACCCGTCGATCGCACCCCGGTGTGGTTCATGCGCCAGGCCGGGCGCTGCCTGGCGGCGTATCGAGAGCTGCGCGAGACGTATGACATCCTCACCATCACGCGCACGCCCGAGCTCTGCGCCAAGGTCACGCTCATGCCCGTGGACGAGTTCGGCGTCGACGCGGCAGTGCTGTACGCCGACATCATGCTGCCGCTCTTCGGGATGGGCGTGCCGTTCGCCATCGACCCAGGGCTCGGCCCGGTCATACATGAGCCCGTGCGCGACGCGACTGCGGTGCGTGCGCTGCGCATCGTCGACGCCGAGGACGCCACGCCCGACCTGTTCGAGGCCATCCGGCTGATCCGCCGGGAGCTCGACGGTCGCACCGCGCTGCTCGGCTTCGCCGGGGCCCCGTTCACGGTCGCCTCCTACCTCATCGAGGGCCGCCCCACCAAGGATTTCGCGCGCAGCAAGGCGCTCATGTACGGTCAGCCGGCGCTGTGGCACGAGATGATGGAGACCCTGACGGAGGTCACCATCCGGTACCTGCGTGCCCAGGTGGCTGCCGGCGTCCAGGCAGTGCAGCTTTTCGATTCCTGGATCGGCGTACTCGCCGCCGCCGAGTACACGGAGTTCGCGCTTCCGTACGTCACACGCATCTTCGCTGGTGTCGGCGGCGCCGTTCCGACCATCCACTTCGGGACCGGCGCCGCCCACCTCCTCGAGGCGATGGCCCAGGCGGGCTCGGACGCGATGTCGGTGGACTGGCGTCTGCCGCTCGACCAGGCCTGGTCGCGGATCGGCGACCTGGCCATCCAGGGCAACCTCGATCCCACAGTGTGCCTGGCGCCCTGGCCGGTGGTGGAGCGGCACACCCTGCGCGTTCTCGAGGAGGCGGGCGGAAGGCCTGGGCACATCTTTAACCTCGGCCACGGCGTCCTCGCCGACACGCCCGCTGCGACCCTTCGCGAGGTCGTCGACCTGGTGCACGAGCGGACCTCCGCCACATCGTGAGCAGCGCCGGCCGCGTCGGCGTGCTGCTCATGACCTTCGGCTCGGCGGTGACGTCCGCGGACGTCCCCGCATACCTGCGCAGCGTGCGCGGCGGTCGCGAGCCCTCGCCGGAGCTGGTCGCCGAGTTCGC
>JALYZN010000032.1 GCA_030948845.1 Candidatus Dormiibacterota bacterium
CGGTGATGTGGCCGTCATCAACCACCGTGAACGTCGGTTGGGAGGTTCCGTTGAAGCGGACGGCGGTTGCCGCGCTCGGCGTGTCGAACCCCGAGCCGGTGATGGTCACCGTCGTGCCCACCGGACCGCCAGGCGGCGAGAAGCCGGTGATGGCATCGACTCCGAATGCTGCCGACGAGTTGCCCGTGCCCCCGCTGTTGGTCACGGAGATCGGGCCGCTCGAGGCGCCGGCGGGCACGGTCGTGTCGATTTCCGTGGCGCTCTTGACGGCGAACGTCGACTGGCTGGTGCTGTTGAACTTCACTGCGTTGGCGCTAAGGAAGCCGGTCCCGCGGATCACCACCGACGTCCCCGCCGGGCCGCCGACAGTCGGCGTGAAACCGGTCACCGTCGGCGGTGGCGGCAGTGCGGACACCATGAAGGTGGCCATGGTTCCGGTCCAGGCCACCGCGCCGCTGAGGGTAGCTCCGTAGGCCTGCGGACCGATGGCGCTGACGACTCTCCAGGCCGTCTGCTCTCCGCTCGCTGTTCCCGAGGCAGTCGACTGTTCAATGGATGAGGTCGTGTATCCAGCCGTTTGGCCGCTGGGGGTTACCTTGGCATTCCACCCGACAGAGGCGACCACAATCTCGTTCGCTTGGCTGGTGGCTGCCGTTGTGCCCGTGGACGCCGTGGCACTGCTGGCTGACAGGGCGACGACGCGGTCCAGCGGGTTTGCCGAGATGCCCGTGATGTCCAGGATGGTCATCGCCAGCGCAGCCGCGCCAGTGACGGCCACCGTGACCGCGGACGTGGCGCCAGCGTTGGCGGCGTACCAGATCTCGCCGTCGGCCTGCGCGCCCTGGGTGATCGTGACAGCCTTGATCCAAACGTTCTGCGCGGAGTCAGAAACACCCGTCACGGTCGAGGAACCACCGATATCGCGCACACGTATCGCAGCCACGAGCAGATCCGTATTCCCCGTTGGCGGGCTCGTCGACGCGGTCAGGGACGTCGCCGTGGCCGCGTTGGCGGCACCGAAACTCAGTGCGACCCCGACAGACGTCCCGTGTCCGGGCATGGCACTCGCCAGGCTCCAAGCAATCACCGCAGTGGTGGCCATCGCGCCGAACCCCAGGGACCGCGCCCGCCGTCGCGGCCTACTGCCACCAGGGACCAATCGCTTCGGATCGAGGTGGCTCAAGATACCCCCCAAGTTGCCCTCCCTGCCCCGCGAATGCAGGTGAGTGTAGGCTTCCTGACGGGCCAACTGGGGCATGCGGTCCCTAGCGGCATGGTGACGCAAGGGATCAGCGAAGCGCGGGCGACATCACATGCGCGTCGACCGGGTATCCCAAGGCGCGGAGGGTGGGTGCCAAGCTCGATTCCAGCAGCCGGATGTTGGCGTGGTCGAGATCCTTTCTGAAGCTGTCGATGCGCGAGCTCACGAAGGGGTACTCCACGAATGCACGCTCGAAATCGTCGGTCCATTCCAGCTCACTGAAGTCGAGGATTCCGGCCAAGTGACGGCGCGGCTCAGCGATGACGTCCTCATAGCGAACGCGCAGCCACTGCGACTCCGGGATGAGCGCGCCTGCCGAATCGAATGCGTCGATGAGCAGCTTCCAACCCAACCCTGCAAGCGTCACGAATGAACGGCCCGAGTACTCCCACTCCTGCGCGTACGGCGCTGGCAACGGGCCGAGGTGCCACGCGTCGGGGCCACGGTAGCCCTGCCACCAGCCCATCTGCAGCCACGAGTTGGCCACCGCCCTGCCGTCGCGCACGACCTCGACAAACTTCGCGCCCGGGAAGGCCGCGTGGAGCATGCCGGTGCGCGGCCAGCCTGTGAAGTGATGGACGAAGGTGCGCCGGCCCTGGACCGCCATGCGCCGCTCGAAGAACCCGGTGAGGCGGCCCTGCAGCCACGGAGTGCAGTCCTCCGCGAGGAGGTCGCGAAACGGCATCGAGATGACCGGGGCCACCTGGCGGTCGAGGATTCTCCAGCCCTCCGACGGCGCGACGCGGAATCGGCCGAGCTCGATGAGCTTGCGGCGGTCACGGAACGGGCGCAGGCGCGGATCGCGCGGCGGCGAGAGACGGTGCAGCGCGTTGTTCCAGCGGCCGGCCATGTTGAGCTGGCTCAGCTTGTCGTCGAAGTTGGACACGAAGCCGACGTCACGGTGGCGGCTCACCACCTCGACAACCGGGGTGGAGCCGCACCGTCCGGTCCCGATGAAGAAGACCAGCATCAGCCGATGATGGGCGGCTTGGGCCTCACTTGGGGCCGCCGAACAGGGAGACGAGGTCGCCGCTGCTGCTGCTCCCTGCCGCGCCGAGCAGGCCGAGGCCGTACGCGCGCTCGATGGATCCGAGCGTGCCGTAGTGGTTGCCCGGCGTTGCCACGGGACCCTTGCCCTTGGCGTTGCTGGAGATCACGACCATCGGAATCTGGTTGCCGGACGGACCCTCGTCCATGGTCACGATCACGGTGGCGTTGCCCCCCGTGAACCAGGGCGACGCCAGCACGGGAGCGAGGTTGCCTCTCAGCCACGCATCGCCCTGCTGGACGCTGCCGTCGTGCATGTCATTGGCGAGGTTGGGAGTGATCCACACGAAGTCCGGCGCGCCCGGACCGTTGAGGGTGGAGACCAGGCCCGCCGCCCCGGGGTAGGGCTGCACGACCGAGGCGCAATTCGCCGCGGCCCGCACATCGTTGAAGTAGAGGAAGGGATTGTGCTTCTCGGCGTACAGGCCGGAGCTGCCGCTCGCGTAGCACGGCGACGGCATGCTCTCCATGTAGGCACGCCACGGGATCCCTGCGGCGGTGAGCTGTCCACCCAGCGATGGGACGTTGAACGGCCCGCACGCGGGCGGCGTGCAGTCACTGCTCACCCCCTGCATGCCGCCGCTGGCGATGCCGATGTAGTTGGGCGCACTCGGGTGGCCAATGCCCACCCACGAAGTGTCCGATGCATATGTCGATGCCAGTGAGCAGTAGTAGGGGTCTGACGCGCACGAACCGAGAGTGGCCGCGTACCCCTTGTTCTCCTCCATGATCACCATCACGTGCGGGAGGCCGGAACGCACCAGCGTCGCCGCTCGGTGGATCGGCGCCTGCGATGACGGTGCGAGCGCGGTCGCGTGAGAGGGTGTTGCGGTCGGCGCGGGCTTCGGTGTGGCCGCCGGTGTCGGGTGTAGCGGCGGCACGTGGTTCAACTCATGGCCGTCCGGCTGGTTCCACGTAGCGACGGCCTGTGGCCCATTGCCCCGGTGCGCGGCGGTGGGGTCGTGCTCCTCCACGGCGAGCACGCTGATGGCGCCGATGGCGACGATGCCAAGGACCGCGGCGCCGGTCCTGGCAATCGAGTCACTATGCCAGCGGGCGAATCGGCGCGACGACGCAGTGGTCGCAGGAGGCGCGCCAGGGGTGGGATCGGAACGGTGAAGGCGGCTGCGCAAGGACATGCGACCACCGTACGCAGCAGAGTCACCCACTCCTCCCGGCTGTGCGATTTCGTGGTGAGCGGGTGACATGTCGAGACAGACCTGTTGTCCATCCTCGTCGCCCGTGACCGCGGCGTTGACGTCGGCGCGCGCAGGCGCGTGCAACCGCTGCCACGACGCGTATTTCCCCACCGTGATAGGTGCCTCCCCCCTGAACCCGTGCCGCCAGTATCGTAAAGACGGGTCGGCAGACGCAAACGCATCAAATGTCGCGGCAGCAAACGCACCAAGCCGGCTGACTGGCTAGGGTCAGTCAGACTCCGTTGACGCTGTAGGCGTGCAGAATCCCGGTCGTGTCGCCGACGTAAATGACGCCGTGGGCGATCGAGGCCGCTCCCCAGAACGAGCCGCCCGAGGCGGCGGTGGCGTTGAGCAGCACGGCGCCGCTCTGGGTGTTGACGATGGTCTCGACGCGCGCATGTCCCACCATGGCGAGGCCGGGATCGGAAGCGACCGCTCCCACCGCCGCGCCGCTGGTGAACCCGACCTGCCACAGCGGCGCCGCCAGGTTGTTGGGGTCGAACGCACGCAGGCTGCCGACGTATGCGGTCCCGTTGATGCTCGTGTTCCCCCCGGCGATGTACAGCCTGCTGCCGTCCCACGAGCTGGGCGAGATGCTGCCCTTGAATCCGCCCGTCCCGTTGGCGACGCGTACGCGTTGCAGCGGGCCGGCGCCGACGTTGCCCTGCTGGAAGACGTAATAGATGCCGTTCTTGTTGGCCACTCCCAGCAGCGCCAACAGTGTCCCGCCGGGCGTGACCGTGCCGGTGAACATGGTTGGCGTTGAGCCGAAGTCGCTGTCAGGGCCCTGCTCGGCGACTGGCAGCTGCCAGGAACCCGCCAATGCGAGGGTGGGGCTCAGCTCGAGCACCGCCGGCGCGTAGGGCTCGGACGACCTGCACCCGCCCCCCGGGTTGCCTGTGGCCACATACACGTTGCCAGCGGTGTCCGATGTCGGGGAGCCCCAGATGCTGCCGCCGAGACAGCCGCTCGGCACGGTCGCGAAGGAGTGCCGCACTGTGCCGGTGGCGGGATCGAGCTGGGCGAGCCCTCCCTGAACCAGCGGGCAGTCGCTGAGCGAGGAGATGCCAACGTACAGGCTTCCGTTGGCGAACAGCGGCGAGCTCCACGAGTAGCTGGCGGGAGCGGATCCCAGCGATGTGTGCCAGAGCACCGCGCCGGTGAGGGCGTTGAGGGCCAAGTACTGTGACGTTGCACCCGGTGTCACGGCGCCCGACTGGGCGATGTCTCCTCCCCCGCCCACGAACACCACGGGCTGGCTCACGCCGTTGACGGCAACGGTGGCGACGGCGGCTGCGGACGTCACTCCTTGGACGGCGCTCATCTGGGGACCACCGCATCCGCTCGTGCGCCCGACGTATGTGCTCCACACCACCTGGCCGTTGCTGTACGTGGTCGAGCCGACGGTGCACGCGGCCGCTGCGCACAGCGCGAACTCACTGCCGTTCCACGACCCCGCGTACACCAGGGTGGTACCGCTCACGGTGGCGACGATGGGCTGCGAGAAGATCATGTTCGAGCAGGTGTCCTGGGCGCTCGGGCAGACCGCTCCATTCGTCAATGCCACTGGCCAGCCTTTCTGCGGCTTCAGCGCTGCGGCATTCGAAGGGTTGACCAGAGTCTCGCGGGTGAAGCCGCTTCCCAACGGGTCGTGCAGGTACTCGGGCCAGTCCGCGCCGGTTGGCGGCGGCGTCGGCGTGGCGGTCGCCGTGGCCGTCGGTGTGCCCGTGGGTGTCGGCGTCGGGCCTGTGGCGAGCTTGAACGTGGCTATCGCCCCTGTCCACGCCACCGACGAGCTGAGTTTGGCGCCGTAGCTCTGTGCTCCGGTGGCGCTCAGCACCTGCCATGCCGCCTGCTCGCCGGCCTGGCCGCCACTGACCTTGGCCTGCTCGACCGCGGTCGGCGTGTATCCCGCGGCCTGGGCGCTGGGTGTTGAGGCACCGTTCCACCCGACATCGCCGATGGCGATCTCACTTGCCTGGGAGGTGGCGCCGGTGGTTCCGGTCGACGCGGCCGTGCCGGTGCCTGATGCCGTCGCCGACACGTCGCGAGTTGTCGATGCATCGCCGGCCGCCTCGATCACGGTGAAAGCGATCGCTGAGCTGGACGCGGATGTGCCGCCTACCGTCACCGTCACCGACTGGGCGGTGGAGATGCGGGCGGCATTGGCGACGTACCAGATCTCCTCCACCGCCTGCCCCTGGGCAACGCTGGCCGCGCGGACCCAGACGTTCGACGCGGAATCCGTCACGCTCACGATCGCAGCCGGAGTCGTGAGGTTGCGATCCCGGATGGTGGCAACGAGAAGGTCGCCGGCCGTGGTGGCGGTTTGTGGTGACGTTGATAAGGTGGCGCTCCCGGTCGCGGTGGCCGCTCCGAAGGACTGCACGAACCCGGAGCTGGCGTTCGCCGACTTCATCTGCAGCACCGGTAGAGTCACCGCGACCGCTGCCGCCAACGCAAGCGTTGGCAGTACCACCGATCGAACCGAGCCATGACGGTGGCGAAAACGCCCACCCCTCACGGATGTCCCTCTCTTATCCACACCGAGGTTGTCAGCAGTCCCTAGAAGGCTCCGCCGATGTTTCCCACAAACGTGTCGCCGGCATGACCCAGGAACGGGAGGTTGTACGCGGCTTCGATCCCGTGCAAGATGCCGAACAGGTCGCCCGGAGTGGTGAACGGTCCCTTCCCCTGGTTGTGGGCGCTGATCACCACGGTGGCAACGTGGCCCCCGGTGGCACCGCAACCCGGGCAACCAGTGGCGTCCTTGCCGATGCTCTCATCCCATGTGATGACGATGACGCCGCCGGTCTGGTACCAGGAAGACGCAAGCACTGCCGGAAGGTTGTTGTTCAGCCAAGTGTCGCCCGTTGCAACGCCGTTGCTGGGGCACGGAGTGCCATTGGTGTGCATGTCATCGCACATGTTGGGGCTGATCCAGACGAAGTCGGGCGCGTTGGCGCCGTCGAGCGTCGCCACCATGTTGGTGGCTCCGGTGGAGGTGGTTGCACACCCAGACGAGATCGGGCACGGATAGGGAATGACGTTGCCGCACAGTGTGGAGTAGTTGCTGAAGCCCGCGAAGGGATTGTGTGTCGGGCTGTAGTAGGTCGTGGGTTGACCGGTGTAGCAAGCATTCGGCATACCCTCCATGTACGCCAGCCATGGGATCCCCGCGCCGTTGAACTGGTCCGCGAGCGTCGGAGCAGTGTACGGCTTGCTGTTTGTCGACTGGTTGTTGCCCGAGATCAGGTCGTAGTAGTCGAGCGGGCTGTTGTGCTCGTCCGCGTACCACTGCGTGGCTGAGCGATATGTGGTTGCCAGGCTGTTGATGTAGGGCGCGCTCGGGTTGCCGATGATGTACGGCGTCCCGATGGCCTTGTTGTAGGCCTTGTTCTCGTCGACGATGAGCATGATGTGCGGCGCCGCGGTGGCGGTCGTCACGGTGAACGACGACGGGTTACACACTGTGGGCGTGCACTTGGTGGTGTCCGTCGACCCTGCTGACGTGGTCACAGTGATCGGCCCTGTGGTGGCCCCCGACGGCACGTTGGCGGTGATTTGTGTCGCCGTCACTGTCGGGTTGAGGGCTGTGATCCCGTTGTAAAACTTCACCGTCGCACCGGTGAAGTTGGCCCCGTTGATCGTCACCGTCGTCCCCACCGGTCCGGTGCTGGGACTGAAGTTGCTGATCGTCGGCGCCGGCGGCGGCGAGCCGCCGGCCTGGAATGTGGCGATGGCCCCGGTCCACGCCACCGAGCTGCTCAGCGTCGCCCCGTATGTCTGCGTGCCAGTTGCCGAGAGAGGTGTCCAGGCCGCCTGCTCACCGCTGGCGGCGCCGCTCGCCGTGGACTGAAAGACGGTGGTCGTCTGGTACCCCGGCGTCTGACCAGTCGGTGTTTGTGTGCTGTTCCAGCCGATGTCGGCGATGGCGATCTCGCTCGCCGCGTTGGTGGGCGGTGTGGTGCCCGTTGTCGCGGCGGTCCCTGTCCCGAAAGACGTCGCCTGCTGGTCCAACGGGGCCGACGCGCCGGTGACGTCGAGCACGGTGAAGCTGATGGACGCCGCGGAGCCTACGGAGATGGTCACCCCGGTCACGCTATTCGCTCCGCTCGAGTACCAGATCTCCTCATCGGCCTGGGCGGCCGTCACGCCTGTCGCCCTGGTCCAGGTGTTGCTCGCGGTGTCGGTCACGCCCGTGACGGTGGCGGCGCTACCGAGCGCTCGCGTCCTGATCGTTGTGACGAGCAGATCACCGGGACCCGTGGCAGCGCCGGTCGCAGGCAGAGATGTTCCGGCTGACGAATTGGCCGCGCCGAAGAATTCCGATACCGCGGGTGACGCGCCGAATACGGTGACGCGGTCGCCCGCGATCAACCCGACGGCGAGAATACCTGCAAGACCAACAACTTTGATCGACGTCGCCCTGCGACGTACAAAGAACCGTCCCCTTCCGACCACTGATCCCCCCAATTTTTGCGCGACCCACGCACGCAAACGCGAGCTTGGGTCCCGTGTAAGGATAGCCGATGACCACCTTTGCCACAAGGCGGTTTGCCCAGCGGCATCAATGTCCAGCGCGCGGCGGGACAGGCGCGGACCAGGAACCCGGGAATACAGCGGAGTGTGCCAGATGGATTCTCCGCCCTTCGCGCAGCTTTCATAACAGTCTGCCTGTGCGGTCATCCCACAGACGTCATGCCGGAAAATTCGCCCGCCCCCCGCGTTCGGCGCGACGCGGAGGATCGGCCGGGTCAACGGCCCCGACGTGGCCGAGCGACCCCGGAAGGTCTGGCGCGAGACACGTCGTCCCGCGCGCCGGCCACCACCACGGTCCCTGGAGGCCTGGGGCGCCGCAGCGAATTCTGGTAGATTGGTGGCAAAACTACCAAACGCACCAGCCGCCGCTGTCCCCTATGATGGCCACAGGGTTCTCCAGGAGGGCCACCGGTGAGGGAGAGGGTGAGGGACATTGAGTTGCGCAGTGGAATGATCAGCCCGGTGGCGACGAGATGGGCCCGCAGCGGGTGGCGCTGCACCGTGCCTGGCGCAGCCGCCCTGGCTCTCAGCGCGTCGGTCATCGGCGTTCTGGTTGGGGGCCATCCCGCTCCGGTCGGTCCGGTCAGGGCGGCGGCTGCGGGAACGGCGCCGCATGTGATGGTTATCGTCGAAGAGAACAAGGCGTACAGCGCCAGCGACGGCTCGCCCTTCATCATCGGCAACTCGAACGCCCCGTACATCAACTCGCTCGCCTCGCAATACAGTTCGGCCACCCGGTGGTACGCGCAGGCGCACGGCAGTGTGTCGGACTACTACGACCTCATCGCCGGAAGCCCCGAGACCGGCAACGCCGTCCCATACGCCGACACCACCGTCGTCGACGAGCTGGCCGCCAAGGGTGTCAGCTGGAAGGCGTACATGGAGGACATGCCCAGCCCGTGCTACACCGGCGCGGACACGGGCAACTACCTGGCCAGCCACAACCCGTTCGTTGACTTCAACAGCATCCGCAATAACCCGTCCCAGTGCGCCAACGTCGTGCCGTACAGCCAGGCATCTGCTGACCTCAACGGGAGCTCGCCCCCGAGCTTCGTCTGGATCACACCCAACCAGTGCAATGACATGCACACCAGCACGACCCCCTGCCCCACCAACGCGGTGTCGACGGGTGACCTGTGGCTGAAGAACAACCTCCAGTCCATCATGAGCTCGGCTTGGTACCAGCAGAACGGCACCATCATCGTCACATGGGACGAGTCGGTGGGCACTGACACGAGCGGGTGGAACGGGGGCGTGGGCGGTCACGTCGCTACGTTGGTGATCTCGAAGAACAACAGCGCCCCGTACACCGGGGGGGGGAACCTCCTCGGCATCCTCCGCGGGATTGAGGAGACCTATGGCGTTGGCCTACTCGGCGCGTCGTCCGACCCGGGCAACGGCGACATCAGCGCCGCGTTCGGCATCTCTTCCGGCCCTCCGCCGCCGCCGCCTTTCTCCCCGCAGCACGTGGGGGCGCCGCAGGTAGCGGTGACCCCGGACGGCTCCACCCAGCTCGTCTTCTGGAAGGACACCGGCAGCAGCCAGCTCACCGAGGCCTGGTACGCCGGCGGCTCGTGGCACGGCCCGATCAGCTTCCCGCAGCTGGGTACGCTGACCTCCACGCCGGCGGTCGGCGTCTCCAAGGACGGCAGGACCCAGCTGGTCTTCTGGCAAGGCCCCGGCGGCCACCTCCTCGAAGCCTGGTACACCGGCTCCTGGCACGGGCCGCTCGACATCAGCGCCACTCAACTCAATGGCCAGGGCATCCTCGCCTCCTCGCCCTCGATCGTCACCACCACCGACGGCTCCCAGCTCATCTTCTGGCGGGGCACTGATGGCCACCTCGCCGAGGCTTGGTACTCCAACGGCTGGCACGGACCCGTCGACTTCACCGGTCTCGGCTCCCTGGCCTCGGCACCGAGCGCGACGGTCACCGCCGACGGCTCCACCCAGCTTGTTTTCTTCCAGGGCACCAACAACCAGCTCACCGAGGACTGGTACGCCGGCGGCGCCTGGCACGGCCCCCTCACGCTCGGCTCGCTGACGTCGCCACCCAGCGTCGCGGTGACCCCCGATGGCTCCACCCAGCTCGTCTTCTACCGCAGCTCGACCGGCCACCTTCTCGAGTCGTGGTACGCCGGCGGGTCCTGGCACGGCCCCGCGGATTTCACGGCCACCTCGTTCGGTGGCCAGGGGCTCCTGACCTCCTCCCCCAGCGCCGCGGTCACCCCCGACGGTTCCACCCAGCTGGTGTTCTGGCAGGGCTCAGGCAACACCCTCTGGGAGGGTTGGTACGCCGGCGGCGCTTGGCACGGCCCCGTCGACTTCAGCGCCTAGAAACCTCCGCAACAAACGCATAGGCTGTTCGCGTCAGTGTGTGCGGGCGATTGCGCTGTAACGACTGTGGCGACGAGGGTGGTGCGCAGCTGCACAGCGGGTATAGTGTGTCCAGACGTTGGCGTGGTCATGTGCCACTGAGATAGGCGCGCGACTCATTAACGAGTGTTTGAGATCATCCAAAAATCGCCGCGGGTGCTAGCCTGCGTGCGGCCATTTCTCGAGAAAGGTCTAGGAGGTTCGCATCTGATGGTTCGTCAGAGGTTTGTCATCGCGCTCGCCGTCCTTGCCGCCGTGGCAGCGGGAGGGTTCGGCACCTTCCACCAGTCAGCAGCGGCCGGCCCCGTTGCCAAGTACGTGTTCAGCCCAAAGCCCATCGCTCCGGCCGGGACGCTCGCCTTGGGTGCCTCCGCAATCTCGGTCACGGTGACGGCCGAGGACTCGACCGGCGCTGCCGTGCCGAATGCCAGCGTGAACCTCTCGTTCTCATCGCTCGGCCTCCAGCCGAGCGGGGCGACCGGCGGTTCGGCAAAGGTGGGCTCCGTGGCGCTGACATCAACTCCGGCGCCCTTTGCCGCGAACGGCAGCGGCGTGATCCCAGTCACGTACACGCCGCCCCAATCGGGGACGCTGCCCACGTCGGGTCGTGACCAGATCGCGGCCAGCGACCCGACCACCCCGACGATCACCGGGTCGGACGCATACAGCTTCTCGGCGGTGACCGCCTTCACGTGGAATCCTCAGCCGATTGCCGCCACGGGCTCGCTGGCCGCCGGTGACTCGGTGACCTTCCAGGTGATCGCCCGCGACGGTGGCGGGAACGCCGTCCCCAACGCCACTGTTTTCCTGTCATTCACCGGTGCGGGCAGCGCGACGGCCATGGACAACAACCCCGCCGTGACCAAGACGCTAACCTCCACCCCGAAGACGTTCATCGCGGACAGCAACGGCGCGGTGTCGATCACCTACCACGCGCCCAGTTCGCTGCCGAGCAGCGGCACCGACACGGTTACCGCGCAGAACCAAGGGGGCACGACTCCGGCGTTCAAGTCCACTGACACCTACAGCTTCTCGGGAACGGGGACGCCGTCGTTCCTCCCGAAGCACGTCGGTGCGCCACAGGTGGCGGTGACCCCGGACGGCAGCACCCAGCTGGTCTTCTGGAAGGACACCACCAACAGCCTGTTGAGCGAGGCCTGGTACGCGGGCGGCTCGTGGCACGGCCCGATCAACTTCCCGCAGCTGGGCGCCCTCACCTCCACGCCAGCGGTCGCCGTCACCAAGGACGGCTCCACTCAACTCGTGTTCTGGCAGGGCTCCGGTGGCCACCTCTTCGAGGCCTGGTACACCGGCACCTGGAACGGCCCGTTGGACGTCACCTCCAGCCAGCTCCAGGGTCAGGGCATCCTCGCCTCCTCCCCATCGATCGTCACCACCACCGACGGCTCCCAGCTCATCTTCTGGCGAGGCGGCGATGGTCACCTTAACGAGGCCTGGTACTCCAACGGCTGGCACGGTCCCGTCGACTTCACCAGCCTCGGCACCCTCGCCTCGGCGCCGAGCGCCACCGTCACGCCGGACGGGTCCACCCAGCTGGTCTTCTTCCAGGGCACCGACAACCACCTCGCTGAGGACTGGTACGCCGGCGGCTCTTGGCACGGGCCCGTCGACTGGACCGGCTTGGGCACCCTCGCCTCCTCGCCGAGCGTCGCTGTGACCCCCGACGGCTCCACGCAAATCGTCTTCTCGAGGACCGCAGCTGGTCACCTCCAGGAGGCCTGGTACGCCGGTGGCTCGTGGCACGGACCCGCCGACTTCACCGCCACCTCGTTCGGCGGCCAGGGCCTGCTGACCTCGGCGCCGAGCGCCACGGTCACCACCGACGGCTCCACTCAGATCGTCTTCTGGCAGGGCTCGGGCAACACCCTCTGGGAGGGCTGGTACGCGGGCGGTCATTGGAACGGGCCTGTCAACTTCAGCGGCTAGACACCTCACCGAATTCAAGGTGGGCCGGCAGCGCACTCGCGC
>JALYZN010000046.1 GCA_030948845.1 Candidatus Dormiibacterota bacterium
ATCACCTCGATGAGGAGGAAACCCCCCACAGGCATGAACAGTCCGGTGAGGAGTCCGACACGCAGGTTCACCCGCGCTGCCCACGACTGGAACGCGCGCTCGGGGGGATCGCCGCGGCCTCCCCGGAGTCTGACCGCCGCGTACGCCGCGCAGAACAGCGCCGTCCAGCTGACGTTGCCAATCAGCCTGTGGATCAGCAGCGGCCAGTACACGGGGTTGAACACCGGCTCGGTGAGGCCCGCGTTGACCGGGTTGATCAGGTAGGCGTCGATTCCGACGATGAGCACCATGAACAGGGTCTGCAGCGCGAACACCGCGGTGCCCAGGATCGCGTGGCCCCGCGGATTCATGGAGCGGAAGCTGTTGCGGTACCACACCAGAAGAGGCGTCAACACAAAGAACAGCGCGAACGCGAGCGCCACCAGCCAGATGAACTTGTTGACCAGCTGGCCGAACTCGTTGGCCCACAGACCGGTGATGAGCACCACGGCGAAGACCGCGAAGGTGGCGCCAAGGCTGAAGATCAGGTAGTAGGCGTTGGCGAGGCTGCGCGCGTAGCGGGCGCTTCGTTCGTCGCCGGCGCGGAGGTGGTGCCACTCCGCGGCCACCGCCAGGGTGATCGCCCCCAGGCTGAACTCGGCGATGAGGATGTGGACCAGGAAGATGATCCCGACCGGCGTGTTGTTGCCGATGCCGGGGAAGTTGGGGGAGGTGACCTGGAGGCCGAGCACCTCAGGCCTCCGGCAGCGCCGCGGTGATCCGCCTGCCGAGGTCGTCGATGACCGGCGCGGTGATCTCGTTGAGGCCGCGTGATCCAGCGCCGTGATGCACCGGGCACCCGGGAGCAGCCGGCGCGGCCGGCTCGGTACCGACCGGGCAGGCGGTCGCGGCGTCGGCCGGCGCGCCGTTGCGCTGCATGCGCGCGCGCGCCTCGGCGATCCCGGCTTCCACATGGAGGAGGCCGACACGCGGCGCACCGAGCGCGATGGCCAGGCGCTCGATCTGCTCGGTGGCGAGGTTGCGCAGGAAGCCAGCCGGGATGCGTTCGATGCGGTCATCGGCCTCGTCCGTCCAGGGCAGGCGACGGCGCTGGTCGACGGCCGGCCCGGTGTGCCCTTCGACGCCGAGTGGAGCGCGATGTGGGCCGGCGTTCTCGTCGAGCGCGTCGAGCTCAGGGGTGACGAACGGCTCGGCGACCTCGGCCGTGATGGCCGGCAGCCGGCGGGTGCGCGCGTGCTTCTCGACGATCGCCTTGACGCGCCGGCGCAGGTAGCCGGCCGGCAGCTGCTGGAGGACGCGCCGTGCCTCGACGGTCCAGCCCAGCTTGGTGCCGTCGAAGGCCACCTGCGCGGCGTCACCCTCGCCCGCGGCAGCCGCGCGGAGCGCCTCGCTGTCGAGCCGTTCGAAGGCATCTGCGTCGCCGTCGCACACGGGGCAGCGCTGCGGCGTGTCGCTGCGCGCCGCGTAGCCGCAGGTGCGGCACACAGCCCGGGCGTCCTGCGGTGCTGCCTCCTCCATCATGGCCTGTTCGGCGCCGTTGACGGCGGCAGCGGTTTCGGCGATGCGCCTCTGCACCCGAGCAAACGGCATCAGCTCATCGAGCGCCGTGCCGACGTCGCCCGAGGAGACCACGCTGTGGCCGCGCTCCATCGCCCAGCGCAGCACCGCGGTCCGGGCGAGGCCGCGTGCGCCGACGGGCACAGCCGCCATGCGCTCCTCGGCCTCAGGGGTCCACACCACCGACGCATCGGCGCGGACGTCGATCGGGGGGGTGAAGCTGCCGCTGCTGACCAGCACGTTGCAGGGCGCCAGGCGGAGCAGCTGCTCGGTGTTGCTGCCCATATCCATGGCGGCGTCGGAGTGCACTCCGATGCGGCCGAGCACGAGCAGCCACGGCTTGGTCTCGCGAGCGTGGCGCAGCACCCGCTCGAACGCCTTGCCGTCGAGCAGGGTGATGGGTAGGTCCACCCCCTCCTCCGCCGCGGTGGCCCGAGCCACGCGCAGGTGCGACTCGTAGATCTTGGCGAGACCGGTGTCGATGATCTCCTCGTGGAGCGCCTCCTGCTCCTTGAACCGGAAGATCTTGGACGCCTTCTCGGAGAGCACGTCGACGATGCCGTTAAACACGGCGTAGTGAAGGTATGGGTCGTACACCGCCACAGCTTCGACGCGCTTGCCGAGCGCCCGTCCGAGTGCGAGCGCCGTGCGCAGCCCGGCGAACGACTGCGGCGACCCGTCGATGGCCACCAGGATGCCACCGTCCATGGCCTCGGTGCCGGTGGTGCGGACGATCAGCAGATCGCGGCGGATTCGTCGCGCCACGCGTTCGGTGACGCTGCCGAGCTGGGACTCCTTGACGGCGCCGGTGCCGAGCGCGCCCATCACGACCACGTCGACGTCGTCGCTCTCGTCGACGTCGGCGACGATCTCCTCCCAGTTGCGACCGTCGCGCATCCGCGCGCTGAACGCGACACCGCGCTCGAGGCACCGGAAGCGCAGCACGTCCGTGTAGCTGTCACTGATCAGCTCCAGCCCGGTCGTGATCAGGCTGTCATGGATGCGCCGCTGGCGGAGCAACTCGGCCTCGTCCTGATACTCCTCGGGGAGCGTGTACTCCATCTGCTTGAAGCGGTAGTCGTGCATTCGCGCGGCGTACACGTGCATGCCGATGACGCGTGCATCGAGTGCGGTCGCGAGTTCCAGTGCCACCGTGCTGGCGGCGTCGGAATGCTCGGAGTTGTCGAGGGCGACGTAGATGTTGGAGTACATCCGCTCCCTGCCACGCAGATGCAACGTCGACCGCCCGCGTGCCGGCCCGGCACCGACCGGAGCGTCACCCGTGACCGCGCGACCGATGATAGCGAGCGTGGCGCTTCACCCGGGTCGGCCCCGGTCTGCGCGCGGCACCTGCGTAGAATCGTCTCGAGCCGCTGCGACACCATGGAGGGCGAGCGATGGCCGGCGAATCCGAGACAACGCGCTGCCCTGTCGCCCACGATGCCGGCGCGGGCGGTTGCCCGGTGCACCCGCAGGCAGCGCTGACGTGGACCGCGGAGGGGCAGGCGGCTGTGGCGACGGGGCGGGAGCGCGCGGCGGTGAGCCGGATCGCCCCAGACCGCGCCGCCGCCATGGCCGAGCGCGTCGTCGAGGCGCGCGCCCAGCGCGATCGCGTCGATGAGATCACCGACCTGTTCGTTCGCACGCTCGGTAAGAAGCTCGGCTACGGTCATCCGCTCAGTGATCGCACCGGCACCGAGGTCGTGTTCACCTGGACGCCAGAGGCCGAGGCGCGTCTCGCCGAGGTCCCCGAGTTCTGCCGCGACCTCACGCGCTGGCGTGTCGAGTGGACCGCGCGCAAGCTCGACCTCGGCACCACCATCACGCCGGCGGAGATGGAGGTCAAGTTCGAGCTCTGGGGCCGTGTCTCCCACGCCATCGAGGAGCGCGACCGCGACGCGCTGCCCTGGACGGATTCGGCCAGGTCGCGGTTCGACCGCATCCCCGACTTCGTGCGCGGTCAGGTTCTCGAGGCGGTCGAGGGCAACGCGCGGGTGCTCGGCCTCTCGGAGGTGAACGACGCGGTCGTCGACCTGGTGATCGACAACTGGGTACAGACAGGCGACTTCCACGAAGGCCGCTACGGCTTCAAATAGCGAAGGGGGGATCCTGATCCCCCTCGCCTAATCGGGCCAGTACTGCTCCTCACGGATCGCCTTGTCGTCGAACCCGTTTCGGCGCATGATCCCGCGCCCGTTGGTGATCATTCCCGGATGACCGCAGAGGTAGACGGCCCCGTGCCCGGGTCGCAGGCCGGCGGCATCGGCGTGCTTGCGGAGCACGTCCTCCACCCGACCTGTCTCGCCGCGCCACTCCGGATCGTCCCAGGGACGGCTGATGGTGGGCACGTAGGTGAACCAGTCGCAGGCGCTGTCGAGCGCGCGAAGCTCGTCCTCGTAGCCGAGCTCCTCAGACCGGCTCGCACCCTGCAGAGCGAGCACCGGCTGATCGGCGTTCCATTCGCCGCTCTGCTGTCGCCGTCGCAGGCTGCGCAGGATGCTGACGAAGGGAGCGATGCCGGTGACCGTGGAGACGAAGATGTGGGGCTGATCGACCACCGGCGCGTCCTTGAGGAAGAGGCCCTTGCAGCGCTTGCGCACCAGCGTCGTCTCGCCGATGGGCACGTCGTGCAGCGGCGCGGAGAGCTCGCCTTCGGGAACGCGCTCGATGAACAGCTCAATCTCGTCTTCATCGGGGTCAGAGGCGATGGAGTACGGGCGCTCCACGATGCGGCCGTCCAGCTCCAGCCCGAGGGTGACGTACTGGCCGGGGCGGAAGGGGAGATCACAGTCGGGGCGGATCCGCACCACCCACAGGTCGGTGGCGAGGTCGCGGCGCGACATGATGGTCGCCGCCGCGTACTTCTCGGTGTCGATCATGCGCGCGTCAGTGTAGGGAGCCGGGGGTGGCGGACCGTCCCGGCCGACCGGGGCGCGCCGTGATCGGGCCGCTCGGGTTGGTGGGCGGCGCAGAGTTCCAGCGCGGCAACGAGGAACAGGACCGCATGCTCGCCGAGGCCGCTGGCGATCGTGCCGCGTACGTGGTCTGCGCGGCCGTCCGCGAGCGCCCCGACCGGGCCGTCGCCACCGCGCGCCGCTGGTTCGCGACCCTCGACGTCGACATGACCGAGCTGCGCGTGCGCTCGCGGAGCGACGCGTCGGTGGCCGCCACGGTCGAGGCTGCGCGGGGCGCCGGGCTCGTCTACCTCGCCGGCGGCGACCCTGGGCGAACGGTGCAGCTCCTCGCCGGCACACCGGTGTGGGACGCGATTGTCGCCAGCTGGCGCGGCGGCGCGGCACTGGCGGGGTCGTCTGCCGGCGGGATGGCGCTCTGCGGGTGGACGCTGGTCCGCGACCGTTGGCCGCAGCACGATACCCGGCGGCCGATCGATGCGCTCGGCATCGTGCCCGACTGCGCTCTCCTCCCCCACTTCGACACCTTCGGTGAGCGCTGGATTCCGTCCGCACAGCACGCGCTCGGCGCAGCGGTGCCGCTCATCGGAGTAGATGAGCGCACCGCGGCCGTGTGGCAACCGGACGGTTGGTCGGTGCGCGGTCCGGGCGCCGTGACGGTCGTGAGCGGCGACGATCGGCGGCGTTTCGCGACCGGTGAGCCGATCGAGGGAATCCCTGCGCCCAGGGACCACTGACTCCGCGCCGCTAGCTGATCCGCCGCCGCACCCACCAGACGCTGAGCGCGATCAGGGCAACCGAGACAGCGAGGAAGAGTCCGAGCTCGATGATCTGGAATGGCCAGAAGCGGTCGGCGGGTTGGTAGGTGAGCGACTCGACGATTCCGTGCTGTTGAAGACAGGTGTCGAGACCGCTCTTCGAAGCACTCGTGTTCGCGCACAGCTGGTCGAACGCGAAGCGACCGTTGAGGACATTCCCCGCGGGATCCAGTAGGTGGTCCGCCAGGATCCAGGCGCCCCTGGTCGACGGCGGAGCAGCTGAACCAATCGGTGCCGAGGCCAGAAGCGGCGCCATGAAGTTTGGCCGGACCAGTCCGATGGTGCCAAACCTCAGGGCGAGAAACCCGACGATCGCGATACCCATCGCCGGGAGGGTGCGCCGCAGCAGTGTGCCGGCTGCGATGCCCAGGCTCAACGCGGCGAGGAAGTACCCGAGCGGCACGATGCCCTCGAGGTCGAAGGCGTCGGGTGCCATTCCGCTGCCCGCGATCGTGTCGAGGGGTTGACGCCACCACGTCAGGAGGAGCGTGTAGGCCGTTCCCGCCGACACTGCCGCTGCGGCGAGAACTGCGACCTTGGTGACGATCCAGCGCGTGCGCGTCACGCCCTGAGTCCAGGCGAGCAGGTGTGTGGCCCGCTCCACCTCACGAGCCACCAGCGGCGCGCCCACGAAGATGCCGAGCACCAGCGGCAGAAGGTTGAGCCACTGGTATGTGCCGATGTACGCCTGGAACTGCTGCTGATAGGCGTTCACCACACCCCCGCAGTTCGGCGGCGGGGTGAGGGCGAGGCAACCGCCGACCCCCTGCGCGTCATATGCCGAGCGCATTTGCAGACCCGTGGTGACGACGACTGCGGCGAGCACAAACCCCACAACGACGGCGGTAATCGCCTCACCGCGATGCTGGCGCCATGTGAGCCACACCATCAGTGGACCTCCGTGACCGCGGCGAGCGCGGGTTCTGGCACGGTGCCCGCGCTGCTGTTGCGCAGGTAGGCGAGCACCACATCCTCCAGTCCCACGTCGTGTTGCTCCCAGGCGGGATCGACGATGCGCCCATGGGTGCGCACGATCAACGTGGTCTCACGCTCGCTGTGGGTTGCCTGCACGACCTCAGCACCGCTGACACGATCACCGGTCGCACGGCGGGGCCCGACCAGGACGCGATGACTGCTGACAAGTTCATCGATGCTGCTGGCCACCTGCACGGACCCCTGGCTCAGGATCACCAGGTAGTCACAGACGCGCTCCACATCCGCGAGGGAATGCGATGAGAGCAGCACGCTGCAGCCGCTGTCAGCGACTGCACTCATGAGCTCCTGGAGGAACTCGCGCCGGGCCAGGGGGTCGAGGCTCGACACCGGCTCGTCCAGCATCAGCAGCTGCGGTCGTTTGGCCAGGGCGAGGCAGAGAGCAACCTGGGCACGCTGCCCGCCGGAAAGGGCGCCGCACTTCTTCGACATCTCGATGCCCAGGCGCGCGAGGCGGCTGCGTGCGATGTCGTCGTCCCACGTCCCGTTGAGATGACGGCCGAGCTCCAGCATCTCGTCGACCCGGAAGCCTCTGTACAGAGGGTGATCCTGGGCGACGAATCCGACGTGGGCGAGCACCGTCTTCGGCTCCTGGCGTGGACTCGAGCCGAACACCTCGATGGAGCCCGTGGTCGGCTTGAGGAGGCCGATCGCCAGGTGCAGCAGAGTGGTCTTGCCCGACCCGTTCGGCCCAACGAGCCCGGCGACGCGCCCCGCCGGGATGCGCAGCGTGCAATCGCGCAGAGCCCACTGGGGACCGTAACGCCGCCCCAGTGCGGTGCTCTCGATGGCCGCCGCGCTCACGCGGTCTCTTCGCCCGCGACGAGGTCGCGCAGCGTGACCTCGACGAGGGTGTCGATGGCCTCATCGTCGAGGCCGGCGCGGCGAGCGTCGCGAACCCAGCGCTGCAACCCGCGGCGGAGCAACTGGTGGTCCGCCAGCGTGGGACCGGGTGGGAGCGCGATGACGAATGTGCCCTGACCCGGGCGCGTCTGCACCAGTCCCTGCTGCTCGAGGTCACGATACGCACGCAGAACGGTGTTGGGGTTGATCGCCAGCGCCTCCACAACCTCTCGCGCGGTGGGGAGCTGGTCGCCGCGCTCGAGCACGCCGAGACGCAACGCGCGGTGGACCTGTTGGGTGATCTGCCGGTACGTCGGCAGGCCCGAGCGGCCGTCGAGCCGGAAGGTGATAGTGGCCACCGCTTCCTCCGCGCCTTAGTGCTAATGAATTAGTTGAATGGTGGCACGCCGCGACCACGCCGTCAAGTCCACGGGTCGCCTCTACACTCCGCTCCGCGTGACCACAGCACCCGCCGCCGATCGCATGGAGCTCATCGCCCGCAACACCGCCGAGGTGATGGGCCGCGACGACCTGCTCGAGCTGCTCGCCACCTCGACCCCGATCCGGCACTACATCGGCTTCGAGATCTCCGGAAAGGTGCATCTCGGCACCGGCCTGGTGTCGATGAACAAGGTCGCCGACTTCCTCAAAGCAGGCGTCGATTGCCACATCCTCCTCGCCGACTGGCACACCTGGATCAATGACAAGCTGGGTGGCGATCGCGACCTGATCCGGCGCATCGCCAGTGGCTACTTCGCAGAGGCGATGCGCGCCTCGCTGGTCTGCGTCGGCGCGGACCCTGACCGGGTCACCTTCGTCCTCGGCAGCGACCTCTACGAGTCGAACACGGATTACTGGGCCACGGTCATCGAGGTGAGTCGCAACACCACGCTGGCGCGCATGCTGCGCAGCATCAGCATCCTGGGCCGCGAGCAGAGCGAGTCGGTGGACTTCGCCAAGCTGATCTACCCGGCGATGCAGGCCGCCGACATCTTCGTCCAGGGCGTCAACCTCGCCCACGCAGGCACCGAGCAGCGCAAGGCGCACGTCATCGCCCGCGATGTGGCCACGCGCATCCGCACCAACCGGCTCACCGACAGCGAGGGCCGCACCATCAAACCGGCGGCCGTCCACCACCACCTGCTGCTCGGCCTGCGCAAGCCTCCCGTATGGCCGCTGCCCGAGGACGTCGACCCCGCCACCTTCAAGATGAGCAAGTCCGATCCCTCGTCGGCGGTGTTCGTGCATGACGATCCCGACACCATCCGCAGGCGGATCGCCAAGGCCTTCTGCCCACCCCAGGAGACGCGCTTCAACCCGATCCTCAACTGGTTCGACCAGCTCGTCTTCGCGCTCGGCGACGCCCCGGTGCGCATCGATCGCGGCGCCGCCAACGGGGGCGCGATCACGTTCGACTCGTACGAGGAGATGACCGTCGCCTACGGTCGCGGCGAGCTCCACCCCGGTGACGCCAAGAATGCGCTGGCCGCGCGGCTCATCGATCGCCTCGAGCCGGCGCGGGCGCACTTTGCCACGCCGGAGGTTGCCGCAATGCTCGAGGAGGTCGAAGCGGCGCTGGCGCCCCGCCGCTGAGCGGTCAGACGCGCGCCAGAGTCCCGTCGACGGCCGCGAAGGCCATGGTCACCGCCTCGTCGGCGCTGCCCGCGCGCCGGATGCCGGGGTCGGCGGTGCTGCCGCCCGGTGCCCGGATCTCCCAAGTGTCGAGCCCGATCACCGGCCGCCCCTTGCGCAAGGCTAGGGCGATCTCGCTGATGGTTCCGTAGGCGCCGCCGATGGCGATGATCACCGGGCAGGCGCGCACGATGAGCGCGTTGCGCATCTCGCCGAGCCCGGTCGGGATGGCGATCGACACCTCGGTCGCCGCCTCGCTGGCGGTGTCACCGGGAAGCAGGCCGATGCTGACCCCTCCTCCCCGAGCAGCGCCGCGCGCGGCCGCGGCCATCACCCCACCTAGGCCGCCACAGACAACGATGCCGCCGCGGGTGGCGATCAGCGCGCCGACGCGCTCCGCCATCTCGTTGGTGGCGGGGTCATCGCGCGACGTCCCGCAGACGCCAATGAGCGGAGGGCGCGAGGGACGCTTCGGCGCGGTCATCGGCGCCAGCGTGAAGCTCACCGCAGGCCCACGGCACGCTGCACGCGCAGCAGCGTGGCGTCGGCAATCTCGGCCGCGCGTTCGGCCGACTCGGCGAGCATACCGAGGAGCCACGGCTCGTCACCGCGGATCGTGCGGTAGCGCGCCTGTACCGGTTCGAGCGCCTCGTTGATGGCGTCGGCGGTCGCGTCCTTCAGCGCGCCGTAGCTCGTCCCTGCGAATTCCGCGAACGCCTCCTCGCGGCTGAGGCTGTGCAGCGCAGCGTAGATGTCGAGCAGGTTGGCGACCCCCGGGCCGATCGGTTCGGCGACTGCGGGATTGGCGTCGGTGGTGGCGCGCGCCACCTTTTTGCGCACGGTCTCCGGTTGATCGAGCAGCAGGATGGCATGAGCGGGCTTGGTCAGTGCGGTGCTCTTGCTCATCTTGGTGGTGGGATCGTCGAGGCCCATGACCCGCGCCCCGGTTCCGCGGATCAGTGGTTCCGGCAGACGGAAGATATCCCCGCGCAGGCTGTTGACGCGCTGGGCAACGTCACGACAGAGCTCGACGTGCTGGCGCTGGTCGTCGCCGACAGGGACGAAGTCGGCGTTGTAGAGAAGAATGTCCGCGGCCATCAGGCACGGGTACGTGAGCAGCCCCGCCGCGGCGCGTTCACGCTCGCGCCCGGTCCCCGCCTTGGAGCGGTACTGGGTCATGCGCTCGAGCCAGCCCAGTGGTGTATGGCATTCGAGGATCCATCCCAGCTGGGCGTGCGCGGCGACCTGGGACTGGACGAAGATGACGCTGCGATCGGGGTCCAGACCACAGGCGATGTAGAGCGCGGCGAGCTCGAGCACGCTGTTGCGCACCACGGCGGGGTCGGGCACAACGGTCAGTGCGTGCAGGTCGACGATGCAGAAGAAATTGTCGAAGTCGTCCTGCTCGCGCGCCCAGTGGCGGAGTGCGCCGAGGTAGTTGCCGAGGTGGAGCTGGAATGTCGGTTGGATGCCGCTGAGCACGCGGGGACGCTCTCCGCGCGGCGGCACGCTCTCGACGGCGAGGGGGCTGGACACGATCGGCGAAGGATACCGGCGTGTCCGCGCCGGTCGCGGTCAGTCAGGAGCGGGCGCGGCGACTCTCTGAGCTCCGAGCCGGCGACGTCCGGCGCGCGCCGGCAGGGCGTGTGCCGCGGGCGCGATTCCCGCTGCGGCTCGGCCGCACCACGCGCATGCGTGGCCCCCAAACCTGCTCGAGGAAGGTGTCGATCTCGCCGTAGAGGCGGTCCGGCCGCAGGCGCATCTCGAGGATCGAACTGGCCTCGACGAGGCGGCCGTTGGGTAGCTCCTTCGCCAGCATGCCGGCGTCGGAGAAGGGATGGACCGGGTCGCGGTGGTGACCGATGACCAGCGACGGCGCGGTGAACGTGCGCCGTTCCTCGCGATGGGGAGCGGTGCGGCCGAAGAACAGCCCCTGGAGAAGTGCGCCGCTCGGTCCCGGGTCCTGGCGCAGCGCTTCGAGGACGACGCCGATGTTGAACGGCACCACCGATGACGGGATCAGCCGGACCAGCCTCGACAGCAGGCGCATCAGGGGTTCGCCGATCGTCACCGCGACGAGCAACGGCGAGAAGGCGACGGCGCTGCCGACCAGGGCATTGTCGAGCACCGGCATCTCCAGGATCATCGCGCGCAGCCGCTTGGGCGCGATCGAGGCGACCTCGAGAGTGATGTTGGCGCCCAGCGAGGTGCCTCCGACCACGGCCTGCTCGAGCTTGAGATGGTCGAGGAGCGCGACCACGTCGCGCGCGAACTGCGTCATCGAATAGCGCCACATGTCCCGAGGCCGGGCGGACTCGCCCTGGCCGAGCGGGTCGAGCAGGATCACCCGGTGGCCGCGCTCCGCGAGGTGTTCGGCCAGCGGCGTGTTCATCCGGGCCGGCAGGAGGAGCCCGGGCAGCATGACCACCGGGCGGTCGCCGGAGCCGTGTACCGTGTAGGCGAGCCGCTGGCCCCGGCTGCGGAAGCTTCCGTGACGGACGCTCTGGGACATTTCTGGCTCTCCGTTGTGGACTGTCGCTCCGGAGATTTTGCGTCGCTCGTACCGAATGCGCGCGTTTCCGGGGCCGTCTCCCTAGACTGCCGGGATGGCGGGGCGGATTGTGGTGTTCGGAGCCACGGGCTACACGGGCAGCCTGGCCGCCGAGGAGCTCGCCGCTGCGGGCATCCCGGCGGTGCTGGCGGGGCGCAACCGCGGGCGCGTGGAGCAGCTGGCGTCGCGGTTGCGCGGGACGTTCGACATCGCCACTGCCGACGTCGGTGAGCCCGCCAGCGTGGCCGCGCTGGTCGGTGCGGGTGACGTGCTCGTGAGCACGGTCGGCCCCTTCGCGCGGTGGGGCGACCCCGCGGTCAGTGCGGCGATCGAGCGCGGAGCCGGGTACATCGACTCCACCGGCGAGCCGCAATTCGTGCGCCGCGTCTTCGAGCACTTCGGTCCGCGCGCCGAACGCCAAGGAGTGGTCCTGCTCACGGCCTTCGGCTACGACTGCGTGCCCGGCAACGTCGCCGCCGCACTCGCGCTGGAGGACGCCGGCGCCCGGGCCGTTCAGGTCGACGTCGGCTACTTCGTGACCCGGGGACGCCCCAGCGGCGGCACCCTCGCCTCACTCCTCGGAGTGACCCGCGCGCCGAGCTTCGCCTGGCGGGACGGCGCGCTTCGCACCGAGCACGGCGGCGCGCACATCGCCAGCTTCGACCTGGGCGATCGCCGGGCCGACGGTCTGTCGTTCGGTGGCTCCGAGCATCTCGGACTCCCCCACAGCTATCCCCGCCTGCGCACCATCGGTACCTACGTCGGATGGTTCGGGCCGCTGACCAAGGGCGTGAAGGTGCTTGGCGCGGCGCAGACGGAGCTGGAACGGGTGCCGGGCGCGAGCGCATTGATCGACCGCGCCACGCATCGCTTCGCGCGCGGCTCGACGGGCGGACCCGACGCCGCCGCCCGCGCCCGCATGACCTCGCGGGTGGTTGCCGTCGCCCGCGATGCCGACGGCAAGGAGTTGGCCACGGTGCGGCTCGAGGGCGTCGACGCCTACACGCTCACCGCGCGGCTGCTGGTATGGGGCGCGGTGCAGCTCCGTGACGGCGCGGCAGCGCCGGCCGGCGCACGCGGGCCGGTCGAGGCTTTCGGCCTCGACACCATGGCCCGCGCGCTGGCTGATGCGGGTCTTCCCCGCGTCACTTAGGCGCCGGTGCTGCCGGGCTCGTACTTGAAGGAGAGCGCGACACGCGTGCGAAAGCGCGCCACCTTGCCGTCCTCGACGGTGAGATCCAGCTTCACCACCTCGGCGACGCGGAGGTCGCGCAACGATCCCGAGGCCGTCTCGACGGCGCGGCGTGCGGCGTCCTCCCACGATTCGGTGCTGACGCCGACCAGCTCAGTGACGCGATAGACGGAATCGGCCATCGTTGGGTTTCCTCCACGAGATCTGACAGGGCTGTACATTCTGGCGCGTCGGCATGGGCCTCGATCGACGGTGACGACCAGGGGTGGCTACGATGGACGGCGTCGGACCGACGTCAGGTGGTACTCCCATGGGCCTGCTGCGTTTCCTCGCCCGCGCCATGTTCGCGTGGATCTTTCTCTCGGCGGGTGTGAAGACCATCACCGACCCAGGTCGTCGTCCTGAGCTGGTGGCCAAGGCGCTGCCTCTGCCAGAGCCGACGTTGATGGTCCGCATCAACGGCGGTCTCATGGTGGCGGGGGGGGTCGCGTTGGCGCTGGGGATCAAGCCACGGCTTGCCGCGCTCGAGTTGGCGGCAACACTGGTGCCCACCACATACGTGGGGCATCAGTTCTGGAACCAGACCGAACCCGCCGCGCGGAGCAATCAGCTGATCCACTTCAATAAGAACCTCGCCATCATCGGCGGCCTGCTGACCTTCGCGCTGACCGAGGAGCGGTAGGCGCAACCAGGCCACGCGCGCGCTCCGGTACAGCGCCTTATCTGGACACCGTCGACGGACAACTGACCACGGAGCAGCATTGTGGTTCTCTCGGTAGATCCGACGCTGACTGTGTGTCGGGGTGACAGGTAACCAGCGTCCCGATACCAGGCCCTGAGGAGGTGCAAGCCTCTTCACGGTTCCTGTGTGGGAGCAGCTGCGCTCCTACTCCCACCCATCAGCCAAACGGACCCGACGAGTACGAGCATCGCCGCGCATGCAAACTCGATGGCCTTGTCCCAGTGCAGCAGGCCTGCCGTGCCCAGCGCCCACAACGCCCCCGCTAGCATGCCCGAGTACATTGAAATGAAGATGACCGAGTTGTAGCGACCCATGAGTCCGGAGGGCGCGCGACGCTGAACCTCGGTCACTCCCCACACGTCGAGAGAGCTCCCGGCGACGGCGCTGGCGGCGAGCGTTAGGAGCGCGGCTACGGCGGCAGTGGATGCGCTGAAGAAGGCGAGGCCGACAACGTCAAGGACTGTCGCCACGAACATCGCAAGACGCGTCCAGCGGCGCGGAGGAATCCAACGCAGCGCGACGAGGCCGCCCAGCGCTCCGCCAATCCCGACGCCTGAATAGAGGTAGCCGACCGCGGCATCGCCGCTAAATCTTTCGTGCGCCGCCACTACGAGGAGTGCCTGGGTGACGGTGACCGTCATGGCGCTCGCGAAGTTGGCGACTGCAACCATCCGAATCTCAGGTTGCCGAAGTGCCATCGAAACCGCTCCGTTCCCCCGTTCTCTGGTTCGAACCCCCAACAGATCGCGGTCACGTCCCAACTGCCTCCCGAGGGTGGCGACCAGGGTCGCGCTAACGGCGAAAGTCGCGGCGTCGATCGCGAACAGGGGATCCGGTCCGAGACGAGTCAGCAGGAGTGCCCCAATCGCGGGTGCCACAAAGATGCTGGTGCTGAGGAACAGCCCATAGGTGGCGTTGGCACGTGCGAGCGAGCTCTCGCTGACCAAGGTCGGTAGGAGAGCTCCCAGGCTCGGCTTGCCGAGTGAACCCGTGAACTGAGCAACAGCCACCACCGCATAGATAGCCCACACGGAGCCCGCGCGATGTGCAGCGATCAGCAGTAGGGCGACGGCCGCCTGAAGCGCTGACGTGGTGACGATGACGGTGCGCGGTGAGAACCGGTCAGCGAGACGGCCGCCCCACACAGGCCCCAGGACCCGAGGGGCCACCCTGACCAACATGTACCCGGCCGGTGCGGCTGGGTTACCTGTCAGTTGAAAGAGGACGACCAGAAGCGCGACGGTGGTGAGCCAGTCGCCATACAACGATAGGAATACGGCGACGAAAAAGCGTCTGACGAGAGCACGCCGAGGGACCGCCGACGCTTTGGACTCAGAAACGGAGGTCGCCGGTCCGTTGGGAGCCGGCAACCCCGATACCCCCTCGACGGGAGAGCCCGGCCCCGCCCTGATTGCCACGTAGGCAACCTTGGCAGAGGAACGCCCCCTTGTGTGACGACGGCCGTCACGGGCCCGTCACGACAACGTCCAAGGCTCCGTTACATCAGCGGACTACATTGGAGATGCTGAGTTCTGACAGGAACTAGCTCCAGCAGTGGCCGTGGCACTGGGTGTCCCAGGTTGCCATGTGGTTTTCCTCCGTCCAACCGAGCCCGCGCTCAGTACCTGTGCGTGACTGTGCCGGATCTGCCTTGCTGCGTGGGAGCGATCGGACCACTCCATGCGTTTGGCGCGGATGTTTTCCGCATTGTTACATCTCCTTTTCAGTTCTTTACTCTGCTCAGCGGCTGCTGGCCTCCCTGGCCGCCAGCTCGCCGCCCCATAGCCTTGGCCGCACGGACTTGTGGCGATCGTGTCGCAGGCCCACGGTTTGGGGTCGGCCCGCCCGACCATGGCCGCATGACACCCGGAGGGGTCCTGTTCGCCGTCCGCCGGTTGCACCGCCTGCTACCCGAGGTGAGTCGGCCGGCGCCGGTAACCTACAGCGCGGCCCTCTATGGGTACGTGGGACTGCTGGTCAGCTTGTCGGCGTGCCTTGCAATTCTCACGTTCAGGCCCGCGAGCGACCTTACGACTCTCTTGATCGGTGCCGCGGTGATCTTTGCCGCCGCGTATTGCGGCGTACGAATGACCGGCGGAGTCGACACCGTCTGGACAGCTAGCGTCTTTCTACACTTCGCGCTCACCTTTACGTTCGGTCCCTTGGGAGCGCTAACGGCCGCGGTGGGCCACGCCACCGCCAACGGGCTGAGAATGAAGACGGGTTGGTTTCGAGCAATATTCAACGCCGCCAATCTCTACCTGACGGACCTGACAACTTGGGCAGTGTTTGTAAGCCTCATGCGCGTCCACGAAGGGGTCCTGTGGGGCGCGGTCTCGGCCACCGTCGCAGCAGCAGTGGAATGCGTTGTCAACAGCGGCCTGGTGGCGGTGGTGATCACGCTCGCCTCCGGAGGGAAGGCGAACGGCTGGAACGTATTCGGGCGGTCGATGTCGTCCGTACTCGTTTATAACGTGGGCTACGGCTGGGCAGCTTTCGGCGCAGTGCTCCTCTACAAGGTTGCGGGAACGGTTGGGTTCACCACCACGCTACTGCCGATAGTTCTCCTCCAAGGTTTTCTCGTGTTGCTGGCCCGCCGTGTCAAGGCACAGCAGGAGGAGCGCGAGGCCCACGCAAAGGAGCGTGAGGCCCTGCTCCAGCAGGCTATCGACGCCAGTGATGCTGAGCGCAAGCGCATTGCCAGCGACCTCCACGATGGCGTCGTGCAGACGCTTGCGGGCCTCGCCTTCTCGCTCGCCGCGCGCGGATCCGGGAAGACGGAGGACCCGCAGTTGCTCTATGCCGCGGAAACCCTCCGGTCATCGGTCACCGATCTGCGCACGTTGATGATCGAGATCGCCCCCCCGGACCTGGGCGAGACCGGGGTCGATGGGGCGCTGCGCAAGCTGCTCGAGCCTCTCCCCGCTCGAGGCATCGAGGTGGAACTGCAGGCAAGCACGGCCACCCACCTACCGCCGGACAAGACCTCGCTGGTTTTCCGCGTGGCTCAGGAAGCGATCCGGAATGTGGTCAACCACAGCCAGGCCACCAAGGTGATCACCAAGCTGCGCTACGTGGACGGCACCGTGACCCTCCAGGTCGACGACAACGGACGCGGGTTCTCGGCGGCGGATCGCTCCCGGCGCCGTGAGG
>JALYZN010000079.1 GCA_030948845.1 Candidatus Dormiibacterota bacterium
GATTGCTGGCGAAACGCACGAACCGGTATCGGCTCCAGGCCAGCACCGCACAGAAGATGCGCAGCGGGCCCTCCTCGCCCCAGTCGATCACCAAGTGCTCGCCGGCGTTCGGCACCCACGGCCGGTACACGCGCCGGTGCTGCTTCCACTGGGCTTTCACCGCCGCCACCGCGCGCCGGAAGTTGCGAGCCGAGCCCTCGTACCCCATCGTGCGCGCCCGGGGCAACAGCCGCTTGGCCGTGATCCTGCCCTCGGTGGCGGCCACGCGCTGGTGGATGAGGTCCCGGACCGCGTCGGTGTTGTGGGTTGGGCGGGGCGGCGTGCGATACGCCAGCTCGCCCTTTTGCCGGCGCTCCACGACCTGCTTCACTGTCTTGTCGGTGGTGCCGCACAGCTTGGCGGCGGCGCGATAGCTGCCCAGTTCCTGATACGCGCTGATGATGTCCAACTGTTCCCTCGTCGTCTTCAATGTGGGGTGCGTCCTCCGAGGTGAGCAAGGTGGTGAGTGATGTCTCCACCAAGCTTCCTCGGGGACGTACCCCAGCGCTCAGATCAGCCGAGAGGGTGCGGAGTTCTGTTGGCCACAGGTGCGGACTTTAGGTTGGCCACGGACAAATGTGCCACGCAGCTATGAGTACATCCCACTATCCTGCCGCGTGGCGAGAGCCAGCAGGCGGCGCGTCGCGGCGCGGGCATCCGCGTGGCCATGACCGGGGCCTACACAGGAGGGGCAGTCGGACCGGCAACCACAACCTGTGACGAGCTGCGTTCCACGTCGAGCGGCTCGACTGGGAGGAGAAGAGCGCCTACGTCCACCCCGTGAGCGTCGACCACTACACGCTGGCGGAGACGCGCACCACCCTGCAGATCCTCGAGCGCTACCAGGGCCCGGTCGGCGACGTGTGCCGGCGCTCCCTTGGCGAGGTCCGGGTCAGCCGGCTCGCCACCATCTACAAGAAGGTGCGCTTCCTCACCCAGGAGACGATCGGCGCCGGGCCGATCACCCTGCCCGAGCAAGACCTGCACACCATCAGCGCGTGGATCGCGTTCGATCCGGAGCGGCTCCGCGGCATCGAACGCGCCGAGCTGGACTCCGGGCTCAGCGGTCTCGCTGCGGTGCTCCATTCGGCTGCTTCCCTGCTCTGCATGTGCGATCCGCGCGACATCGGCACGCAGGCGCAGCTGCGCGCCGCTCCCTCACCCGCCGCGGTGCTCGGCACTCCCAGCGCAGATGCGATGGCGCCGGCCGAACCGCAGGAGTTCACGCCCGGCTGGCGCCCCTCCCCTGAACGCGCGATCGCGCAGGAGGTGGGCTGGCCAACCGTCTACATCTACGACTCGGTGGCGGGCGGTGTCGGCTTCGCCGAGCGCTGCCACGAGCGCAGCGCCGACCTGGTGCGCATGGGCACCCACCTGGTCAACGGCTGTGGCTGCGAGACGGGCTGTCCGTCGTGCGTGGGCCCGAGCCGCGCGCGTGTGGACGGCAAGTCGGCGACGCTGCGTCTTCTCGACCTGGCCCGCTGATCGGCAGCGGCGCGCTACGGTCACCTCGTGCGCACCACAGCAGCCGCGACCACGCCGCCACCTGCCCTCATCAAGCCGCTGCGGTCGCCCGCCGCGATCGCCAAGCGCCTTGTCCATCTTGACCCGGCCTTCGCATCGGTGGTCCGCGTCGCCGGGGCATTCGCCCCGCGCTCGCCCAGCGGCGATGCGTTCAACGCCCTGGCCCGGGCCATCGCCTATCAACAGCTGGCCGGCCGCGCTGCCGCGGCCATCCACGGCCGGTTTCTCGCGCTGTACGGAACCGATCCACCCACACCTGCGGCCGTGCTGGCGAGCTCGGTCGAAGACCTGCGGGCCTGCGGGCTGTCGGGTTCCAAGGCCGCCGCACTTGTCGACCTCGCCACCAAGTTCAGCGACGGCACCATCCCGCTGGATCAGCTGGCGACGATGCCCGACGACGAGGTGGTCGCCCGGCTGACAGCTGTTCGAGGGGTGGGGCGGTGGACGGCCGAGATGTTCCTGCTCTTCGACCTGCGCCGTCCCGACGTCTGGCCGGTCGACGACTACGGCGTGCGCAAGGGGTGGATGCTGATCCACGGGCTCGCGGCGATGCCCACGCCGAAGGAGCTCACGACGCTCGCGGATTCGCTTCGACCGCATCGCTCCGCAGCTGCCTGGTACTGCTGGGGTGCAGTGGATACGCTGACCCCGTGAGGTGCGCCGAGGCAGGTGCGTCCGCGCCGGTCCGCCACCGCGCCACCTGGGAGTGGCCGCCCTGCCAGCGGATCAGCTTGGTCCGGGTGGTCACCGCAGGCAGGTATTCCAGGCGTCTGAGCGGCGACGGAGCCCGGGCCACGCCGGCACGGCGCCGGGTGCGCTGGCGGAGCCCGCCCACGACCAGCATCAGGGCAAGCAGCAGCCCCACGGCCACGGCGAAAGCGAACAGACCGAGCGAGACGCGCTCCTCCGAGCCGGGCAACAGGAGTCCGGTGATCGCGGAGGCGATGGCCACCGACCAGGCGACGGAAGCGACGGTCAAAGGACGGGCCATGGGGCGATTCTAGGAAGACGCCGCAGCATCACTTTTGCGAGCCGCCGGGAGTGCGACCCCCGCGTCAGAATGCCCCCTGAGGGAGCGGTCGGTGGACGAACCGCCAACCGCTCCACAGGAAGGGGGATGCAGCTCGCGCTGCCCTCGCAGTATACGGTCGCGGCGGCGCCGATCAGCCTCTGCGATTGGACGTCCTGCCCTCTTGCTGGGATAGAGACGATTGAAGTCCTCGCCCCGAATCGCCCATACTCCCGACCGCACGTAGGGTGAAGGAGGTAACGCGATGCGACGAAGCCTGATGGTGTTCGGAATGATCCCCGTTGTGCTGGCGCTCAACGCCGGCTCGGGCGGGTCGGCGACTGCAAGTGGGCAGAACACGCGCGACACGCGCGTCAACGTCGGCAGCCCCAGCACGCACTTTCCGCGCAACAAGCAGAACGAGCCCGCCGTGTCCGTGGCCATCGATCCGACACATCCCAACGTGGTGGTCTCGGGTTCCAACGACGAGATAGACAACGCGCCGTGCAACGGCAGCAGTTGCTCCTTCACGCCGGGGATTTCCGACAACGGTGTCTATTTCTCGTTCAACGGTGGCAAGAGCTACACCGAGCCCACCTACACAGGTTGGAGCGCGCGCACCGGGACGCCCAAGGTCGGCCCGATCGGCACCGTGCCCAAGTTCTACGAGAGGGGCCTGGTGGGAGACGGAGACCCGGCGCTGGCCTTCGGCCCGAAGCCCGGCCCCCACGGCTTCTCGTGGTCGAACGGGTCGCGCCTCTACTACGCCAGCCTGACCTCCGATTTCGGAACCAGCACCACCATCCCCCAAGGCGCTGAGGGCGTCGCGGTGACGCGCACCGACAACGTCGCCAACGCCGCGGCGGGTGACAAGAGCGCATGGATGGCGCCGGTGGTGGCCTCGCGCCAGCTCGACCCCACCATCTTCAGTGACAAGGAGGCGGTGTGGGCCGACAATGCCTCCAGCAGCGACTTCTTCGGCAACACCTACCTGTGCTGGGCGTCCTTCAACGCGGTCAACAATCAACCGCCGCTGGTGTTCGCACGCTCGACCAACGGCGGCAGCAGCTGGTCCAACCCGGTGACCATCCTGCCCGGTTCCAGCGGCAACGCCGGTCCCAGCGGCTGCACCATCCGCACCGACAGCCGGGGCGTCGTGTACGTCATGTGGCTCTCGGACAACTACCCCGGCACCTCCGCGCAGATGCTGGCGCGCTCGTTCGACGGTGGCCGCACCTTCGGGGCCCCGCGCACCGTCAGCAGCGTCATCGACGTCGGCAAGCTGGACCCAGTGCACGTCGCCAACGGCGATCCGCGCCTGACCTTCGACGGCATCGCCGGGGCGCGCACGGGCAGTGATCCGAGCATCGACATCGCCAACGGCGCCCCGACCGGCACCGACGCCACCGACCAGATCGTCATGACCTGGGCGGACGCCCGTCAGGGGCTCAACCACGAGAAGGCGCTGGTGCGCACCAGTTCGGATGGCGGCCGGCATTGGACAGAGGCGGTGGCTGCGCAGCAGGGCGGTGACCGCCCGGACTTCCCGGCCATCGCCATCTCACCCGACGGCAGCAACGTGTACCTGACCTACGACGCCTTCCTGGCGCCCTGGCGTGAGACCACCTCGACGCCGCGCCCAATGCAGGGCGTGGTCCGCCACGCGCGCGTCTCCCAGGGGGATCAGATGCTGAGCGCGTTCGCAACCCTGCATCGCGGCGCGGTCGGTGACGCGCGGGGCTCGTCGGAGAACAACCTGTGCTGCGAGTTCCTGGGCGACTACAACTACGTGTCCGCTTCGCGGACATCGGGCGTAGCAGTGTGGAACGACGTGCGGGCGGCGCAGGTCTGCCCTGCGATGAACGCTTACAGGCAGTCGTTCCTGGCCGCCACTCGGCTGCCCAAGCCTTCGCCGGCAACGGTTTGCCCGCCGCGCTTTGGCAACAGCGACATCTTCGGGGGCGCCTACACGCCGTAGCGTCCCGATGGGGGGAGGGCAGGGCGCCGTTTGCGGCGCCCTGCCCAGTCCCGCAACCCCGTTGCCAGGCGAACAGGTGTTCGCTACCCTGCACGGGTGATCGACGCCAGGGCGGCCACCGTCAGCGCTCTCCGCGCGCGCATCGCTCAGCTCGGCGGAGCCGGCGCATCCACTCCCCGGCCCAGGCCACCCGAGCCTGACCTCCGTGAGCGCGCCGCCGAGCTCGGCTTCCACGCCGTCGCGACGGCTGCGGGCAGCACCTTCGTGCGTCCACTCACCGTCGACCTGGCGCCCTACCTCGAGGCGGCGCGCCTCTCGGCGGCACCGCCTGTCGCCGACCTGCTCGCCCTCCTCGGCCATCCCTGCGGCGACGGTCCCGCGTGGGTAAGCGGGGAGGGCGTGGGGGTGCTCGACATCGAGAGCCTCGGCCTGCGCGGCAGCGGCGTCATGGCGTTCCTGGTAGCCCTCGGCGTCCAGCGCGGCGAGGTGCTCGAGTGCGAGCAGTTCCTGCTAGTCGACCCCGGCGACGAGGCGGTCATGCTCCGTGCGATCGCGCAGCGCATCCGCAGCCATCGCCTCTGGCTCACGTACAACGGGCGCAGCTTCGATATCCCTGTCCTGGCGGCGCGCTGCACCCTCAACCGTCTCGACCCGACCAGCGTCGAGCCGCGCCTCCATGGCGACCTGCTCGGCCCCGTCCGCCGCCTCTTCCGTGAGCGGCTCGGTGCCTGCACGCTGCGCCACGCCGAGATGTCGCTGCTCAACCACCACCGCGTCGACGACGTCCCCGGCAGCGAGGCGCCCGGCCGCTACCGCGCCTGGCTGCGCGGGGCGCGACCGTCGGTCTTTGCCGGGGTGGTCGAGCACAACCTGCAGGACATCGTCAGCACTGTGGTGGTGGGCGCCCGCCTGGCTGCCCACGTCGGTGGCGCGCGCATCCGTCCCGCCCACGCGGCCGACCCGTACCACCTCGCGCGCCACCTCCAGCGCCACGGGCTTGCCGACGCCGCCGAGGTGGAGCTGCGCAGCACCATCGACGCCGGTATCGACCCGTGGGCGCGCCGAGCCGCGCACCGCCTCGCCGTCGTCCTGCAGCGGCGCGGCGAGATGGAGGAGGCGCTCGAGCTGTGGCGGCGTCTCCACGTCGAGGATCCCCGCGACCTGCGCGCCGCCCGCGGCTACGCCATCCGCCTGGAGCGCACCGGCGAGCTCAGCAGCGCGCTCGAGGTGTGCCGCAGCGTGCGCGGCACGCGCAGCGAGCTCGGCCGCTGGTGGTCGAGGCTGCGCGGTGGGGGAGATGTGGGCGACGAGGAGTGGGAACGCCGCGAAACCCGCTTGCAGCGTCGATTGCATTCGTAGAATGAGCCACCTTGCAGGAGACGACGCCGCCGCAGACGCCCGGCACCGTCACGGCTGATGCCACCGGCGGGCTCGGGTCGAGGGCGCTCCGCTTCACCATCATGATCCTGCTGGCGCGCATCGCGTCGCGGGTGCTTGCGCTCATCGGCGTCGTGGCCATCGGCAACGCGCTCGGTGACACCCGATTCGGACAGATGCAGACGGTGGTCACCTACACCGCCCTGGTCAGCGCGGTTGTCGACGTCGGATTCACCGCCCTGTACATCCGTGAGGGGGCGCGCGATCCGCAGCACCTGGCGCGCTACTTCAACAACGTGGCCTCGATCAAGCTGTTCCTAGTGGCGGTGGCGCTGCCGCTGCTGGCCGGGTGCCTGTGGTTCTCGGGCATCGAGTCCCTGCTGCTGCCCGGCTTCGCGCTGCTGGTGGTGAGCGGCTACTCCCTGCTCCTGCGCAGCACCCTGTACGCCTTGCAGCGGCTCAACTTCGAGGTTGCCGAGATCATCCCCGAGACCGCTGTGGTGCTTGTCCTGGCGCTGGTGGGAGCGCACATCCATGCCGGCACCGGCTTCTTCCTGTGGGCGTACGTCGCCAGCTACGGGTTCGCCGTCGTGTACTTCATCGCGGTGCTGCTCGGCACACGCATCCTGCGTCCGCGTTGGGAGCTGGACGTGCAGCTCTTCCGCACGTGGATCCGCGCCGGCATCCCGCTGGCGATCACCTACGTGCTCACCACCGTGTACTTCAAGCTCGACGTTCCCATCCTCCAGCACTACCGCTCCTACGCGGAGGTGGGCTGGTACACGTTCGCGTACCGGCCGTTCGAGGCGCTGCTGTTCATCCCGGCCACGCTGCGCACGGTGATCTTCCCGGTGCTGTCGATCTACTATCGCAACGCACCCAACCGGGTGCTGGCCTCGGCGGAGAAGCTGTTCAAGGGCCTGGCGATCATGGGCTGGCCGATCAGCGTCGGTGTCTTCCTCCTGGCACCCCAGTTCAACGAGATCCTCGGCCTCTATCCGCAGAGCGCCGCCGCGCTGCAGATCCTCGGCATCGCCATCGCGGTCATGTTCGTCGACAACACCTTCGCCGCCATCTTCAACGCCATCGACCGCCAGAAGCTGTACGCCTACGTGGCGCTGACCGGGCTGGCCATCAACTTCGCCCTCAACATGGTGCTGATCCCGCAATTCGGCTACATCGGGGCGAGCTGGGCGACGGTCGCCACCGAGATCGGCCTGGTGGCGGCGGGGTGGTTCGCGCTGCGCGGCGCGCTGGGTACGTTGCGGCTGGTGGACATCTGCTGGAAGCCACTCATCGCCGGGCTGCTGATGGGTGGCTTCATCGCGCTTGTCCACCCCCACGGCCGCTTCGCTGTGCTTGCGGTCACCGCAATGGCAGCGGTGATCTACGCAGCGGTGCTGGTCCTGCTCCGGACGGCCGACGACGAGGAGAAGGCGATCCTGCGCCGCACCCTGGGGCTGCGCAGGCGAGCTAGCGGCTGACCGGCACCTCAAACGTATCGGCGTGGCCGCGGTCGACGAGGTACTGGTTGGGGATGTGGCGGCTGGTGGACGAGGAGCGGATCTCCGACCGCACCGGGTGGTCCATCACGTGCAGCGAGTAGATCTGCCGGAACCACTGGGGGTTGCGGAAGATGCGCTGCGTCGGCAGCAGGGTGGCCAGCTCGACCTTGCGGCGATCGTGGGCCGCGTTGAACTCTTCGATGGCGAGCAGCTCACCCTGCCACCGGTTGTGGCCGTCGAAGAGCACGTCGTCGAGGTACATGACCGTGGTCGGCAGGTACTGCTCTGGGGCGCCGTCGAGGACGCGCAGCGCCTCCACCGTCGACCAGTAGTAGTCGACGTCGATCGACACGAAGCCGATCGGCTCACCCCTGGGCAGCGACTGCAGGAATGAGGGGATGGTCTCGTTGAGGTCGCCAAGCACCAGCGTGGTGCTGGCGGGCAGTTTGGCGCGCAGCGCGTCAGGGTCCATGCGGAAGTCGCCCTGCTGGTAGTACTCCGGATGGTCGCGGTAGTCACGAGCGGGGGGCATGCCCTGGCCGGTGTCGAAGCCGTAGAGGCGGAAGGTGATGCCGAGCTCCTCACCGACGTGGCGGGCGATCTCGGCCATGTTCATCAGGCCGGCCCCACTCGCCACACCGAACTCGAGCAGGCTGACGGTGTCGATGTTTCGGTACTTGGCGAACCGCGCCGCCTTGAGCACGCTGTACGCGTACGGCTGCTTGTAGATGAGGTCCCAGTCGATCTTGCGGCTGTACGAGCCCAGCGCCCACACCGCCGCCGAGGCGAGGTTGAGGTGGATCGGCTCGGTGAGGCGCTCGCGCGCGACGCGGCCCCAAACGCGGTTGGCACGCAGCACCCGCATCGTGTAACGCGTGGACATGGCGAGCTAGCTTAGCCAACCCACCGCGCGGGGCGAGTGCGGATCTGCGCTACGGTCCGCCGGCGGTCGACGGGGGAGCGGTGTTCGACACCTGCGCCACGCTGGTGTTGTCCCACTGCGCGAAGGGGATCTGCCAGTCGGCTTCGCCGTTGGAGATGTCGGCGATGTTGCCGGTGTGGCTGACGATCACCACGTCGCCGGGGATCGCGTAGCTGTAGTACGTGGCCGCATGCGGCGTGCTCAGGTTGATGCAACCGTGCGAGACGTCGGCGAACCCTTGCGAGCCCTCCGACCACGGCGCCGCGTGAATGAAGAAGCCGTTGGTCGACACCGCGGTGTCCCAGTACACGTAGTCGTGGTAGTAGTTGACGTTGCCGGGATGGCAGGCGGCTCCACCGAAGGTGCTGCAGGAATCCATCATCACCTTCTGCGCCTTGTAGAGCACCACCAGCGTGCCCTCGAGGGTGCGGAAGCCCGGCTTGCCGAGGCTGACCGGCCAAGTGTTGACGAGCTGGTCGTCGGTGTAGACCTTCATGGTGTGGGTGGTGTCGTCGATCATCGACACGTGCTTGGCACCGATCTTGAAGGTCTTGGTCCAGCTGGCCAGCCCCCACACCCCGTTGCCGGCGTTGACGCCGTGGAAGTTGGCGGTGAGCGTCACCGTGGTGCCGCTCTGCCAGTACTCCGCGGGGCGGTAGTGGAGGTCATTGCCGTCGAACCAATGCCAACCACCCTGCTGCGGCGGGTTGGAGACGACGTGAAGGCGCTGCACGAGCGCGGTGCGCTGCGCCTGCGGCACGGACGTGTTGAAGTGCAGGTCGATGGGAGCGCCGACGCCAACGGTGGCGCCTTCGTCGGGCGTGCTGGTGGTGAGCAGGCGGGAGGACACCGAGCCCACCGTCGCGAAGGTCGCGGCGGTCGAGGTGTGCGTGCCTCCGGGACCGGTGGCGTTCGCGGTCACCTGGTACTGCGCGGCGAGATCGAGGCCGTCGCTGGCCGTCCAGGTCCGTCCGTCGCTCGAGATGGCGCCGGGTACGGCGGCGCCGCCGACCTTGGTGACGGCCACCGAGGTCAGGGTGCCGATGTTGCTGCTGACCGTCACCGGGGCGTCCAGCGCCACACCGGTGGCGTGGTCGGCGGGCGTGACGGTGACGTCAGGCGCGGCCGCGGTGAGCACAGCGTTGGCCGTGCCCCCGGCAGGTCCGCCGGCGACCGGGGAGGAGCAGCCGGCCAGGAGGCCCACTGCGCCCAGCGTGGCGGCGAGCAGCAGAATTCGGCGGGACCTCATCGCAACGAACCGTACCATGCGTTCACCGACACAAGCCGCGCGGAAGTACATATGTGCGCCACGTCATGATGCCACAACGTCCACTGGGCCTCGGAGGTTCCGGCGCCGGCCCGGGCCCGACCGTCACGGTCGCCGAGCTGGCCGCTCTCATGGACGGCCCCCACGCCCCGGTGCTCCTCGACGTCCGCTGGAGCCTCACCGGGCCGCCCGGGCTCGAGGACTACCGGCGCGGTCATCTCCGCGGCGCCCGCTTCGTCGACCTCGACGCCGACCTCGCCGCCCCGCCGTCGCCCGGGCGCGGCCGCCACCCCCTGCCCGAGCGGGGAGCCTTCGAGCGCGCCATGCGACGCGCCGGGGTGCGCGACGGCTCGTCCGTCGTGGCGTACGACGCCGGGGGAGGGCTCAGTGCCGCCCGGGCCTGGTGGCTCCTCCGCCATCACGGTCACGGCGACGTGCGCGTGCTCGACGGCGGCCTGGCCGCCTGGACGGCGTCCCGACGGCCCGTGAACGCTGCGCCCGTGCCGGAGGGTGGCGGCGACTTCAGCGCCGGGCCTGGCGCCATGCCCGTCCTCGACGCCGACTCGGCGGCCAGCCTCGCCCGCGAAGGCATCCTGCTCGACGCGCGCGCCGCCGAGCGCTACCGCGGCGAGGTCGAGCCCATCGACGCGGTGGCGGGGCACATCCCCGGTGCACGGAGCGCGCCCACCACGGCCAACCTGGACCCCAGCGGCGCCTTCCGGCCGCCCGCGGAGCTGCGCGCCCGCTTCGCCGCGCTGGGGGCGGGCAGAAAGGTCTCGGTGGGCGCGTACTGCGGGTCGGGGATCACCGCCGCCCACGAGGTCCTGGCGCTGGCGCTGGCCGGCATCCCCGCGGCGCTGTACCCGGGTTCCTGGAGTGAGTGGGTCAGCGACCCGTCCCGCCCGGTGGCGTTGGGCCCAGAGCCAGGCTGAAGCGATCAGCCGGCGGTCGGGTCGGCCACCTGGGCGCTGAAGATGATCGCCCCCGACGTGCGGTCCCGGATGAGGAAGAGGAAGGGGTGGTCGAAGGTGACCACGGTGATGTTCGGCGGCGGTCCTGCACCACCCATGCCGCCGATCAGCGTGGCCGCGGCGGCCGTGGTCCCCACCTCATCCGTCTTCATCACGGCCCGTTGCATCGCCATTCCGACGTGGAGGTCCTTCAGGTGGTCGATGCCGCTGAAGTCGGCGAGCGTGTCGCTGAATGCCGAGGTCATCCCGAGCGCCTGGAGCATGGGGATCAACGACTCCTGCGAGGAGATGTTGAACTTGGGCAGAGTGAGCTGCACGTAGGCGGTCGACACCAGCTTCTGCTCGATCCCGCCGAGCGTCGCGGGCGTGAGGCCGGCGACGAAGGAGCTGATCGACTGCGACGTCGGCATGATGATGTCAGCGACGTAGTGCCCCCCCACGTACGGCTTCTCCAGCGCCGTCACACCGCCGCCGCTGTATGTGGGCAGCGTGACCAGCTCGGTGTGCATGAACTGGGTTGTCACCCTGCTGTTGTCGGACCGGTGGAAGGTGCCGGCGGACGTGTCGTTGAGGATGAAGGGGTCCAGCCAGTTCGCGTCGAAGTAGATCGCGTCGGCGAGCACCAGCTTGAGTGGCTCGACGTCGCTCGCGCTCACCACCGTGGGGATCATCCCGTGGGTGGCGTCGCTCACCCACTTGTTGATCTTCGTCGCAGCGCCCTGCGGATCGCCGGTGAAGTCGACCTGGCTCGATGGCGCCGCGAAGTTGTTGACCAGCGTGTTGAGGAAGGAGGTGTCGAAGGGCAACCCCTGCTGGAGCCACAGCGCGTTGGCGACATCGAGCGAGATGTGGTCGCCGTTCGCGGTGGCCAGGAGGGTCGCGTCGAACTGCTTCCACGCGGCCGCCTGCATCTCGGGCGTGACGCCGGCGTTGTGCAACACGGCGGCGATCTCCGTCTCCGTCTGGCCCTTGGCGCCGAGCTCGAGCATCGCCAGGGCGGTGGCCAGGCTGTAGGCAGAATCGACGAAGTTGGCGTTGGTGTGGGCCGACTCCATCTGCTGGAGCAGGTCCAGGGTGAAGGCGTTGTCGTCTTGCGGCGGCACCAGCGCGTCGGCCGGGCTGATGGTGATGCCGGCCAGCAGGTCGGCCGGTTCGGGCGTGGCGGTCGGGGTCGGAGCTCTGGTCGGCACGGCTGTCGCTGTCGGCGTCGCGCTCGGGCGGCTCACCGCCGCGCCGCAGGCTGTGGCCAGGACAGGCGATGATGGCACAGAGGACGACAAGCGCCTGCCATCGCCCGGACGAGCGATGACGACAGGTGAGGGAGATGACGGGGTCGGTCACGCAAACAGCCCTTCTCTCTACGGTGCGCAATGGGTGCACGTGCGACTGAAACGGTCCGCCACGGCCAGAGTTACGGACCCTGGCGCTGGCGCAGCACGTATTCCTTGAACCCCGGTATCGAGAAGGCGAGCTGCCCGGGCTCGGGCGCGTGGATGATGCCCTTGGTCATCAGTCTGTCGCGGGTCGTGCTGAGCTCGGGCAGCGACTTCGAGAGCCTGCGTGCAACATCCCCCGAGCGGCCCCGCTCAGTGGAGCCCATCACCTCGGCCATCGCCGTCAAGTATCGCCGTTCGGCGAGTGAGGCGCGACCGAACCTCGTCGCGTAGATGCCGTTGTCGAGGCGCCTCTGGGCGTGTGGCAGGCCGCTCTCGACATCGCTGAGCTCGATGGTGGCGAGTGCCGCATCCCGTCGCTCCGCGGCATCCCAGGACTCGCTGGCGAACAGCTGGAGGAAGAATGGGTAGCCGCGCGCCGTGGCAACAACCAGTGACAGGGCCGGCGGATCCCACAGGACCTCTCTCTGCGCGGCAGGCTCGCGGACAGCGCGCGATGCCTCGCTGTCCGAGAGGTCGTCGAGCACCTCGTACCGGAACCGCTCGGCGTAGGTGTTCGACTTGGCGAGTTCGACCGCCGTGGTCGGCAGCCCGGCGCCGAGGAGCAGCACCCGGGTGTGCGCCGCGTCCCCAGCCTGCAGGGCCTGCAACAGCGTCGTCGCGTCCTTGCGTCGGAAGGTTTGGAGCTCGTCGACGCACAGGGCCACGCCGACGTTGTCCTCGGCAGCCGCGGCGCCGAGCGCCTGGAAGAGTTGCAGCGCCTCGAAGTAGGGGTCGTTCGTGTGCTGCCGGGCGCTGATGGAGATGCTCACGGTCCCGTCGGCGGATCCGCTGAGGGTCGCCCCGCCGATCGAGGCGCGAAGGCGGCGCAGCACGCCGGCGAGCTTCGCCCGCTTCGGCAGGAGGCTCGCGCCGCCGGCCACGATTGCTGCGATGGCTTGGCCGGCGTCGACGTCTCGCCGGACCTCGTAGTAGCCGCACAACCAGTCGCGCTCACGCAGCCGGCGCATGCCCTCCTTGACAAGGACCGTCTTGCCGACGCCGCGAAGCCCAGTGAGGACGATGTGTTGCGGCTCCCGTCCACCCTCGCCGAGCCGCCGCTCAGCAGGCCTTGACCGGCGCGCCGTAGATGCTGTGCGGGGTGGGGCTACAGTAGATGACGTCGTCAACGAGGAACTGGCCCGCGGCCGCCGTCACCACGTAGGCCACCTGGGGGGCGCCGAAAGCGGTGACGTGGATGGTGCCGCCACCCTTGGGCACCCCCGGGGCATACGTGACTGTCTGGTGCGCGTCGATCGCCTGGCACCCGCAGAGGGGGTCGATGGGGCCGTTGGGGTTGGCCAGGGACGCCGAGAGGGCGGACGCCAGCCTCTGGGTCACCGGGCAGGCCAGCACCGACGAGGGGCCGGCGCTGCTCGAGAGGCAGTCGCCACCACCCGGCACTGCCGGGTAGAGCAGGCCCTCGACCTTGACGAGGTCGGCCCGGCCCGGCTCTCCCGGGGTGGCGGCGGCCGAACCGCTGCGTCCGGGGGCCGCGGCGGCGGGCGCCACGGTGGGAGTGCTCGGGGGCGGCGAGGAGCACCCACCGAGCAGGGCCACGCAGGCGGCGCCGAGCAGGACGGGCCGTGCGGTGCCGCGCATGGGCCGCGAGTCTAGTTGAGGCGTTCCACCACCATCGCCATGCCCATGCCGCCGCCGACGCACATGGTCTCCAGGCCGATGGTCTTGTCGAGCGTGCGCAGGTCGTTGAGCAGCGTGCAGAGGATGCGCGCGCCCGTCATGCCGAACGGATGGCCGAGTGCGATCGCGCCGCCGTGGGGGTTGAAGCGCTCGTCCCAGGGATCGATGCCGATGCCGCGCGCGGCCGGGATCACCTGCGCGGCGAAGGCCTCGTTGAGCTCGACCACGTCGACGTCGTCGATGCCCATGCCCGCGCGGGCCAGGGCCTGCTTGCTCGCCTCGATGGGACCAAGCCCCATGAACTCCGGGTTGAGCGAGCTCAGGCCGCTGCTCACGATCCGCGCCAGCGGCGTGATCCCCAGCTCCCTGGCCCTGCTGTCGCTCATCACCACCACCGCGGCGGCGCCGTCGTTGAGCGGGCAGGAGTTTCCGGCGGTGACCGTGCCGTCCTCGCGGAACACCGGCGTCAGCGTGCTCAGCTTCTCGAGGCTGGTCTCGCGGCGCGGGCCGTCGTCCTTGGTCATCTCGCCGCCACCGTCGCCGAGCGGCACCGGGATGATCTCGCGATCGAAGAAGCCGCTGTCCTGGGCGGCGACGGCACGCTGCTGGCTGCGCAGCGCGAATTTGTCCTGATCCTCGCGGGAGATCTCCTCGCGGCGGGCCACGTTCTCGGCGGTCTGTCCCATGGCGATGTAGATGTCGGGGTAGCCATGCGTGTTGCCGGGCTTGAGCCGCTCGTTCTCGTTCTGGGGGTTGTCGCTCATGCCGTTGACGAAGCGCGAGACGCACTCGATGCCGACAGAGAGAAAGGCGTCCCCCTCGCCGGCCTTGATGGCGTGGGTCGCCATCCGCGTGCTCTGCAATGAGCTGGAGCAGTAGCGGGTGATGGTGGTGCCGGGGACGTCGAGGTTGGCGAGGATGCTCACTGCCCGTCCGAGGTTGAAGCCCTGCTCGCCACCGGGCAGGCCGCAACCGCAGATGAGGTCCTCGATCTCCGAGCGGTCGAGCTCGGGCAGCGTCTCGAGCACCTTGGTGACGACATGGGCGCCGAGGTCGTCAGCGCGGACGTTGACCAGCGATCCCTTCATGGCGCGCCCGATCGGCGATCGACCGGCGGCGACGACGACGGCTTCAGGCATGGCAGGAAGGCCTCCGGACAAAGTTGACGTGGATGTCAATTGTGGCGCGCCGGTACGGCGCACGCTTCCGCGGGCTATTCTCCCCGTCGCGCAGGGCCGCTGTGCGGATGCGGGCGAGGAGGTCGTGGTGCAGTACTTTGTCACCGGTGCCACCGGGTTCATCGGCAAGCAGCTGATTCCCCTGCTGCTCGCCCGCGACGGCGAGATCAACGTCCTGGTCCGGTCTGGCTCACGGCACCGCTTCGCCGCGCTGCGCGACAGGCTCGATCCCCAGGGCACCCGGCTGCGCGCGGTGTTCGGTGACATCGCTGAGCCCGGCCTGGCGATGACCGCGGAGGACCGCGACCGGCTCCGTGGCGCCACCGTGTTCCACCTCGCCGCCGTGTACGACCTGACGGCGTCGGAGGAGGACACCACCCGGGCCAACATCGACGGCACCCACCACACCGTCGAGTTCGCCAACGCCATCGGCGCTGCGCGCCTCCACCACGTCAGCTCGATCGCAGTCGCCGGCCGCTTCAAGGGTGTCTTCACCGAGGAGATGTTCGCGGAGGGCCAGGAGCTCGACCACCCGTATTTCTCCACCAAGTACGAGGCCGAGCGCATCGTGCGCGACGAGGCCACGGTGCCCTGGCGGGTGTACCGGCCGGGGATGGTGATCGGCTCGGCGGAGACCGGCGAGGCCGACCGCATCGACGGGCCTTACTACGCGTTCAAGCTGATCCAGACACTGCGCAGCCAGTTCCCGCAATGGGCACCGTTCGTCGGTCCCGAGGGCGGCCCGCTCAACCTCGTGCCCGTCGACTTCGTGGCCCGCGCCATGGACCACATCGCCCACCTTGACGGTCTCGACAACCGCGCCTTCCACCTCGTCGATCCCAAGCCGCTGTCGCTCGGAGACACGCTCAACACGTTCTGCCGCGCCGCCCACGCGCCGGAGTTCGCGCTGCGCTTCGACCGGCGCATGACCAAGATGATCCCCGGCGACACGCTCAAGGTGGTCGGCGACCTTCCGGCCATCAAGCGAGTGCGCCAGCAGGTGCTCGACCGTCTCGGCATCCCCGAGACGGCGCTCAAGTACATGGACTACCCGGCGACGTTCGACGCCGCCCATGCCCTGGAGGCACTCGCCGGCAGCGGCATCCGCGTTCCGCACCTGCACGACTACGCCTGGAAGGTGTGGGACTACTGGGAGCGCCACCTCGACCCCGACCTGCCCACCGCGCACAACATCCGTCGTGTCGCCGGCGACAAGGTGGTGGTGATCACCGGTGCGTCGAGCGGGATCGGCCGCGCCGTGGCCAGCGCCCTGGCAAGCTCGGGGGCGACGATCATCGGAGTGGCTCGCGGCGTCGACAAGCTCGAGGAGATGAGGACCGAGGTCGAGGCGCTGGGCGGCACCGTTCAGCTGCGCCCCACCGACCTCAGTGACCCGGCCGCGTGCAAGCAGATGCTCAACGGCGTCATCGAGGAGCATGGCCGTGTCGACGTGCTCATCAACAACGCGGGACGCTCGATCCGTCGCTCGGTGATGAACTCGCTCGATCGCTTCCACGATTTCGAGCGGACCATGCAGCTCAATTACTTCGGTGCCATCGCGCTGATCATGGCGGCGCTGCCGAGCATGAGCCAGCGCGGCAGCGGTCACATCATCAACATCACCTCGATCGGCGGCCAGACGTATCCGCCACGTTTTGCGGCGTACGTGGCCAGCAAGGCCGCGCTCGACGCCTACTCACGATGCCTCGCGCCCGAGGTGGCCGCCGACGGCATCGACATCACCACCGTTCACATGCCATTGGTGCGCACCCCGATGATCGCGCCCACCGGGATCTACAAGAACTTCCCCACCATCAGCCCGGAGGAGGCGGCGGAGATGGTGGTGCAGGCGATGATCACCCGCCCGCACGAGGTGTCGACGCGGCTCGGCAAGTTCGGCGAGTTGACCCACGCGACGGCGCCTGGCCTGCACAACCTGATCATGAGCGCGGCCTACCACATGCTCCCCGACAGCGGCGGCCGCTCCAAGGGCAAGAACGGCGAGGCCAAGGAGGAGGCGCCGGTCACCGCCGAGGCGTACGCGCTCGGCATGCTGATGCGCGGGATCCACCTGTAGGCGCTGAGGAATCCGCGCGGCGTCAGGCGGGTGCGGTCAGCAGGGTGAGCTCGTCGTCGACGCCGAGCGTGCGCGCGGTCGGCGACGTCGGCACCGCGTCCTTGGCGGGATGGGTGCGCAGCACGTAGTCGGCCACCGGGTTGGTGACGCCGAACCAGTACTGCTCGTTCTTGTAGTGATGGAGGATGTGCGCTCGCCACACCGCCCGGAACGCCGTGGTGCGGGGCACGTATGGCGAATGGATCAGGTAGTGCGACCACTCATAGCCGAATAGGAACGTGGTCATGGTCGCGAACGCGGTGAGGCCGAGCCGGTGATCCGGGAAGGCCAGCCCGCTGACCGCTGCGAGCACCACGAAAAACCCGGCCAGCACCGGCAGCGGCACGAAGACGAGGGGGATGTTGCGCGGGTCGCGGTGGTGCATGCGGTGGCGCTTGGCGAAGAGCGGGTCGACGCGCCTGCTCCCGATCGTGCGCGGCTTGAAGTGGAGCACGAACACGTGGAGCAGCCATTCCGCGAACGGCTCGACCGCGAGGATGGCGCCGACGGCGACCAGGTCGGCCCATTGCAGGTGGCCCACCAGCAGGCGCGCCACCATCGCGGCAGCGGCGCCGACGGCCATCAGCCGCGGGCTTCCGAACTCGAAGAACGTGCGCGCCGCGCCACCGAGGCCCAGCGCCCCCTTGCCGGCGGTGGATGCATCGCCGACCGACGCGGTGTCGGCGGATCCAGTGCCCGGGTTGCTCACCGCCACAGTCTACGAGCCGTTCCGCAGCCAGATGGCCACCTGGCCGCTACCGAAAACGCGCTGGTAGGCGCCCCCAGCGAGGATGCCGCTGATCTCCGGCCACTGGCTCTCGGCGTCTGCCGAGACGATGATCAACATTGGGTTGATGTTGGCCACCGCGGTGGCTACCGGCCCGTTGTTGCCGAGCAGCACCTCGTCGTTGTAGATCGGCGGGGTGGGCATGAGCACGTCGAGGTCCGCGAGCGAGTACACCCACGAGTCCGATGACCAGATCACCGCGGAGGCGCCGGAGTAGCCGTGCTGCGAGATCCACGACGCCACCGCCGCGTCGGCGGGCACGTGCGCGTCGAACTGTCCGTCCCAGTCGGAGTCGTCACCGCTGAACGCCGCACGCACCGCGCCGCCGTAGTACTGGGTGAGCGTGCGACTCGAGTTCTGCGCCGGTGAGGGCGCCGCCTCGGGGACCCAGTCAAGCCCGGTCACCCTGGCCAGCGCGGCTGCGATCGCCAGGGCGGCGACGGCGGGGACCAGCCGCAACGTGTTGGCGCGGCTGAAGCTGCGCAGGCGGTTGGGCAGAGGGATGGCGGCCACCGCGAGAGACACCGGGGCTGCGGCGGCGGTGAGGTAGTGCGCGTATGGCTGACCGGCCATGGCGGCGACGAGCAACGCTGCGCCCGCCCACAACACCACGGCCCAGGCCGGCGTGCTCAGCCGCCGGCAAAGGAACGCACCGACACACAGCAGGATCGCGGCGATCCCCACCTCGGCGATGTGCATGACCACGCCGCTGCCGGCGGACGGCAGCACCGAGCGCGTGTAGGGGATGTAGAAACCGACGAGAGCGAAGGCCAGCTTGCTCGCGCCGGCGGTGGCCATCGCCACCGCGACCCAACCGGCGGTGATCACCACCACGGTTCCGACGTACGCCACCAGGTCACGCCAGCGGGTCCGCGGGCTGAGCGCGATGATGAGTCCGAACGCCGTCGCCTCAGCGACCACCGTCTGCTGGTAGGCGATCCCGGCGGCAACCAGGGCGCCGACCACGAACGGCCAGATCGCCAGACGGCGCGGCGGCGCGCTGCCCAGCCGCCGCGGATCGATGCGCACCAGCAAGAGCGCACCCGCCCACGTGACCGGCGCGATCAGCAGGCTCTCGGGAAGGGCCAGCTCGGCGTCGACCACGGGCAAACCGAGTGCGATCGCGCAGAGCAGCGTGGCCACGCAGGCGCGCCGCACACCCAGGATCCTGGTGGCGGCGTACGCAAGGGCGGCGAGCGCGGCGAGACCGGTGAGGTAGGTGAGCAGGTGCAGACCGAACTCGCTCGCCCCAAAGAAGCGCACCTCGGTGGCGATGGTCCACGACTGCAGCGGTGGCTTGTTGTTCCAGATCTGGCTGTAGAGCACGCGGCCGCGCAACAGCGACTTGGCGACGTTGACGTAGCTCGCCTCGTCCGTGTACCAGTGCGGCTCGAAGAAGGACGGAAGCCGCAGGACGCTGAAGACCAGAAAGCTCGGCGCCGTCCACCACAGCGCGCCGCCGCGGGCCGCCGCCCTCCAGCTAGGCCGGCGCAACCGCATCTGCGGGGAGGGTCGGCTCATTCATCTCAACCGAAAGTAATACCACCGCGCCTGCGCGGTCCGATCCGCCGCCCTAGCATGGTCGAGCCACCGAGGCTCAGCCGCCCAGCCGTCGGTCGGCGCGGGTGATCGCCAGCACCTCGTCGTGGAGCAGCCCGTTGGTCGAGAGGCCGGTTCCGCCCAGCGGACCGTCGGCCGAGCGATCGAGAAAGCGCCCGCCGGCCTCCTCAACGATCAGAGACAGCGCGGCGTAGTCCCACAGGTTGGCGCGCGAGGTCCAGCCGATGTCGGCGATGCCGCGAGCCACCGCCAGGTGCGAATGCGTGTTGCCCAGGCCGCGCGCCTCCCAGCAGAGCCGCGTGATGTCGAGGAGCTCGGCCCAGAGGCCGACGCGCTGGAACCCAGGCACCGAGCTGTGGGCGACCATCGACTGGGCGATGCTGTCCACCCGCGAGACGCTGATCGGCCGGCCGTTGGCGGTGGCGCCGCCGCCGCGCATGGCGGCGTGACGATGCCCGTCCGCCGGCGTCGAGGCCACCGCCACCATCGAGATGCCGTCGTGCTGCAGGGCGATCAGGGTGCCCCACGTCTCCATCCCGCGCACGAAGCTCTTGGTGCCGTCGATGGGATCGATGACCCAGCGCCAGCCGTCGCGCGCGCGCACCTCGCCGCCGAACTCCTCGCCGACGATGGCGTGCGTGGGTCGGTGGCTGCTGATCAACTCGCGCAGCGCTCGCTCGATGCCCTCGTCGGCCTCGGTGACCGGGCTGAAGTCGGGCTTGGTGTTCACGACCAGGTCGAACGCGCGGAAGCGGCTCATGGCGATGGCATCGGCGGCGTCGGCCAGCTCGTTGGCGAAGGCCAGCTCTTCCTCGAGAGCGGCTGCCGAGGCGTCGATCACCGGGCAAGCCTAGCGGCGACCCGGACCGCGACGCCCGTCGTACCCTAGGGAGCTCATCACCACAGGAGTCACACTCACCATGGCCCACCGCAAGCTGCCGGTCTTCGACGAGAAAGGTTTCGTCATCCTGCGTGACTACGACGGCCCCGAGATCCCGCAGAGCGAGTGGATGGGCCTCGAATACATGGACTGGAAGAGCGGGGGAGACACCAACTTCGCCCCCCTCGCATCTGCTCTCGGCGAGATGGAATGCGCCGGCTTCTGGGACCACGGCAAGCCCGACAAGGACGGCATCTGGACCAAAAACCGCGAGATCGCGCCGTCGTTCGTGCGCTACGTCGAGGCGGTGGGCTCGCGGTACGGGCGGGTGCGCGTCATCAAGCTCAACCCCAGCGACGAGCCGTTCGCGCGCCGCCAACTACACCTCGACGACAACAACCGCCTCAATCCCGACGGCGAGGGCTGGGTCGTGCGCTCGTGGTTGGAACTGACCGACAACAACGCCACCTTCATCCTCCGAGAGGACAAGGAGGACGAGCGCACCGAGTCGCGGATCCCGCTGCACAAGGGCATGCAGTTCGTCATCGACACCCAGCGGCTTTGGCACGTCGTGCACAATCCGGGGCCTGAGCCGCGCTACGCGCTGATCACGTCGTGGGAGTCCGGCGACGCCCTACAGGCGTGGATCGACGCGCAGCTGCCGGTGGGCGAGGGCGCTGGCGCCCGCTGAGACGTCATCCGGCTAGCGGCTGATCGACTCGGGGTCGATCGCCTCGCCGCACGTCGGACAGAACTCTGCCGCCGTGTCGTCGACCCACTCTCCGCATGACGGGCACTGCTGCACTGCCATCACCGCTCTTCAACTGCATCCGCCTGGCACAGACAGATTGCCCCGTGCCGGCGGACACGGCGCGGACCAACTGGCAGCCAACTCATTAAAAGGAGAGCAGTCTGGCCTGGCCGAGCAAGATGTCCTCAGCAGGTCCGTCGCTAGCTTGGGGATGCCGACGACGTGAGCACACCCTCGACGACGGTCACCGCCTGTCCCGCGATGGTCACCCGATCGCCGTTCACTTCAACGCGGACCAGCCCTGACCTGGCTGACGCCTGAAAACCTACCAGCGACCTCCGGCCCAGCCGATCGGCCCAGTAGGGCGCCAAGACGGTGTGTGAGCTGCCGGTGACCGGATCCTCGTTGATCCCGATATTCGGGGCAAAGACACGGGAGACGAAGTCATATGCCTGCCCGGCGTCGCTGGCGGCCGTGACAATGACGGCCTCGGCATCAAGACTGGTCAACCTAGCGACGTCCGGGCTCAGCGCGCGGACCGCGGACTCGTCGAGGATGAGAGCTAGGAGAAAGACGTCGTTGTCGCTCTTGCCCGTCCACACCACGGGCACGCCGAGCGCTTCGACCAACCCGGCAGGCGTATCGATCGGCACGGGGGGCCAGGCCGGGAAGTCCATCACTAGCGAACCGTCGTCGTGACGGCTGACGGTTAGCACGCCGCTGCGGGTAGCGAAGCGGATTGGAGCGCTCACGCCGTCATCGAGCAGGCAGTGCGCTGCTGCCAGGGTCGCGTGGCCACACAGCTCGACCTCTATCTTGGGCGTGAACCAGCGCAAGCGGAAGTCTGCGTCGGACGACGTCTCGCGAATTACGAACGCGGTGTCAGAGACCGCCGTTTCGCGCGCGAGCGCGGCCATCCAGTCATCGGGAGGGATCTCGTCGAGCACAACCACGGCCGCAGGGTTACCAGAGAAGGGCCGGTCAGTAAACGCGTCCACGGTTCGTAGCCGCACTGTCATCCGCTCAGCGTACCCCATAGGATAGCTCGGTCACGGGAACAATGAGCCGGACCTCCGGGGCATTGGGCCTTCTTCGGCTAGACCGTCGCTGAGCGTGTTTACGTCCCCGGAGGCATCTCCCGCGACAGAACCTCGACATAACCTCATCCGGCCGTTTCGAGGCATCGCGGTCGCCCCGTCTCCGGTAGCCGCTCGCAGCCATGGAAGCTCGCCCGGCGATCTTCTTGTGTACCGCACGCTAGTATCTGGCGACCGCCCTCGAGGTACATAGCCGAATCCTGGCGTGTGCGAGTGGTTCGTCACTCGGGTTTGAGCACTTTGGTGACGCTACCCCACATTGAATCGCGTGGACGTCCGTTCGCCCAGCTGCCGCCAGAAGTCCGCCCCGGTTGCTCCCGATTGCTGAGCTCCTCCTATCTCTCGGAATGCGACCTCGCACCCGCCAGGAGCGAAGATGGTGAGGTGCCGCCCCCCGGCATCTCCTGCCTGCAACCCATGCGGAGTTCCACGCGGTACTAGCACTGTCGCGCCTGGTCCAGCGGTGAACTCGGTGTCACCCACCGTGAAGCGGTACTCACCGTCGAGTACGTACCAACACTCTTCAGACGCTTCATGAATGTGCAGGCCAGCTCCCTTGCCCGGCGGAATCACAGCTTCTGTCAAGCTGAAGCTGGCGACGGTTTCTGACGCGATCTTGAGGACGAAGTCATGTCCTTGCTGTGGCCAATGGATGTGTTCACCGCCGTCTGGCTCGACCAGAATCGTCGTCACTGCCGACCCTCCTGCCTTGGCTGATCACATCGCCTTCCGAACGTTGTCCGGCATGTTAGCCCGCGATCGTCCCGGAGTTGTGTCGGTGCTCCAGGACCAGCACGACGAGTGGCAGGACGGACGGCGTCACTCCAGCCAGCAGTCATGGCACGCCTGCTGCACCCCGAGGGCTCACCGTTGCTCAAACAACCCGTTCGCCGGAGTCATCGCGGCCTAACTACCGACGTTGTGAGAGCTCCAGCGAATCACAGCACTACAGGGATTGACATTGACCTTACTCCCTCGCTTCGTGGGGCGCCCTGAACTCCGGTGGGCCTGGGTCCGGCCACAATTCGAATGAGCTTGAGGCCGCCGTGATGAGCAACTGCGCGTCCATCTCCTGGCGCGTCAGCTCGACCCCGAACTTAGGCCATTCGCACACAAAAGTTAGAGCACCGGGCGAGGGGAGTGGCCAAGCCCAATATGTCGTCCATACCCTCGAAGGCGTCGCGCCGCCGTCGCCAGGATGCAGCATCGGACCCTTGGCGTTGGCGTCAACCAACCAGACGGGCGGCCCGACATTTGTTGCGCTTCTGCCATCGGAGAACTGGACACCGATGCGCAGGTGTTCGTCGGACAGCACACCGTAAGCCTCGCCTGGCCGCCCGCGCAAACCTGCCAGACCTTGCATAGGGTCCCATACCTCTTGGTCCGACCGAAAGTAGGCAACGATCTGAAACTCGAATCCCGTTGGGAAGCCGACCAGGTGCTGCAATGTCACCGCCGCAGCCGGCGTTCGGGCCAGCACAAGTTCCAGGCTAACCGCGCCACCCCTTCTGTTCTCGGGACGGTGCGGGTGAATGGCGCCTCGGTGCGAATGAAGATCCGGCGGAGGCGGTGGCACCTCGAAAAAGTCCACGGCGCCATGGTCGCGCGCGATCCGGCGAGGGTCAAGGTCGCCGAGACGCGCCCGCGTGAGTCAAGGGTGATAAGCGGATCCTGGCCTGGGCAAGGCGCAAAGGCTTGGATGTCGGGCGGACGTGCCAAGCGTGTTCAACCGCTGCGCGCGTTGACAACCACCCGCCATCGTGTCAGGTTCTCTTGCATGCGACTCCGGGCGAAATGTTCGGCCGTTGTCTTGGCCGCGGCCTTGAACATGGCCGGTTGCGCCGCGGGCCGCGGCGCTCCCACCGGCCACTCTGAACTTGCCGGCGTGGCGCTGAGCGATCTCTCGACGCCCAAGGCAGTGCCGCATCTGGCGCCGCTGGCGGCGATGACTCCTCCACCTCTGCCGCTTGCCGCCGCTGGTTTGCTCACCGCGCCTTGGTCCCTTCCCCTTGTCGACGTCTACCTGTCGCCCCCTCCGCCCAAAGCGATGAGAGTCCCAGCGAGCGTCATCCACCAAGAGTTCTGTTTAGCGCCGGCCCCGGGGTGTCCCACCACCCAGGGTCAGTCCCCCGAGATCGTATTGGCTCTGGGCACGGACGTCGCCGCCAGCAGCCGCGGGGAGCCACCGTTGACGCGAACATAGACGTCGTAGAAGGCGATTCCAGAGGCGATCAGCTCCGGGCGCTGCTGATCGTGGCCCGCCCAGCTCAGCGCGAACACGCGGTGACGGGCCAGCCGCGGAGCGATCAGCTTGGAGACTGGCGCCAGTCGGTCAACGCGCCGGATCGCCTCCAGGGCGGCCCCCGCGTTGAGGATTCCCCAGCCGAGCTCGTTGGAGTAGCCACCTCCGGCGGGCCGCTGGGCGCTGAGCTTCAGCCGGTCGAGCACGTCGCTGAGAGTCGCGTACGGGTTCAGCACGCGCATCATCGCCCCCACCGCCGCCACGTGCGGGGCGGCCATCGCGGTGCCGGCCAGATAGGCATAGCGGTTGCTGGCCTGAAGCGACGTCCGGCAGACGCTGGAGGAAAGGGCCTCGAGCTGGGTCGAGCTCGCGGGGAACGCGCCGAAGACCCCGGCCTGAGGCGGAAGGCACAGCGGCGGCCCGCCGGCCGCCAAGTTGAACGCGCCGAAGGCCGCCAACGAGATCTCTGTCCCGTTGCCCGCGAAGCTCGCGCGGGCGCCGGAGTAGTCAGCGGCGGTGACATCGAGCCCGATCCCCGCGAACAGGTCGGGTCCGGTCCCCGACGGCTGCAGCACGTTGCCGGGATCGCCCTGCTCGCCAATCGGCCTGTCCGCAGCGGCGGCCACGAGCACCACCTTGCGCGAGGCCGCGGAACCGAGCGCCCTCACCTCGCTGTCGGGAGCAGGCCCAGAGGCGGTCGGATCCGATGGGCCGAAGCTCATGTTGAGCGCCTGGACATGGCGGTCGGTGGCGTCGACGATCGCCGCCGCGATGCTCGAGTCGGAGAAGTCGCTCTTCTCGATGACCAGCCGGCAGTTGAAGCCGGCCCCGGCCAGTCCGATCCCGTTGTTGGTGGCGGCGCAGGCGAGCGCGGCCACGTGGGTCCCGTGACGACCTCATCGGTGCCGGGGTTGGCGGGATCGGCGGGCTGCTGCTCGACTGCCGCCGCGATCTTCGAAGCCAGGTCCGGATGGCTGGCGTCGATGCCCGTGTCGATCACGCCGACC
>JALYZN010000101.1 GCA_030948845.1 Candidatus Dormiibacterota bacterium
GCGGCGACGTGGGCACCCTGACCGCCGCCCTCGCCGGCGCGGCTGCGGGCCGGTGCGACGTCCCCGTCGAGGACTCACTCGCCGAGCGCGCCGACTGGGCTGCGCAGGCGCTTGCCTCAGCGGGTGCCGCCGCGCTCTGAGCGCGCCGAGAGCTCGGTCGCCGCGGGGTAAGATCCGCCCGTGGCAAGCACCGGCCGGCACATCCGCATCCTCACGGCCAAGGTCGGCCTCGACGGTCACGACCGCGGCATCAAGGTGATCTCGCGGGCGCTCCGCGACGCCGGCGTCGAGGTGATCTACACAGGTCTGCACCAGACGCCGGAGATGGTCGTCGACGCGGCCATCCAGGAGGACGTCGACGGCATCGGCATCAGCCTGCTCAGCGGCGCCCACATGACGCTCTTCCCGGAGATCATCCGCCTGCTCCGCGAGCGCGACGCAGGCGACATCGTCGTCTTCGGCGGCGGGATCATCCCCGACTCCGACGTCGAGGCCCTGCGCGAGCTCGGTGTCGACAAGGTGTTCACCCCCGGCACCTCGCTCGACGAGGCGGTGGCCTACGTCAAGGAGCGGTTCGGCAAGGTCGCCGCTTAACCGGCGCTACTTGCCTGGCGCTCGGTAGTCCGCCGTCTTCTTGACCGCGGCGTCGATCTCCTCGGGGGTGAGCAGGACGCGGACGGAGGCGGACACCGCACCGGAGGCGGACACCGTCAGGCTCAATGCCGCGATGCTGACGTTGTCCGGCATGTCCATGACCACAACCACGTCGTCGTCGCCGAAGACGTAGTAGAACGATTCCACGGAGCCGCCCAGCCCCTTGGCCGCGGTCTCGAGGGCAGTCCGGCGACCGCTGCCGCCCTCCTTGATCAGCCCCTTGACCCCGTCCACGGTGTAGGACGCTTCGAGCAGGTACTTCGCCATGGCGGTGACCTCCGTTCAGGACCATGGAAGCGGCCCAGCCGGGCGATCGTGCCAGTTCCGCGAGGCAGTCGTCTACGCGCTGGGAGGCCGATCGCCTCGCTTCCAGTAAAGTGACCCGCCGTATGGCGACCATCGATCTGTCGGCCAGCACCCGCGAGGAGCGGGGCAGCCACAACAAGCCGCTCCGCCGCGAGGGACTGGTGCCCGCGGTCCTCTACGGCCACAACGTCGAGCCGCGCGCGATCAGCACGCAGGCTGCGGTGCTGCATCGCGTGTGGATGCGCGCCGGACGCACCCAGCTCATCGACCTCAAGGTCGACGGCGGCCGCGCCCAGAAGGTGCTGGTCCGCGAGATGCAAATCGACCCCAGGACCAACCGGCCCATCCACGCCGACTTCTTCGCCGTCAACCTGCGCGAGAAGCTCAGCGCCGACGTCCCCGTGGTGGTCACCGGCGAGTCGCCCGCGGTTGCAGACCTCAAGATCGGCACCCTGCAGCAGCTCGTCAACACGCTGCGCGTCGAATGCCTGCCCGCTGATCTGCCCGCGCAGTTCACCGTCGACGTGAGCGGCCTCGACGAGATCGACGCCGGCATCCACGTGCGAGACATCCCCCTTCCCGAGGGCGTCGAGCTGGTGCACGTCGACCCGGACGAGCTGGTGGTGAAAGTCGCCGCTTTGCGCGTGATCGAGGAGGAGCCCGAGGTGGCCGCTGCCGAGGAGGGCGAGGAGGCCGAGGGCGAGGCTCCTGCGGGGGACGAATCCGGCGAGGCAGCTCCGCCCGAATAGGCTCGGTGCTCGCCGCCACCGCGTTCAACTGCGACAAAGGCTACTTCTTCGACGACCTCTGCACCACCGTCAACCGGCATGATCCCACGGGAATCTCCGGCCCGCTGATCGAGCGACTGATCGGCCCCATCGTCATCTTCGCGGTGGTCTTTGCGATCGGCCGGGTGGTGCGGCGGTTCATCGACCGTGCCGTGCAGCGTGCCCGCGGCGACCCCCAGGTACGCGCCCTGGTCCGCAACGTCGGCGGAGCGGTCATCTACTTCTTCGCTGTGCTCTGCGGCCTCGTCACGGCCGGCGTCCCGCTCGCGTTCCTGCTCACGTTCGGGGGGCTCGCCAGCCTGGCCATCGGCCTCGCCTTCCAGGACGTTCTGCGCAACGTGCTCGCCGGCATCTGGCTGCTGCTCGAACGTCCCTTCCGCATCGGCGACCTCATCACGGTCTCGGACATGGCCGGCGTGGTGCAGAACATCACCCTTCGCACAACCGCTCTGCGCACCGGTGACGGACGCCTCGCCCTGCTCCCCAACCTCACCGTCTTCACCGGGATCGTGGTCAACAGCAGCGCCTACGGCCAGCGCCAGTACACGGTGAGCGTCCGAATCGAGCGCGACCACGACCTCGAGGCGGCCCTACGACAAGCGCGACAAGAGCTGGAGGCTACGCGCCAGATCGCCACCAACCCAGCACCACGCGTCGACGTCCAGCTCGACGGCGAGGGGCTGCTGCTGCACTGCCGCTACTGGCTGGACTACCGCACCCACGACGTCGACGCGATTGCTGCGGACATCGCGCGGCGCGTATGGATGGGCACGGAGCGTCCGCCGGCATAAAAGGTTCGCTGGCGGCGGTGTGTGTCCCGTCCCCGCCCACCAACGCCGGGACCGGCTAACCAGCGGCGACGATTTTCGGTCGCTGCACCTCGCGTTCGCTCATGGCCACGAAGTCGCGCGCGGATTCGCCCAGGTACACCTGGCGAGGCCGGGCGATCTTCTGCTCCTTGTCGAGCAGTGACTCCTCCCACTGCGACAGCCAGCCCGCGGTGCGCGGGATCGCGAAGAGCACCGGGAACATCTCCACGGGGATGCCGAGCGCCTGGTAGATGAAGCCACTGTAGAAGTCGACGTTGGGGTAGAGCTTACGGCTCACGAAGTACTCGTCCTCGAGCGCGATGTGCTCGAGCTCGCGGGCGACGTCGAGCAGCGGGCTGGTGCCGGTGACGGCGAGCACTTGGTCGGCCATCCGCTTGATCACCTTGGCGCGCGGGTCGTGGTTCTTGTAGACGCGGTGGCCGAAGCCCATGAGCCGTTCCTTGCCGGCCTTGACGCCGGCGACGAACTGCGGGATTTTGTCGACCGAGCCGATGCGCTCGATCATGCGGATGACCGCCTCGTTGGCGCCGCCGTGCAGCGGGCCGTACAACGCGGCGATGGCCGCCGCCGTCGCCGAGTACGGGTCGGGATGGGATGAGCCCACCGCGCGCATCGCGTTGGTCGAGCAGTTCTGCTCATGGTCGGCGTGGAGGATGAAGAGCACGTCGAGCGCGTGCTCGATCTCCGGCACTGCGTGGTAGCGGGGCTCGACCATCTTGAACATCATGCTCAGGAAGTTGCCCGCGTAGCTGAGGCCGTTGTCCGGGTAGTTGTAGGGCAGCCCGCGCGAATGCCGGAAGGCGAACGCCGCCAGCGTCGGCATCTTGGCGATGAGCCGGTAGATGGAGATGCGCCGTTGCTCCTCGTCGTAGATCTTGGTGGCGTCGGGGTAGAACGTCGAGAGCGCGCCCACCGTGGAGAGCAGCATTCCCATCGGATGGGCGTCATGGTGGAACCCGTCCATGAAGCTCTTGACGTTCTCGTGCACGAGCGTGTGGATGGTGATCTCGTGCTCCCATGCCGCGTACTCGGCGGCGTTGGGCAGCTCGCCGTGGATGAGCAGGTACGCCGTCTCGAGGAAGGTGCTGTGCTCGGCAAGCTGCTCAATGGGATAGCCGCGGTACAGGAGGATGCCGCGGTCACCGTCGATGAAGGTGATCCTGCTGGTGCAGGACGCGGTGTTGAGGAACGCCGGGTCGTAGAGGAGTAGGCCGTGCTCCTGGTCGTCCAGCTTCATCTGCTGGAAGGCGGTGGCGTGGACGGCGCCGTTCTCAATGGGCAGGTCGTACGTCCTGCCGGTGCGGTTGTCGGTGACGCTGAGGCTCTCAGGCATGGGCTCTCCTTGACATGGGGCGAGTCTGCCACTGCCGAACTGGCGCCGTCCGCACCGCCGTCGGAGGACGTGCCCCGCCCGCGTAGACTGCGCCGGATGACAGTCCTCGCCACCCTGACCCTGGACAGCCATCACATCGTCACCTGGCTCATCATCGGCCTGGTGGCGGGGGCGCTGGCCGGCCGGGTGGTGGCTGGCGGTGGCTTCGGCTGTCTCGCTGACACCGCCGTCGGGCTCGCCGGTGCCGTGCTCGGGGGCCTGATCCTGTCGTTGCTGTCGCCCAATCGTTCGATCGACACCGGCGGGATCATCGGCGACATCGTGGTGGCTTTCATCGGCGCCGCCCTCCTGCTGGCGGTGCTGCGCCTGCTTCGACCGCGCCGACGCGGCTGGCCGCCTCGCTGATCGTTGGCTGACGAGGTGCCCCCGCACCAGGTCGTGCTGGTGCGCCATGGCGCCACCGACTGGAGCGAGGCCGGCCGCCACACCGGCTGGACGGACATCCCGCTCAACAACGACGGCCTCCGTCAAGCCGCCACGCTGGCGCGGCGGCTGGGGGCGTACACGTTCGAGATGGTGCTCTGCAGCCCTCTGCAGCGCGCCATCTCCACGTGCCGGATCGCCGGCTACCGCGACGTGGAGCTCGATGCGGACCTGCGCGAGTGGAGCTACGGCGACTACGAGGGGATGACCACCGCGCAAATCCGTGAACGCGATCGCCACTGGAATCTCTGGGACAAGGGCGTCCTCAACGGCGAGACGCTGGCCGAGGTGGCGGCGCGAGCCGACGCCGTGATCGCGAGGATCGGCGCGGTCGAGGGCGACGTCGCCATCTTCGCCCACGGCCATCTTCTCCGCGTGCTCGCCGTGCGCTGGATCGCGCACCACGCGCCGCTGGCGCGTCACCTCAACCTCTCTACGGCGAGCGTCTCAACCCTGGCGTGGGAGCACGACTGGCCGTCGATCACGCTCTGGAACGACGTCTCGCACCTGCGCGCTCAGGGCTGAGGGCGGGCGCGGCGTCGTCGTCGCGGCACCAGCACCGCTGCCAGTATCGCGGTCGCCGCAGCCACGCCGATCGCCGGGCCGGCGCCGAACTCGGCGACGGTGCCCGCCAGTGGGTTGGTGACCTGCAGCGGTCCGATGTTGCCGTTGTGGTCGATGGCACGGATAGCGAAGAAACCCTGGCCCCACGATTGCGGGATGGTGATCGTCTCGGCGGTGCCGGACGGGTTGGGCGCCTGGGTCACCGTCAGCGGTGTCGCCGAGCCGACGTTGTCCTGGGTGATCGGCTGCGACGACGTGAACAGCTGGTAGCTCGCCGCGGTCCCGCACTTCCAGTCATCCCCGACCGCTGTGAAGGTGAGTTTGTCCTGCCCGTTCTGCGTGGTTGACGCGAGGTCGGAGATCGCCGACGGCGGGCGCGTATCGGTGCCGTAGTGGCCGGTGTTGCGGTCGTCCTGGTGCCAGTGCCACGCCTCGCTGTTGCCGGAGCACCCGTTCCCCGCGGTCGACCAGACGCTGAGGAACCCCTCGCGCGTCATCTCGGCGACGTTGGTGACCTTGCCACCGTTGATGTCACCAGCAGCGGGGGTGAAGAGCGACCAGCCGCCGGTCCATTTGGGGAAGCCCGCGGCGGGCTGATGGGTGACACTGTCGAAGGCCATCAGCGCGCTCGAGTCAGCGCCCTGGAGAACGTCGGGGACGCCGTCGCCGCTGACGTCGGCGATCGCCGGTGCCCCGAAGAACGCCAGCCCCTGGATGTAATGGTTGTGCTGCTGGAGGTTGACGCCGCTGGTCGGGTCCCAGCCCCCCACCCCATTGTCGACGCGGATGCCGAAGCCCGGCGTCTGGGTTATCCCGAGAAGGACGTCGGTCGCCGACGAGCCGGCCTGAAACGCCTGCGGGATGGGCGAGGTGGGAATCGCCCTGCCGAGGCTTGCGGAGGTGGTGAAGGGCGTGAGCGTGCAGTTGGCGGAGAACGTCGGGGGCACGCTCTGGGGGGTGGGGCACGAGTTCGGCGCAAGGGCTGGGAGTGTGGCCAGCTGGAAGGGTGTCGGCGACACCGTCGCCGTCGTCAGGTCGACGCGGTACTGTGAGAAGAGGTTGGCGTTGATCACCGCCTGGGGACCGCGCACCGGGTCGTCGTACACCACCGGCGACTCGACACCCTGAGTGACGAAGTCCTGGGCGACGCCGTAGCCCTGGATCAGCCCGGGGATCTTCACCGGGTAGCCGGTGAGCAGCGCCGGGTTGCCGCTGACACTGCCGCCCGCGTGGGTGCCGCGGCCGTCGTAGGCGAGCAGGAACGCCTGCACGCCGGCGCCCGCCGGGCCGGTGCCGAGGATGCTGTCATCGAGCCCCACCACCACGTCGGTGCGGCCGTTGATGGCGGCGATCGCGGGCGTCGGGATCACCTTGCTGTCGTGCGTCTGCTGCTGCCCGGGCGGCACAGTGCCCGCCGGCAGCAGCGTGCTCACCGGCCAGCCCGGCACCGCAGTGGCGTCCGGCCGCCACGCGTAGACGTGGTTGTCACCGGCGGCCTGGATGATGTCGAGGTGCTTGGTGCCCTCGAGGTCGGCGAGCACCGGCGAGGGGAAGGAGACGTTCTCCGGCTGGAAGCTGTAGGGGGTGTCCGGCGGGGGCACGGTGAGCCCGTACTGCGAGGCGGTGCCGTTGAGCACCGGGAAGCCGGCCAGGAGCCGGCCGAGCCCGTCCCACGCGTATGTCTTGCCGTCGAGCGTGCTGCCGACGATGTCGAGGGCGCCGGTGTGGTTGAGGTCACCGACGGCGAGCGCGCTGGCGATCGCGTCACCGGGACGCGGCACCAGGTTCTGTCCCCAGGTCGGGTCGCTCAGGTAGTTGTTGCCGTAGCTCGGGTCCATCCCGGGCGGCGGACCGGTGTGCACCGGGAAGCCGGGAGCCTCCGTGCCGTCCGGGCGGATGGCGTGGACGGCGCCGTCCGACGTCGGGATGATGGTGTCGAGCTTTCCGCTGCCCTCGATGTCGGCGAGCGTCGGCGAAGCCTCTCCGGAGGCGCCCAGGTTGAGCGGGAAGCCGGCCAGCTGGGTGCCGTCATGGCGCAGGTGGAAGGCGCGCCTGTCCTCACCCATCGAGTACGGGTGGGTGGTGTCACTGTTGGCAAAAACGCGCACGCGGACGCTGACGTCGTACTGCTCGATCGTCGACCGCGTGGTCAGATCGACGCTGTACGGCCCGCCCCAGAAGGAGGACGGGATGGCGCTCAGGTCGATGCTGCCCGACACCGCCGCTGCCCCGCCGCCGCTGCCGTTGGCAAAGGTGGTCCACCCGGTGGTGTCGTTGGGCTGCGGGCCCAGCCCGTACTGCAGTTGCCACGAGTAGTTGCCCCCCAGCGCGCGCGCTGCGGCGATGTTGGCGGTGACCAAGACGCTCGACTGCTTGGTCGGGTCGACCCACTGGTACCACGACGGTGACTGGATGTCCGCCACCGGCGGGATGTGGTTGGCGTCGACCGCGGCCGCGGCGGCGAGCACGTTGGGCTCGCCGTAGCCGTACTGGATGTTGAAGAGCGATCCGCCTGGAGCGGTGAAGCACGGTTCGATGGCCGGGCACGGCGCCGAGATCGGCGTCGCCGTGGAGCGCACCACCTGCTGCACCTCGTTGGCGGTGAGCGGCGAGGTGATCTGCCCGCGATCCACCGCGGACTTGCCCTCGGACACCACCAGCGCGGCCACGCCGGCATTCGTCGGCGTGCCCGTCGAGGTGGACCCGTCGGTGTTGGGCACAGAGAACAGCGAGTGCGGACCGTACGACGTCAGGCTGGAGCGGGAGTCGTACGTGTTGTTGGTGACCACGAAGGCGCACAGCGGTGAGCCCGGGTTGGCCGGTGGTGCCGGGCATCCCGAGCTGTTGCGCGTCGAATGGTCACCGGTGACCGAGTTGCCCGGCCACACGTGCGCGTAGTACATGCCGTCGGTGTGGTCAGCCGACTCGAAGTCGTTGCTGGCGAAGACCACCACGGTTCCCTTGTTGTACGCGTAGTTGATGGCCGCCTGCACCGTCTGGTTGAGGCCGAGCGACGCGGAGGTGACGTCGAGCACGTTGACACCGATGTCGGCCGCGTAGACGATCGCCTCCGCGACGCGGTCGGGGCGGTCGATGGCCTCGTCGCCGGCCTTGATGGGCACGTACCGGCACAGCGGGCACAGGCCGATGTTGGCGAAGTTGTTGTTGCCCTCACCGATGGCCTGGGCTGACTCGCCGTCGAAGTGCGCGTAGATGCTCTGCTCGGTCTGGGGATCGTTGGTGTCGCGATTGAAGTTCCAGCCGTTGATGTCGTTGGGATAGCCGTTGCCGTCGTTGTCGAAGCGGCCGCCGGTGGGACACTGGACGATGGCACCGTTGCTGACCTGGCAGTGCCCGAACGCAGCGATGAGGTCCTCGGGGGTGATGTCGCTGAACCCCGGTGCCACGCTCAAGCAGACGTGGTGCAGGAACAGCCCGCCGGACGGGCTGTGCGGCAGACCCGCGACGGCCGACTGGATGCGCGGGTCGTTGACGTAATCCTCGACGTTGACCACGCCGTCGTTGTTGAGGTCGTAGCGGTTGCCGGACGGCTTGGTCTGTCCGGAGGAGTTCTCCGGGAAGGGCAGCTCACCGGTGTTGAGCTGGGCGCGGTCCTTGAGCTCGCAGCTGGTCGGGATCCGCCAGTTGACCCCGCCCTCGACGTAGCTGACCACAACGTCGTTGCGACCCCGCTGCGGATTGGTGGCCCGGTTCCAGAGGTTGCTGACGCTCATCCCCGAGGCGCCGTCCGGGTCGCCCGAGAGAGGCGCCGTCCCGGTGGGGACGCAGCCGTACAGATACCAGTCCTCCGTATCCCAGGTCGCCCCGGCAACGCCGTTCTCGGCGGGCGCGTACTGCGGGTCGTTCGGATACGGGCCGCCGGGCTGCCCAGGTCCACAGGCCGCCGCGTGGGCGACGGTTGTCATTGCGGTCCCGAGCAGCGGCACGGCGGGCACGAACATCACCAACGTGGCCAGCAGGATGCGTGCCCGTCTCATGCGCCGTTCTTTCCCCGCCGAGGCCACGCCGACGCACCCGCTCGTCAGTGGCGGAGCCCCCGGTCGCGTCCCCGGTCATCCGGTTCAACGTCGCGGCGCCGGCGACTCTTGCAAAGCGAGGGGAACGGGCGTTCGCCTGGGCTACGCCGGCAAAGGCACAGAGCCCCAAACCGCCACCCCGTCGCGGTCGACCGGTGCGGCGCCGAGCAGGGCGGCGAGGAACGCCCTCATCGTGGCGCCGTGCTGGTCCATGGGGCCGAGCACCACCGCGCTGATATTCCAGGTCCGCAGCTCCAGCAGCATGCGCCGGCGCGTCTGGGCGCCCACCGTCGCATCGGTCGCCTGCCCGGCGGCGATCGCCACCAGCGTCGAGCCAGTCACGCTCGGCGGCGGCCCCTGGGCGGCGCCGCCGGATGGTTGGCGGTTGATGATGTAGCCCTCGGGCATCGCGAACCACATCCCGGCCTCCGCCTGCCAGAGCACCGCCTGCGTCGAGTAGAAGTCGTGCGAGAACGGCACCACCAGCACCGCGCTCCCCGGGGCGAGAGGCGCGGTGCTGGCCGTGAAGAAGGTTGGGGTCACCGCGGCCCTCGTCGGAAAGGGGAGCGGCGGCACGAACGCTGCCGCGATCAGCACGGTTGCCAGCGCCACCACGCGTGTGCTCTGCCGCCGCGCCGGCAGCGAGTCGACGAAAACGCCGAAGACAACAGCGGTGAAGAGCGCCACGTACACGGCGAAGCGAGCCGGCACCAGGTTGTCGAGCACCGGCAGGTGGGCGAGGATGGCCGCGGGCAGAGGGATGTGCGTGTCGGCCCCACCGACGTGCAGGGTCGAACCGAAGCTGAGCACCACCGCAGCCGCCGCCCCGATGCACAGCGCCCGCACCAGAGGACGCCGCCACTGCCGCCACGCGGTCCATGCCACCACCGCGAGCATGGGGATGCCCACGTACCCGCCCCACTCTCCCGAGTTGCCCGCGTAGTGCGCTGCGATGTCGCGCGCGAAGGGCGGTTCCACACCCTGTGCCGTCGAAGGCAGGAACACGTTGAGCAGGTCGGTCACGAAGAAGTTCTTGTCGGCGATCAGCTGGTGCGGGACCTGTGGACCGAAGAACTGGAACCACACCGGGTACGCGACCACCGGGATGAAGAGCGCCAGCGCCCAACCGAAACACGCGGCGACGTAACGCCACCGCGAGGCCAGCTCGCGCCGGTGCATGAGCGCCAGACAAGCGATCCCGACGATCAGCATCACCGTCTCCGACGCGAGCAACTCCTCGGTGATGAAGAACTGCGCGGTCATCAGCGCGCCGAAGAGCAGGCCGGCGCGGCGTGGTGAGATGGTTTGGCGCACCAGGATGGTGTCGAGCAGCAGCAGCATCAGCGGTGGCACCACCGCGATGACCATGTTGGAATGGCCGGTGTACGACTGGTCGAAGATGAATGGCGAGAAGCCGTACGCGGCGCCGGCGAGCACCGCCGCCCAGCGCCCCCGCAGGAACCGTGACGCGGCCAGATACGCGCACCACGCGCTCAGCGTCACGCCGAGCGTGACCGCGATGTCGAACGACGCCACCGGTCCAAGCAGCAGCGTCAGCGGTGAGAGCAGCAATGCCGGGAGCGGGATCCACGTGTTCCACATCAGGTTGACGCCGCCGGGCTCGATGAGGCTGGAGGTGAACAGCGGGTTCTGGTGGGTGGCGAGCGCGTACGGAAACCAGCGCAGGAACCACGCGTGCTGCGAGTTGTCGGCGGTGGTGGCGCCGATCATCACGCTGCCGGCGTGCAGGTCGGCGGGAAGGAAGATCGCCACCGCCAGCGCCAGCAATCCCAGCAACACCAGTGCGTGCGTGCGCCGCCGCGCGCGCTTGTGGCCTGCCGCGCTGTCCGCCGAGGAGGTCACCCCGAGCGCCGGCGAGGCCGGCCGTGCCTCGCCGGCGGAACCGGGCCGTCGCCCTCGCCGCGGATCCAGACGTGGAGCAGCACCAGCGCCCACATGCGGAAGGGGCGCCAGGGTTCCGCGTGGCGCAGCACCTCGGCGTGGCCGGGGAGGTGGTCCAGGTCGTAGAGCCGCTGCACGGCCTGCTTGCTCACCGGGTCGTCGGTGACCTCGTCGACCACGCCGGCGCCGCGAAAGAGGATGCCCTGCGAGCTGAAGGTGCCAACGCCGCGCAGGGTGGTCAGCTCGGCGAGCGCGACGGGCACGGGCAGCGAACGGAGGCGGCGGCGGTCAAGCACCCCGTCGAGTGCGGCCCGGGCGAGGCCGTGCAGGCGCACCAGCTTCTCGGCGGGAAGCCCGCGCACCTCGGACAGCTCGAGCAGGCGCTGCGGGCGCGGGAACGCGGCAAGCTCGACGCCGCCGGCGCTGACGGGATCGCCGCTCTCCGCCGCCATGCGCACGCGCAGCGCCCTGGCCTGCGCCATCGAGATTCGCTGACCGATCACGAAGTTGCAGGCCGCCTCGTAGGGCGAGTGGAAAAGTGTCGGTCGCATCCACTGGTGCTGCGTCTGCAGACGTCCCACCACCGGATCGCGCTCACCGATATCGGGGAATTCGCTGCCGTCGATGTCGAGCGACAGCACCGCGAGCGCCTGCTCCCACGCGCGCTGCGCGAGCGCGCCCTCAACGCCGTGCACCTCGCCGCTGATTGTGTCGACGTCCGGTTGACGCAGCACGACGACTGCCGAGCCCGCCCAGCCCTCCAGCGGGAAGGCCATGGCGACGGCAGCCGGGTCTGGCTTGTACGGTGCCCAGCCACCGAAGTGGCGCTGCTGGTAGGCCAGGTCGAACGGCCCTCGCGGGGTCAGCTCGAATGTCTCTGTCACGGCAAGTGCAAGCCTAGCCGGGATTTCGGCGCGCGCCCGCCATGCGCTCCCCTTACGGAACGCCTGCGGAGGGCGCCATCTCCACGTCGCGGCCTCGCCGTCGACGTGGCGTCGTTGTGGTCCGCGAGGTGGCCAGGTACGAGCCGAGAAGGATGAGCACGAAGCCCACGCCGGTGGCCACGGTGAACCGCTCGTCGAGCACGGCCACGCCGAGCAGCAGCGCCACCGCCGGGTTGACGTACGTGATCACCGTCGCACGCACCGGCCCCACCTCGGCGATGAGGGCGAAGAAGAGCAGGAACGCGAGTGCCGTGCAGACTACACCCAGTCCCGCCACCGCGAGGATCACCTGTAGCGAGGGAGCGTGGTGGGGCAGCTGCAGCACACCGACCGGCGCGTACGCGACAGCGGTGAGCACCAGCGAGGCCGTCACCACCCCCACCGCCGGGACGCCGCGCAGCCGCCGGGCGATGATCATCGGCCCCAGCGCGTAGCCGACCGTGACCACGGCGATCTCGCCGACGGCGCCGAGGTTGCCTCCCGAGAGGTCGAAGCCCACCAGCGTGGCCACGCCGAACAACCCGACCAGGAGCCCGGCGAGGCGCCGGCCGTTGAGCCGGTCGTCACCGCCGGTGAGCAGCGCCAGCAGCGCCCCGACGAACGGCACCCCGGCGATGAGCAGTCCCGCCAGCGAGCTGGAGATGTGGCGCTCGGCGTCGGAGAGCAGCATCCACGGCGCCGCCACCTCGACGCCGGTGTACACCAGGATCCAGCGCCAGTGCGGACGCAGTGGCGCGATCGCCCCGCGCCCCAGCACGATCGGCATCAGGACCACCGCCCCGGTCAGGGTGCGCAGCAGCACCAGCGAGGCCGGGGTCAGATCGGCGATCGCCACCTTGATGAGCAGGTAGGGGACGCCCCAGATCACCCCCATGGCCGCGAAGAGCAGCCAGCCGCGGCGGTTCATGAGGGCGTCGTGAGGCGGCGCGTGCGCATTGCCCCAGCATGAGGCGTCCCGCGGCGGCTTCGCCAGCGGAATTCGGACACCTGGACCCGGCCGGCATGAGCGCCGGCCTAAAGATTAGGCTACACTAACTAAGACGCCAGCCTAACTGTTCGAGAGGTCATACCGATGCCGGATCCCCGCACTCTGGCGCCGCGCCAGAAGGCCCTGATCATGATCGCCATCATGCTCGGCCTCTTCCTGGCCGCCCTTGATCAGACCATCGTCGGCACCGCGCTGCCGCGAATCGTCACCGACCTCGCCGGCAACAACCTCTACACGTGGGTCGTCACTGTCTACCTGCTGACCTCCACGGTCACGGTGCCGATCTACGGGAAGCTCTCCGACATCTACGGGCGGCGCCCGCTGCTGCTCATTGGGGTGAGCCTGTTCCTGGTCGGGTCGGCCCTGTCCGGTCTTTCCCAGTCGATGGGGGAGCTAATCATCTTCCGGGGCATCCAGGGAATCGGCGCCGGCGCCATCTTCCCGATCGCGCTCTCGGTGATCGGCGACCTGTACAGCCCCGCGGAGCGCGGCCGCTACCAGGGTCTGTTCGGAGCGGTGTTCGGCCTCAGCTTCATCATCGGCCCGTTCCTCGGTGGGTTCCTCACCGACAACCTCAGCTGGCACTGGATCTTCTACGTCAACCTGCCGATCGGCATCGTGGCGCTCGCCGTCATGGCCACGCAGCTGCCCAACACCGGCAACAGCCGCGGTGTGCGCGTCCGCGACCTCGACTACCTCGGCATCGGTGTGTTCACAGCGGCCGCCATCTCCCTGTTGCTCGGCCTCACCAACAAGGGGCTCACCGACTCGACCGGTCAGCTGTACGCGTGGTCCTCCCCGAACGTCCTCGTCTACCTGGTGGCCTCCGCGCTGCTCACCGCGGGGTTCATCGCCGCCGAACGTGTCGCCAAGGAACCGATCATCCCGCTCGATCTGTTTCGCAATCGCAGCTACACCACTCTCAACATCGCCACGTTCTTCATCGCCTTCGGTTTCTTCTGCGCGATCATCTTCCTGCCCCGCTACTTCCAGGCGGTGCAGGGGCTGTCGGCAACGGCGTCGGGATACCGCACCTGGCCACTCATGCTCGGGCTGATCCTCTCGAGCACCAGCAGCGGGCTGCTGGTCAGCCGGACGGGCAAGTACAAGATGCTGTTGCTCGGATCGATGAGCGTGCTCACCCTGGGCATGTTCCTGCTGACTCGCCTCGACGTCAGCACGGGGTACTGGACGCTCTCGCTGTGGATGCTCATCGCCGGCCTCGGCGTCGGTCCGACCTTCTCGGTGCCCACTGTGGCGATGCAGAACGCCGTGGCGGCGCGGCGCATCGGGGTGGCCACCAGCAACCTCACGTTCTTCCGTCAGATCGGTGGCTCGGTGGGCCTGGCCATCGCCGGCTCCATCTTCGCGCTGACCTTCGCGTCGCAACTGCCCGCCCACCTCAGCACTGCGGGCGTGCCTGCGGCGGTGGTGAGCAAGTTCGCAGAGGGCAGTGGCTCGGCCACGAACAGCCTCACCGGCGTTGGCAACCTCACCCAACAGCTCAGCCAGCAGCTTCCTGCCGCCGCCAGGCCGCTCATCCCGCGCATCACCACCGGGATCCAGAGCGACCTGTCGGCGTCGATCGCCGGCCTGATGTGGCTCGGCGCCGGCGCGTCGCTGATCGCCCTTCTGGTCACTTGCGGGATGCCCGAGCTGCCGCTGCGGCGAACCACCGCCGCGGAGGAGGAGGCGGCACACGGCGTCCCGGCGGTGGCGATCGCATGACCGCGCCGGTCGCAGTCCCGCCCCGCGACCTCGCCGCCGCCGTCGACGCCGTCCAGGCGTGGATCGACCGCCGCCAGAGGGGCATGCTCGCCCACCTCCACTCCTGCCACCAGAGCCCGGCGCAGCTGCATGTGCTCGGCGTGCTCCGGGAGGTGGCGCCGATCACAGTCACCCAGCTGGCGTCGCGGCTGGGGATATCCCCACCGTCGACCAGCGCGATCATCGACAGAATGGTCGACGCCGGACTGGTGGAGAGGACGCGCAGCGAGGAGGATCGCCGCACCGTCAGCGTCTCGCTCACCCCGGCGGGCGAAACGGCCTTAAAGGAGGCAATTGGCGGCCGCCGCGGCCTTCTCGAGCGCGTCCTTGGCAGGCTCGAGCCCACTGAGCTGAGCGACACCATCCGGGTCCTCCACCGGCTCGAGCAGGCGCTCGGGGAGGAGGCGGGACCGCCCGCTCGCTGACTCAGCGTCCTGTCGGCAACGCGTCGCTTGCGTTTCTCGGCCCAAACCCGTCATCCTTGTGAGGCCGACTGGCATCAGGGGGAGAGGGGGTCGTCATGGCCACGGGGACAGAGCTCGAGCCGCGCGTTGAACGACGCCAGCGGCGGGTTGGCGTCGGCATCCTGGAACTGGTTCCCGACCGCCGCGAGGACGTCAGCCTCCGCACACTCAAGGACAACCTGCACAACCGGGTGTCCGCTCTGCTGGTGGCGATCATCACCGCCGCGCAGCTGGCCGACGTGATCACCACCTTCCGCGCGCTGAGCGCACACACGTACGTCGAGAACAACCCGCTGTTCCGCGCGCTCATCGTGCGCAGCCCGCTGGCGGCGTATTCGGTGAAGCTGCTCACCGTCGGCGCCATGGTGGTGCTGGTGCTGAGCCGGCTCAACGGGCGTCGCGCCCAGGTCGCGCTCGCCATCGCCGCGGGGTTGAGCATCACTGCGCCGCTGCTCAACTTCCTTTTGATAGTGCGCGGCTAGAGAACCCTGAACGCGGAAGAGCCCGGCCACGCGGCGTGACCGGGCTCCGGGCTGGGGGAGGGGACGAGGTTCAGGAGCAGCCCGAGGTCGCTCCGCAGTTGTGGCACTTGTAGCAGGCACCGCTGCGCACCATGAGGCTGCCGCAGTCGCTGCACGACGGTGCGTCGCCCTGGTTGACGAAGGCGCCGAGCGGGTTCTCCATCGGGGCCGCGGGAACAGGCGTCATCGCGCGCACGGCCGCGAAGCCGCTGACACCCGCGGTAGCTGAGGCGGCTGCGGGAGCGGTCGAGGTTGGCGTCGCGGTGATCGTCGGTACTCCGTCGTCGCCATCGCGGCGGATGATGCCGAGCCGGTCGCGATCCTCCTGGGGCATGAAGCGTGAGGCCATCCACCGGAAGATGTAGTCCATCAGCGACTTGGCGATGGGGACCTCGGGGTTCTTGGTGAAGCCCTGCGGGTCGAACCGCGTGTGCGAAAGCTTGTCGACCAGCGCCTGCAGCGGCACGCCGTACTGCAGCGCCAGCGACACGGCCGTCGCGAACGCATCCATCAGCCCGCTGACCGTCGAGCCCTCCTTGGCCATCTTCAGAAAGATCTCGCCGGGCTGACCATCGTCGTAGAGGCCGACGGTGATGTAGCCCTCGTGGCCACCGACCTCAAAGCGGTGGGTCAGCGCGTTGCGCTCCGCCGGGAGCCGCTTGCGCAGCGGCCGTTCGACGATTTGCACAACCCGCCCGGTGGTCTTGTCCATCGAGGTGGCCATCGGCTGGCTGCGCTTGCTGCCGTCGCGGTAGATGGCCAGCGCCTTGAGGCCCAGCTTCCAACCATCGATGTACGCCTGCTCGATCTCGTCGACGGTTGCCTCGTTGGGCATGTTCACCGTCTTGCTGATCGCTCCGGAGAGGAACGGCTGGACCGCCGACATCATGCGCACGTGTCCCTGCCAGGCGATCGAGCGGCTGCCGTTCTGCGGGGTGAACGCGCAGTCGAAGACGGCGAGGTCCTCGTCGCGCAGCGACGGCGCGCCTTCGATGGTGTCGTTGGCGTCGATGTGGGCGGCGATGTCGGCCACCGCGGTGTCGCCGTAGCCGAGTCGCTGCAGCGCCAGCGGCACCGTCTGGTTGACGATCTTCAGCATGCCGCCGCCGACCAACTTCTTGTACTTGACGAGCGCTATGTCCGGCTCGACGCCGGTGGTGTCGCAGTCCATCATGAAACCGATCGTCCCGGTGGGAGCCAGGACGGTGGTCTGTCCGTTTCGGTAGCCGTGCTTGGCGCCGAGCTCGTGGGCCTCATCCCAGGCATGGCGGGCGGCCGTGACCAGGTCGGCCTCGACGTTGTCGCTGGGGATGTTGTACGCGGCCTCGCGATGCTTGGCGATGACGCGCAGCATGGGCTGGCGGTTGGTCGCGTAGCCGTTGAACGGGCCGACCTCGCGCGCCATCCGTGCCGACTGCGCGTAGGCCTCGCCGGTCATCACCGCGGTGATGCAGGCGGCGAGGTCACGGCCGGCCGGCGAGTCGTAGGGCACGCCGCGGGCCATCAGCAGCGCGCCCAGGTTGGCGTAGCCGAGGCCCAACGGGCGGAAGTCCTCGCTGTTCTTACCGATCCTCTCGGTCGGGTAGGCGGCGTTGCCGACCAGGATCTCCTGGGCGGTGATGGTCATGTGCACCGCGTGGCGGTAGCCGTCGACGTCGAAGCTGCTGTCCTCGTTGAGGAACTTCATGAGGTTGAGCGACGCCAGGTTGCACGCCGAGTCGTCGAGGTACATGTACTCGGAGCAGGGGTTGCTGGCGTTGATCCGCCCGCTGTTGGCCGAGGTGTGCCAGTCGTTGATGGTGGTGTCGTACTGGACCCCGGGGTCGCCGCATTGCCACGCGGATTCGGCCATGAGCCGCATCAGCTCCCTAGCCTTCAGCGTCTTGACCACGCGGTTGCCGTCGGTGACCGCGCGCAGATGCCAGTCGCGGTCCTCGGCGACCGCACGCATGAACTCGTCGGTGACGCGCACCGAGTTGTTGCTGTTCTGGAAGAAGACCGACGCGTAGGCCTCACCGGTGAACGACGAGTCGTAGCCGGCCTCGATGAGCGCCCACGCCTTGCGCTCCTCATTGACCTTGCAGGTGATGAACTCGACGATGTCGGGGTGGTCGGCGTTGAGGATCACCATCTTGGCCGCCCGGCGGGTCGTTCCACCGCTCTTGATGACGCCGGCGAAGGCGTCGAAGCCCTTCATGAACGACACCGGTCCGCTGGCGGTTCCACCACCGCCAAGCTGCTCATTGGAGCTGCGCAGTGGCGAGAGGTTGGTGCCGGTCCCGCTGCCGTACTTGAAGAGCATGCCCTCGGTCTTGGCGAGCCCGAGGATGGACTCCATGGTGTCCTCGACGGAGTTGATGAAGCAAGCGGAAGCCTGCGGGCGCGTGCCCGGCACGCCGACGTTGAACCACACCGGGCTGTTGAAGCTCATCTTCTGGTGCAGCACCAGGTGGGTGAGCTCGTCCTGGAACGCCTGGGCATCCTCCTCGGTCGCGAAGTAACCGCCCTCGCGGCCCCAGTCGGCGATGGTGTCGCAGACCCGCGAGATCACCTGGCGGACGCTGGTCTCCCGGCGCGGCGTGCCCAGCGGTCCCCGGTAGTACTTGCTGACCACCACGTTGGTGGCCATCTGCGACCACGCCGAGGGGATCTCGACGTCCTTCTGCTCGAAGACGGTCTCACCGCGCTCGTTGCCGATGACCGAGTTGCGCTTCTCCCAGGTCACCTCGTCGAAAGGATGCACGCCCTCACGGGTGAACCGGCGTGTGACCTTCAGACCCGTCCCTCCGGTCAGCTCCACCTTGGCGGCGGGAGCTCCCCGTCCGCGCTGCTTGCGAGGCGGCGGTGCGCCGCTGCTGGTGGAGGCGTCGACGGCGGCGGAGACAGGTCGATCCACGGCTTTCCCTCGTCAATCCCGGTCGGGGCGCTGTTGGTTCTGCGACGTTGAGTGAGACTGCGCCCCGGGTCGGAGTGTCCCCTGACCTGGCCGGTGTGAACCCCGATTATCCCACATCTTGGGGGTCGCCCGTCCCGCGGCCCCCATATGTTGGTCCGAGTCCGCGAGGACGTCAAGGGGGTCTAGCCCCACGCGGCAGGCCGCGCGGGGACCCCGGTATTTTGGCAGAGAGGCGATGCGCCCTCGCCGGCCTCAGGCGCTCTCGGCCACCAGGATGGAGCGGTGCAGCTCGGGCATGTCGACGCGGATCTCGCAGCGCCGCCGCCCCGCCAGGAGGAGGAACTCGCCCCGGGAGGCGTGCTCAACGAACCGTCGCTGCGCCTCGGTGAGGCCGAAGGCCCTCTCCATCTGCATGGCCTCAGCCGCGCGATGGCCGCCGAGCAGGACCGTCGCGCAGTTGGTGGCCACCACGGCGCCCTCCTCGCTGCGCAACAGGTCCTCGACGTTCTGCGTGGCCACCACCAGCGACGCGCTGTACTTGCGGCACCGCCTGGCCAGTTGCACGAGCAGCTCGCGCAGGGGCGGGTGCACGCAGAGCGCGCCCACCTCATCGAGCACGATGTGCCTGCGCTTGCGCTCACTGCGCACCCGCGTCCAAAGCCATTGCGCGATCAACAGTGTGGCCGCCGGCACGAACTCGTGGGGCAGCTCGCGCAAGGAGATCGCGCAGAGGTCCCCCTCGAGGTCGATGTCGCTGGCGCGGTTGAAGATCGACGCCAGCGGCCCGTTGCAGACGCGGCGCAGTACGGTGGCGGCACGCGGCGCGGTGTGCGCCAGCGCGGCGGCGCAGTCTCCGAGCAGCGCGGCTCGGCCGGCGCGCGCAGCTGCGTCCACCGCATCGTGCATGGCGGCGTCGACCTCAGCGCGCTCCACCTCGTCGAGAGCGCTGCCGCAGAGCACGTTGACCAGGTCAACCGCAACGGGAATAGCCTCGCGCGGGGTGGGTGCAACGTCGAAGACGTTGAGCGCGCCCGCCCCCGCCGAGCCCAGGCGCAGGTACTGCCCGCCCGCGGCGTGCATGAGCCGCTGGTACTCGCCCTCGGGATCGACGATCAGCGCGCCCACTCCTCGAGCCGTGGCCTCGAGCACCAGCGCGCCGATGGTGTAGCTCTTGCCGTGACCGCTGGTGGCGAAGACGGCGAGGTTGGCGTTGCTGTGCTGGGCAGTGTCGAAGACGTCGACGGCCAGCGGAACCCCGGTGCGGCGGGTGACTCCGAGGCGGTAGCCCGCAGCGTCGTCGCAGACCGTCTCGGTCAGGGGCAGGCAGGTGGCGCCGGCTGCCGAATCGATGAGCTTGCCCGTGCTCGCCACCTCGCCCAGCGGGAGGGTTGCGCGCAGTGCCATGGCGTGGCGCATATGGGTGTGGCGGAGCCGCAGCCCGGCACCAGCGGCGGCGGCGCGGACCACGTCGGCGCCATGACGCGCCTCGGCCTCGTCCGCGCCGCGCACCGCGACCACAATTGACAGGCGCAGCGCCCGGACCTCATTGCGGGCGAGGCGGTCGCGCAGTGTACCCGCGGCCTCCAGGCCGACATCCACGCCGGCATCGCCGATGCGCCCGCGGTCGAGGTCGAGGAGCCGGTCCGCGGTCAGGTTGCGCAGCCGCCGTTCGACGGCGCGGTGCGCCGCCGCCGCGTCGACAGGGACCAGATGGATGGCGGCGTCGAACTCGGCGGGTGCGGCGAGCATGGTGTGCAGCCAGCCGAGCCCCACGCTCCGCCCCGGCAGGCGTTCGAGCTCGAGGCCGCAGCGGACGCCGCCATCCACCAGGACTGAACGCAGCGCCTCGACGCCGGCGCCGCACAGCACCTCTCCCGCGGCAACCTCGCGGCTGCGCACGCCCGCGGAGTGGAGCATCTCGGCGGCCATGGCGACCTGCCGGCGCAGGCCGGCGGCGTGGCCGTCGTGACGCATCACCGCGACCACGTCGCTTCGAAATGCCGGCAGCGCGGACAAGAGGTGCGCGTGGTGAGCGCGCACCGCGTGGTCGAGGGCATCGGCAGGCAGGTGCGCGCCGACCAGGTCAGGCGGTGCCGGGCTGGTGACGCGGCGGCGCCGCACCACGAATTGCACCGGTACCTCCACGCTGCAGAGCAGCCGGCCCATCGTCTCCACGCACATCGCCTGGGCGGCGGGTTCGAGGGCGGTGAGGTCGAGAGGTTCGAGCGCGATCACCGCCACAGCAGCCGTGCTGGCAGGCTCGCCCGCGGCCGTTTCGGGCGAGCGCCGTCGTCGTCTCAACCCGCGTGGCTTCCCCAACGCCGCGTCCCGGATGCAGACGGCTCCACACACGCCGCGTGCTCGATGCACGTCGCCAGCTGGTCGAAGGCCGTGGCGACCGCGCCACCACCGTCGAGCGCGGTGAGTCGATGGTGGTTCTCCGCGTCAGTCACCGCCGCGTCCTCAGGGATCTCCACGGCGATGACCCCACCGAGGTCGGCCATCACCTCGTCCAGGTCGACGTCGGCGCGCCACCTGTTGCCGACGTAGCCGATCTGCTCACGCATCCCCAGCCGGCGCAGAACAGCCGTGCTGCGGTAGGCGTCGAGCACTCCGCGCGCGGTCGCTGTCAGCGTCACCAGCACCTGGTCGCAGCGCCGCAGAAGAGCGGTGCACAGCGGGCCGAGGTCGCAGTCGAAGTCGACGATGAGGATGTCCGTGGCGCCGCACTCGGGCCCGTCGATGAGCGCGGGTGGCAGCGCCGAGCTCTCTGGGTCGGCCGGTGACGACGTCGCCGCTGCCAGCCCCACCAGCAGTCCGCTGCTGTGCGCGACCAGGCGCCCGGAGTGGATGGAGGGCGGCGGCATGCCGAGGCGAAGCCCCACGGCCGGGCTCCGCCTGGCGAGGTCGAGCAGGACCACCCGGCTGCCGCGCGCGCCGGTGGCGGCTGCTGACCGCGCGCGCGTCGCCAGCAGAGCGGCGACCTCGACCGCCAGGGTGGTGCGGCCGGTGCCTCCGGCCAGCGAGAAAAACCCGAGCACGTGCGGTCCCAACGAGGTGGACGCGCTCGCGTCCGCAGCACTTGTGTGCGTGACTTCGGGCCGGCGCAGAGCCAGCGGGATCACCACCGCCCCGGTCTGCGGAGGGTGCGGGTTGTCAGGTGCACGCGAGGCCGCGCGTGCCCGAAGCGCCGCCGCCGTGGTGATCGTCGCCGCCGACCACCGGCGCATGCGCGAACGCGCTCGGGCCACGCGCACATGGCGAGTCCTGATCGCGAATGCCGCCAGCAGAGCCGCCCACTCGACCATGGGGCGGCCGCCGATGCGGCCCCAGGCCAGCAGCGCGCCGGTGCCGGCGACCAGGACCGCGAGCGCCCAGGCGATCGGTGCGGCGAGACCGCTGCGGAGCACGGCGTACGCGCTCATCAGTGCCATCACAAAAAGCGCCACCTCGCCCGCCGCCAGCCCGAAGGCGAGCGTCTCGCGGCCGTCGAGGCCGTCGTTCATCGACACAGGTTCCATCGCGTCTCCCGACCGCAGCACCGTCCCGAGCCGGTCGACGCTACCCACGACCGGAGGACGCGCTGCGGACATCGGGGCAGACACAAAACCAGGCCGCGCTGTGGAGCACGGCCTGGTTTGCTTGCGGCCGGTTAGAGCCGCGCCAATGACGTGAGCGGGTCTAGGTGCCGAGCCCGCTGCTGATGTTCGAGAACACGTTCTCCACCTTCTTGCCGACGGTGGTCAGCACGACGATGACCACGACGGCGATGAGGACGAGGATGAGCGCGTACTCGACCATTCCCTGCCCGTCCTCGTCATCGTGACGAAGCGCGCGGGTGACGGCCTCTCGGCAGCGGAGGAAGAGATCGGTCAGCATGGCTTGGTTCCTTGATGAGAGCGGATGAACGTTCACTTAGGCTGACTGACGGTGCTGAACGGCTGCTGACTGCCTCGTCGCGGGAAGCCAGACACGGAGTCGCGCTCCAGTGACGGTTGGGTCAATATTCACCGACCCTCCGTGTGCCGAGGCGATCGCCGCGCAGAGGGGAAGCCCGAGACCGGCGCCGCCGCCGTCTCGTGAGCGATGTTTCTCCGCCCTGGTGAAGCGCTCGAACGCGCGCGGCCGGAAGCTCGGGTCGAAACCGGGACCGGTGTCGGTCACCACGATGGTCCAGCCGTCGGACACCGAGCCGCCGAGGTCAAGACGCACGGTGCCGTCCGCACCGGCGTGACGGATCGCGTTCTCGAGCAGGTTGTCGAGCAGCCGGCCGAGCAGAACCTCGTCACCGCTGACCAGGCCCGCGGTCGGCGAGGACGGACCGTTGAGGTGCACACCCCCATCGGCGGCCCGCTTGCGCCAGCGGTCGAGCGCCTCCTCGACCAGGTCGCTGAGGTCGACGGCGTCGCCCGACACGGTGAGCGCGCCGGCGTCCTCGCTGGCCAGCAGGAGCAACGCGTCGGTGAGCCGGATCAGCTTGTGGCTGCTGCGCAGCACGGTCTCCAGCGAATGCCGGTACTCGCTCTGCTTCCGGGGCTGTCCCAGCGCGACCTCGGCGACGGTCTGGATGGCGGTGATCGGCGAGCGCAACTCGTGCGCGGCGTCGGCGGTGAAGCGCACCAGCACGGCGAGGAGTGCGGTGCGCTCGCGGTCGGCGTGAATGATCGCGCGTACTGTGAACTCCGCCAAGCAAGCGGTGGTGACCGTGCTGATCAGCTGGAAGCGGGCGGTCAAGGTGTCCAGTGAGCCGAGGTCGACCGAGACGAAGGGCAGCGCGGCTGCCAGGCCGGCGATGAGCGCTGACAGCCGCGCGGGCAACCGCCACGCCGCCACCAGGATCGACAGCAGAGCGAATCCCTGGAGGGTCGGGTTGTTTTCGAGGTAGTACTCGCCCACGAGGACCAACCCGAGGACGCTGAGACACCCGCAGAACGTTGCTGCGTAGTCGAGCACGCTGCCGCCCGAACGCGGATGAGCGAGCACCTTCAGTCCGCGCTGCCCGGCGTGCAAACGAGCGTTGCGCTGACCGGCCTCGGCGGCGTTCATCGCGTCGGCTCCAGGCGGTAGCCGATGCCCCGCACGGTGGTGATGAGCTGGGTCTCCTCGACGTCGTTGAGCTTGCGGCGCAGCCGTCCGACGTACACCTCGACGAGGTTGCCGCCGCTGTCCGCCTCGAAGCCCCACACCTGGGTCTCGATCTGGTCCTTGGTGAGGGTCTGACCCGCGTGGCGGATCAAGAGGGCGAGCACGTCGAACTCCCGGCGCGACAGCGCCACCTCCGTTCCGCGGACTGTGACTCGGCGCGCGCTGGTGTCGACGACAAGGCCGTTGATGTCGGTGGTGTCTGACTGGAGGATGGCGGGACGCCGCGACAGCGCGCGGATGCGGGCCAGCAGCTCCTGGAACGCGAACGGCTTCACCAGGTAGTCGTCCGCCCCGGCCTCGAGCCCCTGGACGCGGTCGGGCACCGCGTCGCGGGCGGTGAGCATGAGGATCGCCGACGGGACCGCCCGACCGCGCAGCAGCCGGCACAGCTCGAACCCGTCCATGCCACGCCCGAGCATGACGTCGAGGACGATGACGTCGAAGTGGCCGCTGCCGGCGGCGAGCACCGCCTCGTCGGCGTCCGCCGACCACTCGGCCAGGATGCCCGTCTCCTCGAGGCCGCGACGCACCGCGTCGCCGACGTCGGCGTCGTCCTCGACCACGAGTACTCGCATGGCTGGCGCGCGCGGCTACGCGCCGGCGGCGGCCGTGTCGGGCAGAAGCGCCTCGACCGCCGCTCCCAACCCGGTGAGGTTGAACGGCTTGGTGATCACCTCGTCGGCGCCTGCCTCGCGCGCTGCGGTGAGATCCTCGTTGTCGCTCAGGGCGGTGAAGACGATGATCGGCAGGCGTTCCGCCCCAGGCATTCCGCGGATCCTCCGGCAGAGGCTGATCCCGTCGATGCCGGGCATCATCACGTCGAGGATGACCAGGTCGGGCAGTCCCAGGCTGAGCACTCCCATCGCCTCCTTGCCGCTGCCGGCCGTGACCACGTCGAACTGCTGGACCTGGAGGTAGAGGCCGACGATGTGCACCAGGCGGGCGTCGTCGTCCACGAGCAGGACGCGGGATCTGGCGCTACGGGGCTGAGGCATCGTCTGATTCTGGGCCGCAGGCCCTCCCCCGAACTCGGCTGGTGCCGGGATCGCATCCTCCTGTTGCAGATCCTTGACCGCGGTGAAGATCCCAATTGGGGGCGGTGAGGCAGCCTCAGCCCAGGCCGGCGGCCGCCGACGGCCCCTCATAATCGCTGGCGACGAGAACGAGGAGGTGGCAGCGTGGCGACGATCGTGCGGCCCGAGGTGGCGACCTACCAGCAGTACATCGACGGCGAATGGACCGGCGCGACCGACGGCGAGACCTTCGAGGTGCTCAACCCCTCGACTGAGGAGGTCGTCGCGCTGGCGCCCGCGGGCAGCCGCGAGGACGCCCGGCAGGCGATCGCTGCGGCCCGGCGCTCCTTCGACGCCGGCGACTGGCGCAACAAGAGCCAGCTCCAGCGCAGCCAGGTCATGTTCGAGATCGCCAAGCACCTGGCCGAGCGCAGCGGCGAGTGGGCCCTCCTCGAGTCCCAGACTGCCGGCGCGACCATCCGCAAGGCGAGCATCGTGGATGTCCCGCTGGCCATCGAGACCTTCCGCTCGATGGCCGAGCAGGCGCTGCAGATCCCCTGGTACGAACCGCTGCCCTGGATCGACATCCCCCACGTCAGCTGGAACTTCGTCCAGCGCGAGGCGATCGGCGTCTGCACCGGGATCATCCCCTTCAACTTCCCTCTCCTGATCGCGATGTGGAAGCTGGCGCCCGCACTGGCCATGGGCAACAGCGTGGTGCTCAAGCCCTCGCCGTTCACCCCCTTGACCCTCCTCGAGGTCGCCCGCGCCATCGACGAGACCGGCCTGCTGCCGCGCGGCGTGCTCAACGTGGTCACCGGTCCGGGCAACGAGCTCGGCGAGGAGCTGGTGGTCAACGAGGACGTCGACAAGGTTGCCTTCACCGGTTCCACGGCGGTCGGGCGGCGCATCCTCGAGATGGCGGCACCGACCATCAAGAAGGTCACCCTCGAGCTTGGCGGGAAGTCGGCCAACATCGTCTGCGCCGACGCCGACCTCGACATCGCCGTCGACGGAACCCTCTTCGGAACTTTCTTCCACCAGGGCCAGGCCTGTGAGTCCGGTCACCGTCTCTACGTGCACGACGACGTGTACGACGCTTTCATGGAGCGGCTGGTGGCCAGCGCGCGCGACCTGCGCGTCGGCGACGCCACCGATTTCGACACCCAGGTCGGACCGCTCATCTCGCGCCGCCAGTACGAGAACGTGCTCGCCGCCATCGACCGGGCCCAGCAGGAGGGTGCCACCGTGTTGGTCGGGGGCGGACGCGCCACCAGCGTGGGCGAGAAGGGATACTTCGTGCAGCCGACGGTGATCACCGACGTCGAGCCGGACAGCAACCTGGCCACCGAGGAGGTGTTCGGGCCTGTTCTCGCGGTGCAGCGCTGGCGCGACGTCGGCGACATTATCCGCCGCGCCAACCGCTCGATCTACGGCCTGGCGGGCGGCGTCTGGTCACGCGACACCCGTGCCGCCATCGAGATGGCCAAGCAGCTGCGCACCGGCACGGTGTGGATCAACGACTGGCATATGCTCAACTCGCTGGCACCGTTCGGCGGCTACCGCCAGAGCGGCACCGGACGCGAGCTCGGCTCCTACGGCCTGCGCGAGTACACCGAGGTCAAGCACATCCACGTCGACCAGAACGTGCCGCGCCGGGAGCGTTACTTCTACGACGTTCTCCTGGGCTGACCGGCGCGCCTGACGGCACCGAGCTCCGCACCGAAGGACGACCGCTGAACGCCATCCAGCCGTATCTGCACGACATGCTCAGGCGCTACCAGCCGATCGTGGTCGCCAACCGCGCTCCGCTGGCGCTCGAACAGGCCGACGTCTACAGGAACACGCCGGAGCGTCTGGTCAAGGGCGCCGGCGGCCTGGTCACGGCGCTCAGCTCCTTGGCGTCGTCGACGAGCGCGCTCTGGGTGGCGGTGGCCCGCGACGAGGCCGACCGCGCCCTCGCCGCCCGCGGCGACCCGGCCGAGCTGGTCACCGAGGACGGCACCACCTACCGGGTGGCGTTCGTGGAGCCGACGCCCGAGGCGTACGACCTCTACTACAACACGGTCAGCAACCCGCTGCTCTGGTTCATCCAGCATTACCTGTGGGACCTGGCGCGCGAGCCCATCGTCGACACCGCCACCCTGTACGCCTGGCGCGAGGGCTACGTGCGCGTCAACCAGATGGTCGCCGACCGTGTCGTCGCCGAGGCGCTCGCGTCCGCCAAGCCGCCGCTCGTCTTCGTCCAGGACTACCAGATGTACTGCGTGCCGGGCATGGTCCGCGCGGCGCTCGGCGACGTCCGCATCCAGCACTTCGTGCACATCCCCTGGCCCACCCCGCAGTACTGGACGATCCTTCCCAAATCGATCCGCGACGCCATCCTGCACGGCCTGCTCGGCGCCGATGTCCTGGGCTTCCAGACGCGCCGCGACGTTCGCAACTTCCTGCTCAGCTGTGAGGAGAACCTCGGGCTCGCGGTTGACTTTGGCGAGCGCACGGTGTTCTTCGAGGGCCGTGCGGTGTGGGTGCGCAACTACCCGATCAGCATCGACGTCGACGGCCTGCTCGCCCAGGCAGACAGCGAGGAGGTGATCGCTGAGCAGGCGCGGCTGCTCTCCTGGCGCCCCGAGAAGCTGATCCTGCGGGTGGATCGCACCGATCTCAGCAAGAACATCGTGCGCGGCTTCCTCGCCTACGAGCGCATGCTCGACTACCACCAGGAGCTCTACGGCGACGTCCAGTTCTGGGCGTACCTGCAACCCAGCCGTCAGGACATCGACGACTACCGTGCCTACCTCGGCAGCGTGCTCAGCGTCGCTGCCCGCATCAATCGCAAGTTCAGCCACGGGGGCTGGACGCCGATCCGTGTCGAGGTCGACGACGTCATGGCCCGCGCCCTGGCCGGTTACCGGCAGTTCGACGTGCTCCTGGTCAACCCCATCTACGACGGCATGAACCTCGTCGCCAAGGAGGGCGTGGTCTGCAATCGCCGCGACGGTGTGCTGGTGCTCAGCGAGAACGCCGGCTCCTATGAGGAGCTGGGGGACTTCGCGCTCACAGTCAACCCCTTCGACATCGACGAGACCGCCGAGGCGCTCTACCTCGGGCTCACCATGGACGCCGCCCAGAAGCGGGTTCGGGCCGAGCGCATCCGCGAGACGGTGCACGCCGCCGACATCAACCGCTGGATCTCGCTCCAGCTCCAGGATCTACGCGACCTCATCGGATGAAGCAGCGCGGCCTCGCGCGTGGGGCTAGTGGCCGAGCGCGGCGAAGCCGACCACGAAGAGCCAGCTGAGGACTGCGCCAGCCCCCACCCAGAGGGCGGCGAGGCCGCGGTCGGCGAGGCGGCGACGGGCGCTGCGGCGGCGAAGGTAGCGCTGGCGGACCCGCAGGGAGGCCTGCCCGCTTGGCGCGTTGCCGAGGACCTGGGGCTTGCGGAGCATGCTGATCTCGGGCATGGTTCGGGTCGTGGTACGCGGAACCCGACCAGTCGGTTACGGCGGCCCGTGACCGTCAGCCCAGTCGGTCCCTCCGGGAACCGGCTCGCGCTCGATAAGCCGATCTACACCATCAGCGTGGCTGCGGAGATCCTCGCCACCCATCCGCGCACGCTGATGATGTACGAGCACCTCCAGCTGGTTGTCCCCCAGCGCACCGCGACCAATCGCCGTCGCTACTCGCAGCGCGATGTGCTGACCCTCCAGGCCATCCAGCGTCTCACCAGGCAGCACGGGCTCAACCTCAATGGCGCCCGCTACGTCATCCAGCTGCTTCGCCTCCTCGCCGAGCACGAGATCGCCCGCCCCGAAGAGCTTGCGGACGTCGACGTCACCCACACACGCCTCTGACAGCTAAAGCCGCCACCGCGCTGTCATAAGATAGGGGTCCTGTTGGGGGTGGAACCGCCCCTCTATACTCGTCAGGAAGAGAGGCTGTGGCCGCTCGCCCATGGGAAGCGGAGGTCGAGGTGAGCGTGGACGACGAGCAGGTCATCGACGTGCTCCTGATCGAGGATGACCAGGAGACGCTGGAGATGTACAAGCTGAAGCTCGAGAAGGACGGCTACCGCGTCCACGTGGCCGGTGACGGCGAGGAGGGCGTGCGTCGCGCTACCGAGCTCACCCCCGACATCATTTTCCTCGACATACGGCTTCCTAAGAAGGATGGGTTCACCGTCCTCGAGGAGCTGCGCGGACAGGAGTCGACGTCGGCCATCCCGGTGATCATCCTCAGCAACTACGGAGAGAAGGAGCTCGTCGATCGCGGGCTGAAGCTCGGCGCCATGGAGTTCTTGGTCAAGGCGCAGACCTCGCCGATCGTCCTCTCCGAAGGGATCGACGAGTGGCTGAAGGAGTAAGCCGGCAACAGCGCCCGGCGGCCCCCGCCGGTCAGCCGGGGCTGGACAAGCCCATCTACACGATCAGCGTGGCGTCGGAGATCCTCGAGACCCACCCCCGCACCCTGATGATGTACGAGAACATGGGCCTGGTCGTGCCCCAGCGCACCGCCACCAACCGGCGGCGCTACTCGCAGCGTGACATCTTCAAGCTGCAGACCATTCAGAATCTCACCCGCAACCACGGCGTCAACCTCACTGGAGTTCGCTATGTGCTCTCGCTCATGAAGCTGCTCCACGACCACGGGGTCCAACCGCCGGACGGGCTGCGGAACATCGACGTTTCGCAGCTCGAAGCCTGATCGTGGCCACGGGGACAGACCGCGACGAAAGCATCGCCGCCATCGCCCGCGAGGTCGCCGACGATGCGGTCCGGCTGGCCAAGGCAGAGATCGAGCTGGCCAAGGCGGAGGCGATCGCCGGGATCAAACGGCTGGCTGTCGCGCTGGGATTGCTCGCCGGGGCCGGCGTGTTCGCGCTCTTCATGATGATCTTCGCGCTGGGCGCCGTGCCCACCGTGCTGGCCGGCCACGTCTTCAGCGGCTGGACCTGGTGGCTGCTGACCGCCGCGCTCTTCCTGCTGATCGCGGCGTTACTTGCTCTGCTCGGTTTTCGTTCACTGAAGCGTGGCATCGGCACTGGCAAACAACTGGTCGGCGAGGTCAAGGAGGACGTGGCGTGGCTCAAGCGATTGACCAAGCGGAACGCGAAAGAGAGCTGACCAAGCAGTCGCTGTCCGACAACATCGACCGCCTCGAGGCGCGCGTTCGCGCCGAGCTCGACTGGAAGGCCCGCCTCCGTCGCGACGGAATCCGTTATGCGTTGATCGGCGGTGTGGTGGTGGCCGCCGCGGTCAGCGCGATCGTGCTGCGCCGCGCGCTGAGCGGGAAGAACGAGCCGGCGACGCCGCAGCCCACCACGCTCGCGGAGATGGCCACCGAGCTGGCCGCGATCCGCAAGAAGCTCGACTCCGCCAAGCTGGAGGCCGACCACGGCCCGGCCTGGCAGAAGCTGGCGCTGCGGGGGGTGTCGGCCGCCGCTGCGGCCGGTGGCACGTACGCCGCGCGTCGGTTCATGGTGCGCAGTGGGGCCTCGGCCGGCGAGTTGCCAGCAACGGGCTGAGGACTGAATGGCAGGGTCTCGCAGACCGCGGGCGCGGTTGGCCCGCAACGGCGGACGCGCCGGCACGTCCACCTCGCGCTGGCGGTTGAGCCGGCGCTGGAAGCGGGTTATCGCCGTCGGCGGTGCCTTCTTCGCGGTCTGCGTCGCGCTCGTCGCGGGCCTCGTCGTCTACTCCGCGCTGACGCTCCCGGACATCAACAGCATCGGCAAGAAGACCGGAACCATCCGCATCGTCGACGTCCACGGCAGCGTCCTCGCCGAGGTCGGTCACGACGCGACCAACCGGCACAACGTGACCATCGACCAGATCGCGCCCATCCTGCAGCAGGCGACCGTCGCCGCCGAGGACCGCAACTTCTACAACGAGGGCGCCATCAACCCGGCGCGCATCCTCAAGGCCCTGGTCGACGACGTCATCCTCCACCGCCCGGCGGAGGGCGCGAGCACGATCACCCAGCAGCTCGCCAAGCAGGCATTCTTTGGAACGGATGCGTCGAAATCGCCGTTGCGCAAGGTGCGTGAGGCACTGCTCGCCAACCAGCTCGACAGCAAGTACACAAAGCAGCAGATCCTCGAGCAGTACCTCAATATCAACTACTACGGCGAGAACGCGTACGGTATTGAGAACGCGTCGACGGCGTACTTCGGCAAGCACGCCAAGGACCTGACCCTGATGGAGGCTTCGCTGCTCGCCGGCCTGCCCCAGGCGCCCTCCTACAATGACCCGTACAACAACCCGGATGCCGCGTACGCGCGCATGCACTACGTGCTCGGCAGCCTCGTCGCGGTCGGGAACATCAAGCAGTCCGACGCCGATGCGGTAGATCCGCTCGTCGGTGGGACAAACGCAACCCCCGAGCAGCAGACCGCCCAGCAGACCAACCAGCAGGCGCTGCACGTTGACCTGCAGAACGGCAAGCCCAACACCGCAGGACCCGCGCCGCACTTCGTGGCGTACATTCAGGACCAGCTGCAGCAGATCTTCGGCCAGACCGATCCCCAATACCTGCAGGGCGACCTGGTGGTGACCACAACTCTCGACACCACCATCCAGAGCCTCGCCAACACGGCGGTCGCCAGCGGGGTGGCCAAGCTGTCCTCCAGCCTCGCCAACAACGGCGCGCTGCTGATGATCGACGCCCACACCGGCCACATCCTCGCCATGGTCGGTTCGGCCAGCTTCTCGAACAACGCGATCGCCGGGCAGTACAACATCGTCACCGCGTCGCGGCGGCCGGGATCGTCGTTCAAGCCCTACGTGTACGAGGCCGGGTTCAAGAGCGGCACGCTCAAGCCCGACACCATCCTGCAGGACACCAGGGCACAGTCGCAGAAGTACGGTGGGGTCACCGACTTCGACAGTCGCTTTCTCGGGCCGATCACCGCGGCCCGCGCACTGACGCTGTCACGCAACGTCGCCACCGAGCAGGCGGCGGACAAGACCGGCATCCAGAACGTCATCGACCTCGCCTACGGCATGGGCATCTCGGAGAAGCTCACGCCCCAGGCGCCCAACCTGAGCACGGCGATCGGCACCTCGGCGGTGCGCATGATCGACCACGCCTCAGCGTACGCGGCCTTCGCCAACGGTGGCCACAAGGTGGTCGCCAACGGGATCCTCAAGATCAGCGACGGCGCCGGCAACGTGATTCGCGACTACTCGACGCCGGCCAACCTCGGCGACGTTCTCACACCTCCGCAGGCGTGGACGATCACCTCCATCCTGCGCGGGTACGCCAAGCAGTGGAACCTCCACTTCAAGTACGACACAGCCGGCAAGTCGGGCACCACCGACAACTTCATCGACGCGTGGTACATGACCTACACGCCGGACTGGGTGGTGGCGACGTGGACGGGCCACACCAGCGGAAGCAACTCCGCCGAGCAGGGCATGAACCAGGTGTTCGGCACCGCCACCGGTGCCGCCATCGCGGTGCCGTTCGTCAACAGCTTGTCCAGGCCGAGCGCATTCAAGCCGGTCACCGGAGCGCTCGGCGACTGCTCGCAGAGCGACAGCGCGCTGGTCAGCCCCTCCGGGTGTCCGACCCCGTCGCCCAGCCCGAGCGCAAGTGCCACTCCGAGCGCGTCGTCGACGCCGACGGCCTCACCGTCGCCATCGCCATCGTTCACCTTGCCCGCGGTCACGCCGACGCCAACTCCCAGCCCCAGCATCGGCCCGACACCGACCGCGGGGGCGCCGGCGCCAACGGCGGCGCGGCGTGGAGAGGTGGCCGTGGCGGAACGGCGCCGGGCCGGCTAGCCCCGGGGTCAGTGGCCCTCGAGCAGCTCTCGGAACCCGCCCTGGTGCGCGGAGAGGAGGTCGCGCAGATCGAGCAGTTCGTCTGAGCTGATGGGGTCGGGAACCGGAGGGATCCCTTCGCTGATGGTGGCCACCCGCTGGGGCTCGCTCTCGATCGGCTCCCCGTCGGTCTGGAAGATGATCTGGAGCAGGTTCTCGTCGTTGCAGGAGGCGCAGGTCACCCGAACCAGCGCCCGGTTGCCCTGCTGCGTAATGACCTTGATCCCGCAATCGGCCATGTTGGTGTTGCACACCGCGCAGCGGTAGCGCTTCGCCTGTGAGCGGAGCAATTCAGGCAAATCCATCGCATTCAGTATAAACCCGGATCCCCGACACCAAACTCCCGCTGAACTCGCTTTGGCCCTGAAATGGAGGGCTGCGGAGGGACCCTCGGCTAGACTGGCCCCCGCGCTGGGGAGTGGCCAAGTGGTAAGGCAGCTGACTCTGGATCAGCCAATCAGAGGTTCGAATCCTCTCTCCCCAGGCCCATTTTCGTGTCCACGGCAAGCGCGACCGGATTCGGGACGTGCCTGTGCCGCCCGGTGTCCTCCGGCGGCTCGACCGGCTGATTGCCAGTCGCCCAGAGGATCGGTCGTCGGACCACATCTTCATCGGGCTGCGGCGCGGGCGATTCAGGCTTCGAGGCGCTGACCGTAGGCGGCGTCTACCAGGTCGAAATCACGCGGCGTGGCACCGCGCTTGCGGTCTCGGATGGTTTCTGCGGCTTGGCTGCGCAGCCAAGCCTTGATGGAGTCGGCATCACCATCCTTGCCAAGATCCGCTAGTGGAGGCGCTAATCTCTGCGAAGTGCACATTCTCAAATCAACCAGTCGATGAAGTACGGAAGCGCCTCTTCGGTTAGATCGCCAGGAAAATGTTCTTCAATATCCTGGCAGCGAGCCACGATGTTTCGCACTGCCTCGGGCTGCTCGGCGACATCGACTGACTCCTCATTGATTAGCGCGTTCATGACTGGCGAGCGCTCATCTACATCGACGTCAAATGAGCGACGCGAATACCTCTCGGAGAAGAGTCAGCGTTGTGAGTCGTGTTGCGCGTCGATGGCTGAAATTCTTTCCGCTGCGAGGGCTTGTGATGATTGAGCCGAGGAAGTAATGGCCGTAGCCTTCGACAGCATTGCGCTCATGATCCTTCAACCGCGACGTTCGAGCCTCGTCTCCGACTCCAGTTGACCCACGGTCCGTGGCGAGGGTGGATCGGGCTTCGCTATTTTCAGGGGGAGACGGATCAGGCCGCGGTCAAGCGCTTCGTCGATACGCCCTTCCCAGCCGTCGAGCCGTCCGTCCCCGTGAACCGACTTACCGCCGCCGTCGAGGACGGGATCGGCTAGCTTGTCAAGGGAGCAGCGGGCTGAGGGGAATCCGCATGACGACGCTGAAGCGTGAGCGGGACTCAAACGGTGTTTGTCCCGAAACTATGGGGGGTAGAATCGGGTCAACCTTCATCTACGAAAAGACGAGTACCGTCACGGAGGTCGGAATACATGTTCACGAAGAAGGGCGATGCGGCCGTCCTCGCCAAACTCGGTGAAGCCCCTGCGGAGTACCGGGAGATTGGCCAACGTCTCCACGGACTCATACGCGAGAACGCGCCATCGCTCGAACCGATCGTCCGCTGGGGGATCCCCTTCTATGTGAACGACGGCAAGGACATCTGCTACATCAAATCGGGCAAGGACTTCATCGCGTTCGGCTTTGGTGAAGCGCTCAACCCCGCACGCGAGGAGGGTGTCCACATGCACCCCGTCGTGTGGAATATCACCTCGCTGGACGCGGGGACGGAAGCAAAGATTCGCGAGTTCATCAAGAAGGCGGTGGCCTGACCAGGGCTAGGTTGGGGAGATGCAGTCAAGAGAGATGCAACTGTGATCCTCCCCAAAGACCGCGACCCCCGCTTCATCACAATCCGCCGCGGGGGGACGCTCACGGAATCGGACCACCGGCTCCTGGCGTTGTGGGCGGCCGCGTGCGCAGAGCACGTTCTGCACCTATTTGAGTCGGTGCAGCCATCGGACCCGCGGCCCCGCCAGGCGATCGAGCAGATTCGGGCATGGGCGCGCGGCGAGATCAGGATGTCTCAGTCCCGCGCGGCGGGTGGCCACGCCATGGCTGCGGCAAGAGAGTTGAGCGGGGCCGCCCGGCACGCCGCATATGCTGCCGGCCAGGCGGCAGTGGTAGCGCATGTCGCCGCACACGAGCTTGGTGCTGCCGCCTACTCCATCAAGGCCGCGCGTGCGGCCGACCCCGGATGCGAGGGGGAGAGCACCGGTGGGCTCGAGTGCCATTGGCAGCGCAAACAGCTCCCGGATGCGATTCGCGAACTCGTCCTGGAGGATCAGCGGTTACGAAACGAGATCTGCTGGTCGGTCTTCGACTGTTGACGGGCGTAACGGCTTTGACTGCGCTGCCCTACGAGCGCTCGAACCACGGGATCCGTGGGGATGGTTTGGGACGTTCTATTCTTGCCGCATTGTTATTGTCCAGGGCCGTTGGAAGAAAGGCGTTCTTAGGTGTGTAGCTGGCGCTCCTGAGCAGCGCGGACGCGTAAGCTGTGCTTTCGCGTCGTACGCGTCCAGTACTGACGCTGCTATTGAACTCAGACACTCGAACTCCCGCGAACAATACGTTGGCCGGTCCTTTTCTAGCGGGAGTAGCTCAGCTGGTAGAGCGCGACCCTTCCAAGGTCGATGTCGCGAGTTCGAGTCTCGTCTCCCGCTCCATCCCTCAGACATTCTGTCAATCCGAGATCTGACTTTTCTGGGGATGGACGGTCTCCCCGCGAGCGAGCATGGCGACGAACCTCTCGATGTTCGCGGCCCGCGTCTCCGGCCGCCATGCAGCCTCCACTCGATAGACGATGGCGTACCGATTCTGCGAGGTGAGAATCTCGAACAGCGCCTGCGCCGCCGGGTTGGCGTGCAGTGCAGCACCGAGGTCAGCGGGCACGACACTTTTCGCCGGGCCGGCGTAGGCTCCTGCCCAGCGGCCGTCGGCTTGAGCCCGCGCTACCTCGGCCTCCCCCTCCGGCTCCATCCTGCCCTCCGCCTGCAGCCGCTCGATGATGCCGACGTTGCGAGCAGACCAGCGGCTGCGCGGCCCGCGGTGGGTGAAGCGCTGCCGGGCAGTTGTGCCGTCGCCCGCTCCCCGCTGGCCGTCAATCCAGCCGAAGCAGAGGGACTCCTCCAAT
>JALYZN010000104.1 GCA_030948845.1 Candidatus Dormiibacterota bacterium
TCGCGGTCGCGCGTCAGGATACTCGCTCTGGAAGCGCCGAATTCCCTCGGCATACCGCGGTGCCAGCACCGCTGGATCCCCGCGAAAATGAACCACCACTGCTTCATCGGCCATGACGATCTCCTCATCTAACCCGCCTCCTCCCGCTTTGGTAAAATTGCTTTACCAAGTGGGCCAGGCGTATAGTAAAGACACTTGACCAAAAAGGCAACCTCCCCGCTCCTCGGGGCCCTCCTGCGCCGGCCCGCGATGGAGATCCGCCGGCGTGTGGTGGATTCGCTGGAGGCGGCCGGCTACAGCGACATTGCTCCCGCCCATCTCGCCGTGCTGCAGCATCCCCCGCCGGCCGGCCACCGGCCCTCCGAGCTCGCCCTTCGCGCGGGCGTGAGCAAGCAGGCCATGAATCATCTCATCGGCCAGATGGAGGCCCGCGGCTACCTACAGCGCCGCGCCCTGCCGCACGACCGTCGCGGCACGGGAGTCTGGTTGACTCGCGAGGGCGAGGCCGCCGTGCGGGTGATCCGTCGCACTGTGGCAGCGATTGAGGAGGAGTGGGAGCATCGGCTGGGCCGCGACCGCTATGCCGCCCTCCGCCAGTCCTTGGTGGCACTCGACGAGCTTCTCGACGCCCAACTGGTGAAGACGCATCGTCTCGAGTGAATTGGAGAGTCACCCTCTGACAACCTATCTGACAACCTATCGCCCGGGAACGCCCGGTCTCCGGCGATCATCGGTGCCTGTACGTCACCCCGATCTGAATACGCAGAGGAGGCGCCCGGTCCCGCCCGGACGCCTCCCCGCCCAATCTCCCCTTCCCGACCAGTTGCCACCTAGCGAGTACGTACGCTGACGCCGCAACTGCGGCCGTTTGACAGAAACCGTGACTGCAACGTCTGTAAATCGACGCGCAGGCACCCGTTTGGACGCGGCATCGATGGCTGCGCGCCGAACCGCCGAGCGCTGCCGTAGCAGCGCCTGGGTGAGATCTTCCACAACATTGGTGACGCAAAAGGAGCCCTGAACTCGCCTCTTCGCCGCGGTGGGCGCAGGGGATGACAGCCTCGGCCGCTTGCATCGCCTTTCAAGTCTCACGGCTGCTCCTACCGCTGGCTGCCGCGCTAGGAGGCGGAGGGCTGAGCTGAGCTCACCGATCGCAGCAGCCGGCCATGTCGCTCACCACAGCAGCTGACGCGCACCCATCGTGGACCCGCTTGAGCCACGCAGGCACAACCAGCCGGGCATGAGTTGATTGACGCGACGATGGCCGACCGGCATAACCCGCATCGCCGCGTTCCCGCCAATCGGCGCTTTAGGGGGGTTGGGGACATGGGCAGGCTTTTCTTCAGTGGCAAGCGTGCTCGCCTGTCGGTGATGACTGGGGCGGGTCTGGCGTTGTTCGGGTTGGCGCTCGCGCCCGCCGCGCCGGCGAGCGCCGCCTCCGCAGTCACCAAGGTGCTGATCGTCAGCGGCCAGGTCAAGACCGGAGGTGATGCCGCGATCAAGCTCAACGTGAAGTGCACCAAGGGAGCCAATGACTACATCTACGCCGAGGCCGACCAGGATCTGATCACCAATGACGCGGCCGGGAACGTCTACGTGTCGAGCTTCAGTTGCACCGGGACCATTCAGACGGTGTGGATCACCGTAGCCCACGGCAGGGGCATCTCGCACATGGACTACAACAACGACATCGAGAGTGACGACGTCGGACCGTTTGTCGCCGGATGGGCGTCCGTGCTGGTGAGCATGGGCCAGCAGGGCGGACCGCAGTCGGACTTCTCCCAGCAGCAGCGGACCGTCAACCTCGGGCACCACGGAGTCACCAACGTGGCGATCAAGAGCGGTGCCGTCACCACCGGCGGCGACGCTGCGATCAGAGCGGTGCTGACGTGCGCCAAGGGAGCCAACACTTACATCTACGCCGAAGCCGACCAGGACCTACCCACCAACGACGCTACCGGGAACGTCTATGTGTCGAGCTTCAGCTGCACGGGCTCACCACAGTCGGTAACGATCACCGTGGGCCACGGCAGGGGCATCTCGCACATGGACTACAACAACGACATCGAGAGTGACGACCTCGGGACGTTCGGAGAGGGACCGACCTCGGTGCTGGTGAGCGTTGGCCAGCAGAGCGGTCCGCAGTCGGACTTCACCACCCAGCAGCGCACCATCGACCTCGAGGGTTAGTTACCCATGCGGGGCCAACACAGCACCGGAACCGCCGTTGCGTTCCGGCGCTGTGTTCCCTGGGAATGGGCTCCTAGCGCCATCGTGAGGTGCGGATCCCCGATCTCTGGCTACCGGGCCGTCGACTGACAGCAACCCAGACAGCAAGACTGGGACTGCTCGAAATCGCAATCGGCTGAAGGCCAAGGCCGTTTTCGGCACGTCTGCAGCCCCCCGGAGGAAGCGCCCTTACGCGTGCTTCTGGCGGGTCGCGTCGTGACGAGCGATCGCCAGGCGTTCCATACGGTCGGCCTCCGCCTGCCGATACGGAGTCGGCGTCGCAGCTTTGGAAGTGCGCGCCTTGCACGATGGGGCATCGACAGGATGCGGCCCCCCGCACGCAGCGCAGTTGATCAGGTAGCCCACTTTTCCCCCTCCGGCTAGTCCACAGTGAACTCTAGCGCAACCCATCAAAAGCGTCAAACACCGCGTTCGTCGGGGGGTCGGTAGGGAAGCCGCAGGCAAGCTCCATCCCTCGAGCCGGCTGGCCGCCACACCTCGCATCGGAGGCGCGCTTTCAGAGGCTGGGTCATCGTCACAGGGACGGTCTCGTTAGGTAGCGCTGCCGCGACGACGCGCTCGCGTCGCGTCCGTAAAGTCAGAAGGTACGAGCGGTCACGTTGCCGTTGCGAGGTCGCCATCCGGCGCGTAGCAATTCAAGGATGCCCCATGAAACGCAGCCCTGCCGACGATGCCCCTGCCCCGGGAGTTGCATGGGAGAGGGCCCCGGGCGACAGTCGCCGCCTGCTGTGGCTCTTCGGGGACGGGGAGCACGACCACGACACAGATCTCAAAGGAACCGTCGCCGCGCCGCGCGGGGTCAGATGGTTGCTCAAGCGACTGGAGCACCCTGCTAGGCGGTCCTAGGCAGGGCGTCAGCGGTCGCGCAGAGGTCGGCCAACCGAGCGAATCGCGCCACTCGCTTGCATACGACGTACGCGACAGGTACAGTCCGTCCCGGGCGGATGTTCCGTAAGGGACGCCGGGGGGCGGAGAAGCGCGCCTCGACCGCCATGAGGAGGGATATCCATGGCGGGCACAACCAGCAGCAGGCTTCGACGCGGCTTGGCCGCCGTGGTCCTGGGGGGAGCAATCGCCGTCGGGGCGGGGATGGTCGTCGGGACTCAGCGCGCCGTGGCTTTGGCGGGTGTTCCCAACAAGATGTGCACGGGCACCGGCCCCGGTGGCGCGGCCACTCCTGGCGGTTTGGACGTCTGCGCTGTGTCCATCGTCGGAGTCGTGACCAATGGAGACACCATAACCGTCGCGCCAGCGACGCCGGAGAAAGCTGTTATCAGTGCGTGCTCCGGAACCTCGGGGACGACACCTTTCCCCTACACCACAGTGGCGTCGCCCGGCGCCAGTGCCTGCACGTGGACGGTGAGCGGAGTCACCGCCGGGACGTTCGGCAACATTGCCCTCGGCTCGGAGACCCTGATAATTCCGCATGGTGCGAAGGCCGGCACCTCGGTGACCCAGGACGCCATTCAGTGCTCCGTGAACCCCCTCCCGCCCCCAATAGGAGGGACGCCGACGTGCGGCCCTCCCACCCCGATGGGGGTCAGCGGGCCTGGGTCGTGTATCGGTGGCGCCGCGCTCCCTGTGATCGGCGGCTGCCAGCCGGCGCTCCCGATCCCGTCGTCAACCCCGACGCCCTCCCCCAGCCCGACCGCTAGTGGCGGTGGTGGTGGTGGCGGCGGTGGTGGTGGCGGCGGTGGCGTGACCTCCACGCCAGCGCCCACACCGACCGGCGCCGTCCAGGCCGCAGCCACCAAGACACCGTTCACCGGCGGTCCGGAGCACCCGTTCCCGGTGGCGGCCACGCTGCTGACAGGCGCCGGCCTGCTGCTCGCTGTCCTGGCTGGAGCCGGTCCCGCGCTGCTACGGCGTCGCCTCCGCCGGTAACGTTCCATGGCTGACGAGGGGCGCCCGGAGATCGAGTGGCGCTTCGGCCCCGGGTCGAAGCGCGCGCCCGCCTGGGTGAGGTGGACGCGGCGCGTGGTCGTGCTGGGTGGCCTGGCCGCGGCCGTGGTCGGGATTGCGTTCGCGATCCAGTTCATGCACACGCCGGCGCTGCTCCTCGATCAGCCTTCGGACCCAATCAACGCGTACGCCGCCTCCCATTCCGCGTCCCCGTCGCCTCCCGACGTGCCCCGGACAGGGCTGTGGATCGAGGTGGCCGCCCTCGGCATCGCCCTTCCGATCCGGGCCGGCGACGGGTCGGACACCATTCCCGACTGGGTGGCGCTCCACTACCCGGGGACGGCCGATCCCGGTAACTCCGGCAACAGCTACCTGTACGCCCACGGCCTGCGCGGCATGTTCGGCACGCTTCTCTACGCGAAGGCGAACCAGGAGGTCGTGCTTCACAACTACACGACCGGGGTGCTGCGCACCCTGCACATCTCACGCGTGGTCGGGCGCACCGCATGGAACGACACCTCGTGGATCACCGAGTTCTCGCCTGTCCCGTTGCTGACCCTGCAGACGTGCGTCGGGGCGGACATCCATTCCGATCGCTGGGTCGTCCAGGCAACCTAGCGGGCGCCCGTTCTTCGGACCAGCCGCGCTGATCGACACGTCGACCGGGGCAACGCGGCGAACGGCCGACGACCTCGCCGAGATGCGAGCGGCGCTGGCCACGATGGAGGGAGGAGCCTCGAGGCCATCGAGGCCGCCGACACGGGGCGCGCAGCGGACGCCATGCGCGCGCACCTTCAGCAGGTCGCGGACGTGGCGCTGCTGCGCTGGGACCCGCCAGCTGAAGACGAGGGGAGCTAGCGGCGCCCACGGCGGCCACACCACCTACGAGCCTCGGCATCGCCCGAGATGGCGCGGTATGGTCGCGTTGATGTCTGACGACGCGGTGGTGGTGGAGGCGTCGGGACGCACGGTTGCGATCACGAGCCCCGGCAAGGTGTTCTTCGCCGAACGCGGTGACACCAAGCTCGACCTGGTGCGCTACTACCAATCCGTCGACGAGCCCCTGCTGCGCGCCATGGGCGGCCGACCCGTGCTGCTCCAGCGCTTCCCCAACGGTGCGGGAGGGTCGTCGTTCTTCCAGAAGCGCGTTCCCGACTCGCGTCCCGGCTGGCTGCAGACCACCATCGTCAGCACTCCCAACGGAACCACCTCGCAGGCACTTGTGGTCGCAGACCTCGCCCACGTTCTGTGGGCCGTGAACCTCGGCTGCCTCGGCTTCCACGTGTGGCCCTCGAAGGCTGCCGACCCTGAACATGCGGACGAGCTGCGCATCGACCTCGACCCAACGCCCGGCGTCACCTTCGACATGGTCCAGGAGGGCGCGCGTGAGGTGCGTGCGCTTCTCGACGAGGCGGGCCTGGTGTGCATGCCCAAGACCACCGGCAACCGTGGCATCCACGTGTACGTCCGCCTGCAGCCACGGTGGACGTCGTACGAGGTTCGTTCCGCGGCGGTGGCCGTTGCTCGCGAGCTGGAGCGCCGCCGGCCGGACCTGCTCACCGCCGCTTGGTGGAAGGAAGAGCGCGGCCGCCGGGTATTCATCGACTTCAACCAGAACGCGCCGCACAAGACCATCTTTGGTGCGTGGTCGGTGCGCGCCCGTCCGGGCGCGCAGGTGTCGACGCCCTTCGCCTGGGAGGAGCTCGACGACATTCATCCGGATGCGCTGACCATCGCCACCGTGCCACCACGCGTGGCTCGCGGCGGCGATCCGTGGGCGGCGATGGACGCAGCCGCGCAATCACTTGAGCCGCTCCTGGCCATGCACGAGAGGGACCTCGCCGCAGGCCTGCTCGACGCGCCCTGGCCACCGGTGTACCCGAAGATGCCAGGTGAGCCACCGCGGGTGGCGCCGAGCCGGGCGCGCAAGGCGGCGCCGGCCGAGGGGTGAGTCAGCGGCTCGCGGCGCGCTTGTACTGCTGTCCGGCGAGCGGGATGAACACGGCGAGCATGATCACCACCCAGATGAGCGTGTAGATCACGGGGTGCTGCAGTGACCAGTCGTTGGGTGTCGGTGACTTGGCACTCGTGTTGCCGAAGAGCTGGCGCGCCGCCTGGGTGACGGACGACACCGGGTTCCAGTTGGCGATGGCGCGCAACGGCCCGGGAAACCCATTGGTGGGCACGAAGGTGTTGGCAACGAAGGTGAGCGGGAAGATCACCACAAAGGACGCCTGCTGCACCACCTCCGGGCTCGGGACCAGGAGTCCCACCCAGGCCATAATCCAGGAGATCGCGTAGGCGAACAGCAGCAGGAGCAGAAACCCGGCGGCGGCTTCGAGAAAAGAGGTGTGGATGCGCCAGCCCACCACGAGACCGGTCAGTGACATGACCACGATGACGATCACGTTGTTGAGCACGTCGCTGCCGGTGCGCCCCACCAGCACCGCGTTGCGAGACATGGGCAGCGAGCGGAAGCGCTCGATGATGCCCTTCTGCATGTCCTCGGCGAGTCCTGAACCGGTGATCGTGGCGCCGAAGATCACCGTTTGCGCAAAGATGCCGGGGATCAGGAATTCGCGATACCCGACGCCGGGTACGTTGATCGCGCTGCCGAAGACGTACGCGAACAGCAGAATGAACATGATCGGCGACAGCGTCGTGAACACGAGGAGCTCGGGGACGCGGCGGATCTTGATGAGGTTGCGTTTGGCGACGATGGCCCCATCGCGCAGCGTCTTGGTGGAGATCATCGGCGCCCCTTCTTGACAGGCTGCAGCGCTTCGACGTCCGCGGCTGCGTGCCCGGTCAAGGTGAGAAAGACGTCGTCGAGCGTTGGTCGCCTCAGCGCGATGTCGACGACCGTGGTGCCGAGCGCATCGAGACGGCGCAGTGCCTCGATGAGCACCTGCGCTCCGCCCGTGACGGGCGCGATGAAACGACGAGCGCGCTCGTCGACGATCACCTCGCCCGCGGCGAGCTGCTGCAGGAGCGTGCGCGCGGGTCCGAGGTCCGAGCCCTCCCCGATGACCACCTCGATGCGCTCACCCCCGACGCGGTCCTTCAGCTCGGTGGCCGTTCCCCGGGCGATGCCCTTGCCGTGGTCGATGACCACGATGTCATCGGCCAGTTGGTCCGCCTCCTCCATGTACTGAGTGGTGAGCAGCAGGGTGGTGCCGGCCTTGACCAGCCGGATGATCACATCCCAGAGGTCCGCTCGACCGCGGGGATCGAGCCCGGTGGTGGGCTCGTCGAGGAAGAGAACGGGCGGCTGCGCCACCAGCGCGCCGGCGAGGTCGAGGCGGCGGCGCATGCCGCCCGAGTACGTTTTGACGGGCCGATCAGCGGACTCGCTCAGCGCAAAGAGCTCCAGGAGCTCCCGCGCCCGCTCCCTGGCGCGCCGGCGGTCGAGGTTGTAGAGGCGCGCCACCATCTCGAGGTTCTCGTACCCGGTCAGGTACTCGTCCACCGCGGCGTACTGGCCCGACAGGCCGATCTTGGCGCGCACCGCGCCAGGGTTCTTGCGCACGTCGATGCCGGTGACCTCGGCCGAGCCCGAATCGGCGTCGAGAAGCGTGGCCAGGATGCGCACCGCCGTTGTCTTACCGGCGCCGTTGGGGCCGAGCAGCGCGGTCACGGTCCCCTCGGGCACGGCGAGATCGAGCCCGTCGAGCGCGTGGGTCTGGCCGTACGTCTTGACCAGCCCGGACGCGCGGATCACATCCGTCATGCCCTGGCTGCCTCCGGTGCTACGCGGGGTCCCGCGCAGCGGGCGACGGTACCATCCCGCGGGCGCTGGACGGCCCCGCCTGGGGACGCCTAGCTGTGCACCGTGGCAGCAATCGCCCCGCCGACCAGACCGAGGATGTAGAGCCAGCCAAACGCGCGGTTGTGCACCAGGCAGACGCCGTGGTACCAGAGCGGCCAGCCGACGTAGCCGGCGGGCGCCTCCGCCGGGCGCGGAGCGCTCATCACGCGCAGAGCGCGGACAGCTCGTGGCACCGCCAGTGCGATCAGCGCCGTCCAGGGGGTCAGTCGCCCGATCGCGATCAGCGCCGCAACGGTGATGTACATGCCCGCCACGGCAGCGCGATTGAGGACGCGCGATACGTGGTTGCCGAGCACCACCGGCAGCGTACGCTGCCCATGCGTGATGTCGAAATCGGCCTGGTCGATGTGCTTGCCGACCAGGATCGACATGACGCCCAGGCCGTACGGGATCGAGGCAAGGACCGCGTTCGCCGAAGGGTGCCCGGTGATGACGTATTCGCCGCCGCCCACCATGAGCGGACCCCACACCACGAATGCGGCGATCTCGCCCAGGCCGATGCTCTTCAAGGTGATCGGCGAGGCGTCATACGCGGCGAGCAGCAGCAGCCCCGCGGCCGCGAACGCCAGCGCTCCCGGGCCACGCAGCCAGAAGAAGTAGCCCGTGATTGCGGCGCCCACCAGAGCCAGTACGGCGAGACCGGTGAGCAACGTCGAGGCGTCGACCCCGGCAGCAAGCGGGTGGACGGTGTAGCGCAACCGCGGAGAGTCGGCCGTGTCATGACCGCGACGCCAGCCGAAGTAGTCGTTGCTGAGGTTGCTGATGGCGTGCGCCACCACAAAGCCGATGAGGACGAGAGCGAAGTTGAGCGGGTCGAAACGGTGCTCGACGGAAGCCATCAGCCCGGCGATCGCCGCCGCCTGGGCGGAGATGACCAGGATGACGCTGCGCGCGGAATACAGGAACCGGGCCACCGGGTCGAGCGCCGCTATCGTGTCGCCCTTGGGCCGGTAGAACCCGGTGAAGGCACGCCACCAGAGGTCGGGTCGCAGAGGCGCCCGCCGGTGTTCTGTGGCCATCTCACCACTGTACCGCGGGGTTCCGCGACCAGCGCCGCGCCGCGGTGATCAGCTCAATGCTGTGCTTCCTCAACTCTGCGCCGCGCCGCGCTGAACACTGACGTCGCCAGCATCGCCACGATGCCGGCCGGAAGCAGCCACCACGCGGCAACCCCGGCGTGACCGAGCAGCGCGGTGGTGCCGAGCAGCACGGTCACCGCGAGCGCGATCCGGTAGTCGTCGCCGACGATGAAGTCCCACCAGAACAAGGCGAAGGCGCGCAACCGGCGCATCAGGCGACACTCGCGCGAGGTCGGGCGGTAACCGTCGTGCTGCGACGCAAGACGGCCACCATCGCCAGGCTGACGACGAACGTCGTCGGGATGATGACCGCCAGCGCGATGTCGGCGCCCGGCCACGTAACACCGGCGCCCTCGGCGCCCCAGAACGTGCCGAAGGACGTGAGCAACGCTCCTACAGCGAACTTCATGGTGTTCTCCGGGACACGTGACAGTGGCGCGCGCACGATGACCACGGCTCCCACCACGAGCAGCACGGCCGCGGCCGCACCAATTGCCGCGAGAGCGATGCGTCCCTGGTTGGCGCCGAATGTGATCACGATGAACACCACCTCGAGACCTTCGAGCAGGACACCTTTGAAGCTCACCGTGAAGCCGTACGTGTCGAGCCCACCCGCGGCCACAGCCGCCTCACGTGCCGCCTCGCGCTGGGCGTGGAAGGACTCCACCTCGTTGTGCAGCGCCTTGACGCCGCCGGCGCGAAGGATCGCCTTGCGCAACCAGCCCAGCCCGAAGACCAGGAGGAGGCCGCCGACCACCAGGCGCAGCGTGCCCAGCGGGATGGCGGTGAGCGCAGGCCCCAGCGCCAAGACCACCACGGCGAGCGTCGCCAGCCCCGCCCCCACCCCCAGGAACGCGCCGCGCCACCCACGCGTCACCCCGACCGCCACCACGATGGTGGCCGCCTCCACCGTCTCGACCATGCTGGCCAGGAAGACGGCGACGACCAGCAGGGCGGTGTTGGCGGTCATCGGTGGGGCACAGAGCGGTCAGTCATACGACCATCCATCCTGCCAGAGCGAGGCGGGTCCCTCGCCTCCTGACCTGACCTATCGTCCCACCGGGAACGGGATCGGAGCAGCCGCACCATTCGGTGCGACCGCGATGGTGACCCGGATGCCATCGCTGTACGTCCGTTGCCACCCTGAGCCACTGGTGGGATCGAGAATGTCCACCGACGACAGATGCTGAACGCCCAAGACAAAGCTACATTCCTCGACGAGCAGCAGCCCTTGAGGCTGGAGCGTGCAGAGGCCGTGGGATTGGACACCCGTCCCACTCCATGCGGCCGCCGCCGTGGCGGTTCCATGACCGGGCTCCGCGAGGACGTACGACGCGTCGCCTGCGAAGCGGCGCAGCTGCGCACTCTGTGGGTTGACCTCCCGGAGCGTCATGCCACCGACCTCGAGACGGTCACCGAACAGCGAGACGGCAACCGTCTGTGGGGCGAGCAGCACGAGGAGCCCGGCCACGCCGGAGAGGGTGCCGGTTGCCCGAACCATCGTCGACAGTGGGAGGTGGAGTGCCCGACGCCAGGGGCGCCGCCGGATCCGAACCGGTGCCATCCCACCCAGTGGGATCGGCAGATTCTGGGGCTCGCGGTCGATCACGCCGTTGGCTCGCGAGGTCAGGCGGCCCGCTCGATCCGATGGTCCAGCACTCTGCTGATGCCAGGGTCGAGGAGGAGTTGGAGACGAACACGCCGTCGTGCGTGAAGGGGAGCCGAGCCCCCCAACAGCTTCGACCGATCGTCGAACTCCACGTCGGTGCGCACCGGCACGGACTGGTTGAGCAGGTCACCCTCGATGCGGACCTCGGCGTATTCACCGAAATCGGGGCGCGTCGCCGTGCCGGCGACGAGCGCCGGCCGCACAGCGTCGCTGAGCCGGCGGGCGGAGTTTGCGTCAACGTATCCGTCGAGGTCGACCTGCTCGCCGGCGATGAGCCGGCCGAGGTCGTACACGAAGCGTTCGACTAGCTCGAGCACCCGGGTCACGCGCTGGGCTCGCCGGGCATCGAGCTCGCGCCGGTTGGGTGGCCGAGCAGACCGAACAAACTTCTGGTCACGTACGCACCGGCTTTGGCAGCCGCGCCACCGCGGCGGTCAGCTCTCGGTACGCCGACCGCATCCTGGGAGACACCTCCTGGACCGGTGCCCCCTCCATACCGGCAAAGCGGACGCTGTCGGCCTCATCGGGAATTTCCACGAGCTGCTGCACCCGGGGACCGATCTCGTCGAGGTACCGGCGTGTCACCGGGTGTCGACGATTGCGCCGTGTTGACGATGCGATGTACGGCACCACCGTGGGCGGAAGCTTCGGCACCTCGAGGTAGTCGAGGACGCCGTTGAAGTCCTGCCGGCTGGAGCCGGTGGGCAGCACCAGCGCGTCAGCCTCCGCCAACCAGTAGGCAGCGACTGCCGCCTCGGGACCTCCGGTCGGGTCGGGCAGCCGGTTGCTCATGTCGACCACCACGAAGGTGTACCGGCTGCGCAGGTGCTCGGCCAAGCGGCCGATCTCAGTGCGGCTGTACTCGACTCCATCGCGGCGCTCCGGGAAACAGGCGAGGGCTGGTGTGACCGCATGGATGGGCGGCGGCGGCTCCTCACCGCGGATCAGCGCGTTCGTGACGTCTCGCACGCAGGCGGCGTGAATGGGAAGATTGAGCAGCCCCCAGGCGTCCGGGTTGGCGACGTTGGCGTCGACGATGGCGGCGCTGTGGCCAACCGCGTCCAGCACGCTACCCGCGACAATGGCGATCCCCGCCGCGTGACTGGTCTTGCCAACTCCACCCTTGCGCGAGCCGATGACAACAATGGTGGGCGCGCGCGCGACGAGGAGCGCTCCGATTTCCGCGTCGCTGGCGGACGACGCGACGCTGCGTCGTCTCCACGCGGGCAGTCGGGAACGCAGACGTGACGTCGCGCTGATGGTGGGCCTCACCGGGCGCAATTCATCCCAGGACGGCAAAGGCTGGGTTGCACGGGCGCTCTCGGCAATGAGCAGTTCCATCGGATCGGAGCGGGCCGGACCAGATCCCACAGTGGGGGCACGGATTCCGTCGACGTGCAGCAGTGGCGGAAAGTCCGGGCGCGGGCCCTGCGCCAGGCTGGCATCCAGTCGAAGGTTGGCAACCATCCGCGCGTCACGCCGGCTGAAGACGTCCGCGAGTGAAGGCTGCTCCGGCTCTGCGGGCACACCGAATCGGATGATGGCCGCCTCTGCCAGCGCCAGCGGTGCCCCCGCCGGGTCGGCATCGACAACGATCCAGTCTGCGTACAGCGTGGCCTGATGTCGCTTGGCTGCCACCATCGACATGCCGTCCAATCCGCGCAACCAGTCGGCGAGGCCCGCTTCATGAGAGAGCAGGTACACAGGAACCGACGATTTCGGAACGTGGTGACCCCACCAATGATCGACCTCGGCCTGATGGCGGGGAGCCGCGAAGAAGTCCAGCCCACGCACGGGTGGCACGAGGAACACCGAGCTCACCTCCGCGGTGGACCGGGCGACGCTGTCCAGCAGCCCGGCAAGGCCGCGTGCCTCGAGCTCATCTCGAAGCAAGGAGATGAAGGCAAAGCCGCGCGGGTCAGTGGACAAGGTGCTCTGCCTGTTGTGCGGTGTTCGGATCGCTGCAGCACACGCGGTACCCGGCCTCCTGTCGGACGATGCCCATGCCGAGAAGTGTGAGGCCGAAAGCGAGGATGGCGAGCGACCGCGCGTGCGTTCTCTGCCTCGGACGACGGGTCGCGGGGAGCAGCGAGAGGACACCCGCGATGGCCAGGACGACGACCCCGAGCCAGCACAGAAGAACGATGAAGGCCGACTCGGTGGCACTGGTGACGTCGCCGGTCACCAGGTCGATGCTTCTAGCGGCGCACGCCAGCCGGTCTGCGAGCCCGCGTAGCCCCGCAGCGCGGCCAGCCGTGGCCAGGCGCGGACTTCGGGCGACGTGAGATAGCCGAGCTCGGCGAGCACGAAGACCCACACCCCCACCAGGGCGATCGTTGTCAGCGCGTATGGCCAGCGGTCATTGAGCACCGAGGCGCTCCTGCTCATCGGCAAGACGCTGCAGGTCCCAACGAGTCCAGCTGCGCACCCTGACGATCGCCCCGAGCAAGGCGACCAGGCCGTTCGGCGTCGGCGGGAGTGGGCACGGGGTACGCCTCGACGGGTACACGGCGCTTCGCGACGCTAGCTCCGGCCGTCGGACAGGCGACGGACGTTGCAGGACGGTGGATCGACGCCTTTCTCCCCGCGGAACCACTGGCGTACAGTGCTTCGACATGCCGTCGCCGCACGTGCGCACACATATCCACCAGCTCCTCGACGAGCACTGGACCGCCACGCTCAACGTCGAGCCGTCCGTGTGGCGGGACGCCGAGGTTGTCGTCGCCTCGCACCCCGAGCCCTCGCACCGCGACCACGTCTACCTGATCCGCCGTGAGGACAGCTGCATCATCGTGGTGCCCCAGGCGCTGGTGGGGAGCACAACCGTCGCGTGCGCCTCGTGGCCGTCCGCCGCCGTGTTTGACCGCGCCTTCGTGCGCACCCTGTACGGGGAGGAAGTGGCGGCGATCCACGGGCCCTTCTGGCTCGGCTATGTGACAGAGGAGGGCTTCCGGCGCATCGGGAGCCGAGGCAGCCGGCGGCTGCACGGCGCGGAGGACGCCGCCGCTCTGGCCAGGCTGCTCCGCCAGGTTCCCGAGGAGCAGGCCGTCGACGCCGGCTTCGACGTGGCCGCGCGCCGGGAGTACGGCTGCTTCGTCGGCGACCAGCTGGTGTGCGCGGGCACCCTGACGCCCTTCCGCGGGATGCCCGCCAACATCGGCGTGCTGACTCACCCCGCCCATCGCAACCAGGGCTTCGGCACCGCGACGGTCAGCGCGCTCACGGCGGACGCGCTGGTGGACAGCCGCACGGCCCAGTTTCGGGTTCTCGCCGAGAATCGACCGGCGCTGCGCATCGCCCGGGTGCTCGGCTATGTCGAGGACGGCCACACCTTCGAGGTGGTGCTGCGGCCGGCGGATCGCTCGCAGCCAGGCGTCTAGCTCTCCGCGTAGCGCCGATGCAGCGCGAGCACGCGCTGCGCTGACGCCTGCACCTGCCCTTCCGGGATCGCACCACTGCGCACAGCGGCAAGCAGCATCTGATCCGCCTGGTCCTCGAGCGTGGTGCTTCCCGACGACATGAGCAACAGGTCGTTGCCCGCGGCAGCGGCGTCGACCGTGGCCCTGGGCATCGACTCACCGACCGCGGTCATGCTCAACGAGTCGGTGACGATGACACCCCCGAAATGCAGGGTGTCGCGAAGCAACCTCACGATCAGAGGGGACAGCAGTGCCGGCCGGTTCGACGGATCGAGGTTGGGCACGCGCAGCGACGTCGTCATCACGGCGTCGGCGCCGGCGGCGATCCCGGCGGCGAAACTTCGCGCCGTCGTCGCGCCCCACTGGGCCAGGGTCACCGGGTCGGTGACCGCCTGCTGATGTGGATCGCCCGCCGCACCTCCCAGCCCGGGAAAGTGTTTGAGGGTCGCCCCGACGCCGCCGTCATGCAAGCCGCTGACATACGCGGTGACGAGCAGGCCGACGGCGCCGGCGTCGCTGCCGAAGGAACGGCTGCCGATGACGGCGTCCGCAGGATTGGTGCGCAGGTCGGCGACCGGCGCGAGGTCGAGCCCGACGCCGTCGGCGCGCAGGCCGGCCGCCATGGCTGCAACGTCGCGGCGCACTCCGGCAGAGCCCTCGCTGCCGAGCGCCTGCGCGGCCGGCAAGATGTGAAGGCCGTTGGCCACCTGGTCGACCGAACCACCTTCCTCGTCGGTCGTGACGAGCAGCGGTGCGGGCAGACCAGCCTGACGCCCGAGGGCCTGGAGCCGTGCTGTCCACGAACGCAGTCCGGCGGCGTCGCCGAAGTTGGAGCGAAAAAGGAGCACGGTGCCCACCTTGTCGTCGAGGATCAGGTGGCGCAGGCCGTCGGTCACCACAGGCCCACTCACGGATGCAACGAGCATCTCGCCGACGGCGACGTTGAGCGAGAGTTGGGCCGGAGTCACAGACGGCACGAGGGAAACGGCGCGCGTGGTGGCGAGAGCTGCGCTGCGCGTGGTCACCGGTGGAGCGCTGCCGCACGCGCACATCGCCAGGGACAATCCGAGGGCGACTAGCGACCAACGGGATGGCGACGGCACGGCGCTGCAGTCTAGGTGGAAGGAGGCGGGCCGCCGTCCACGAGCCTCAGCGATTGACCGCCGCCATGTCCCAGTGGCGCTGGCCCTTCACAGCGTCGCGCGGCACGGCGGCATCGAGCTGGGCCATCTCCTGGTCGGAGAGGTCAATGTCGGCCGCGGCGGCGTTCTCCTCGACCCGAGCCACCCGCTTGGTGCCGGGAATGGGCACGAAGTCGTCTGCGCGGTTGAGGATCCAGGCCAGCGCCAGCTGAGCAGAGGTGACCCCACGGGCGGCCGCCAGCTCGCTCACGTGACGTGCCAGTGCGACGTTGGCATCGAGGTTCTCCTCCGCGAAGCGCGGGAAGCGCTTGAGCCGCACATCGTCGGCAGGCAGCGAATCCGCGCCGACGATGGCGCCGGTGAGCAGCCCGCGACCAAGCGGGCTATACGCGACCAGGCCGATCCTCAGCTCGCCGAGCACCCGGATCACCTCGTCTTCCAGGTCGCGCGCGAACAACGAGTACTCGCTCTGCACAGCAGTGATCGGGTGCACCGAGTGGGCGCGCCGGATAGTGGCGGCGGACGCTTCGGAGAGACCGATGTGGCGCACCTTGCCGTCGCTCACGAGTTCACCCATGGCGCCGACGGTCTCCTCGATGGGCACGTTGGGATCGACGCGATGCTGGTAGTACAGGTCGATGTGGTCGGTGCCCAGCCGCTGCAGGCTGGCGTCGCAAGCGCGGTGGACGTACTCCGGCGAGCCGTTGATGGTCTGCGTGCCGTCGGCCTTGCGCTCGAAGCCGTACTTTGTCGCCAGCACCACGCTGTCGCGACGATCGGCGATCGCCTTGCCGACCAGCTGCTCATTGGTGTACGGGCCGTACATGTCGGCGGTGTCGAGGAAGTCGATGCCGAGCTCGAGCGCGCGATGGATGGTGGCAATGGCGGCGGCCTCGTCGCGATCCGCAGCGCTGCCGTAGAAGTCAGACATGCCCATGCAGCCGAGCCCGATCGCCGACACCTCGAGCTCGCCGAGCCTGCGTCGCCTCATCGTCTTCCCCCCGTCGTCTGCGCGGCAACGCGCTCCGGCCCGACCTCGGTGATGAGGCGGACCGGGCGATCGTAGAAGATGTAGTTCCACGCCCAGTTGATCAGCACGACCGTCTTGCTGCGGAAGGTGATGATGTAGGTGAGGTGGACGAACAGCCACATCAGCCAGCCGATGAAGCCGGCAACCCTGATGCGACCCAACTGCACCACGGCGTAGTTGCGGCCAACTGTGGCCATCGTGCCCTTGTCGTGGTAGTGGAAGGCGGTGGCGGTGCCGCCGTCGACCATGGCGATCACGTTGGCGGCGGCGTGCTCACCCTGCTGGATGGCGACCGCGGCGAGCATCGGCAGCGGCTCGCCGGCATCATCGAACTCAGCAAGGTCGCCGATCACCTGGACGTCATCACGGTCGGGCAGCTGGAGCGTGGGGCGCACCGGGACGCGACCTGACCGGGCGGTGCGCTCAGCGAGCTGTTCGCCGAGCGGCGAGGCGCGGACGCCGGCGGTCCAGATCACCGTGGCGGCCTCGATCCCAGTGCCATCGTCGAGGGTGATCCCGCCGACTTGCGCGTGGGTCACCGTGCGACCGAGGTGCACCTCGACGCGGCGGCGACACAGGACGCCAGCGGCCATGGCGCCCAGGCGCGGGTGGAAAGCATCGAGCAGGCGTTCGCGGCCCTCGATGAGCACCACCCTCGCCGGTGCGAAATCGAGGCGAGGGAAGTCCTTCGGCAGGACGTGCAGGAACAGCTCGCTCAACGCACCCGCGTACTCCACACCGGTGGGGCCGCCGCCAACGACCACGAAGGTCAGCAGGCGGCCACGCTCGTCCTGGTCGGTGCTCTCGGCGGCGCTCTCGAACCGCGCCAGCACTGTGGCACGGAGCGCGAGGGCATCGCCCAGGTTCTTGAGGCCAATGGTGTTTGCGGCCAGGGAGTCGTTCCCGAAATAGTTGGTGACCGCGCCGGCGGCGACGATGAGGTGGTCGTACGGGACATCGGTCGCACAGCGCACGATCTTGCGGTCCAGGTCGATGCCGTGGACTTCATCCATGCGCACGTCGGTGTTGCCGTGGCCGCGAAGGATGGTGCGCACCGGGTGAGCGATCTCCGCAGGGTCGAGCAGGCCCGACGCCACCTGGTACAGGAGAGGTTGGAAGAGATGGTAGTTGTGCCGGTCGATGACGAGGACTTCCGCGTCGGCGCGGCGCAGTGCGCGCGCGGCGCTCAGGCCACCGAACCCGGCCCCGACGATCACCACCCGCGGTCGCGCGCTGCCCACCTCGTCCTACTCCCGTGCAGTGATCGTGCTGGCGTCGGCGGCGCCGAGGCCGGCGCGCGAGCTGCGATCGGGGAGTGCCGTGCGGGTCACGCGCATAGAAACCATCCCGATAGCCGCAGCGATCACCGCGATGCCCCCGACGATGACCAGGAATCGCCCGGTGCCGAAGCGGCCCGAGAACCACCCGGTGAGGAAGCCGCCCAGCGGTGCGGTGCCGAAGAAGACGTAGCCGTACAGGGACAGCACACGGCCGCGCAGCCGATCCGGCACCACCATCTGCAGCGACGTGTTGCTCTGCGAGGCGTACAGCGAGAACGTTACCCCGGTGAGCACGAGCGCGATGCAGGTGCCCACCACCGTGCTCTGTGTCGCCAGTAGCAGCAGTGACGCACCGAAGCCCATCCCGCTGACGACGACGATGCGCAGGCTTGCCCGCGACAGCGCCGCGGAGACCAGCGCGCCCGCGAGAGCGCCCACGCCAAAGCTGGCGCTGAGCACGCCGAACACCTCCGGCCCGGCGTTGAGCGTGTGCGAGGCGAGCACCGGCAGCAGGACGTTGAAGTTGAGCGCGAGGGTCGCGATCACCAGCATGAGCAGCAGCACCAGCCGAGCGCTGGGAGTGCGCCAGGCGTAGCCGAGGCCCTCGCCAATGCCACGCCACAGCGTCGGCCGCGTGGCGCCGCGTGTGATCGGGTACAGGTCGCTCTCGCGCATCATCAGCAGCGCGATCACCACCGCGACATAGCTGACGGCGTTGACGAGAAAGCAGATGCCCACCCCGGTGGTGGCGATGAGCAAGCCCGCGATCGCCGGGCCGAAGATGCGCGACGCGTTGAACAGGCTCGAGTTGAGGGCGATGGCGTTGGGCAGCTCCGGACGCCCGACCATCTGGATGGTGAACGCCTGCCGCACCGGCGTGTCGAGGATGAGCACCGAACCGCTGGCAGTGGCGAGCAGGAACACCTCCCAGACCTGAGCGCTGTGGGTGAGCGCGAGCCCGGCCATGGCGGCGGCGACGCACATCAGGGCCGCCTGCGTGCCCACGAGCGTCCTGCGCGCGGGGAGGCGATCGGCGAGCGAGCCGCCGAAGAGTCCGAACAGCGCGTAGGGAGCGAATTGGCACACGGCCATCGCGCCGACAGCGAACGCCGATCCGTGGGTGAGCTCGAGGACGAACCAGGCCTGGGCCACGTTCTGCATCCAGGTGCCGCTCAACGACACAACCTGGCCGCCGAAGTAGAGGCGGTAGTTGCGGTGGCGCCGCAGGGAGGCGAACGTCCGGGACGAGGCGCTGGCGACGCTCATCGCGAGGGACGCTCCACAAGCGCGCGCAGCCCGTCGATCGCCGCGTCGACTGCGCGAAGCTGGTCCTCGGGCAGCTCGCGCAGGCGCGCGGCGAGCCACGCGGTACGGCGGGAGCGGACGGCGCGCAGCACGCGAGCTCCCTCTCCGGTGACGGCCAAACCAACGCGACGGCGGTCGCCCCCGTCGACGCGGCTGCGGACCACAAGGCCGGAGACCTCGAGCCGGTCGATGTGGTTGGACACCGATGGCGCCGAGGTGCCCTCGCGGGCAGCCAGGTCGCCGACGCCGATGCCGGGCGTGTCCTGGATCGCCGCCAGCAGCGACACCTGGCTGCTGCTGACCCCCAGCGCGTGCAGCTCGCGGCGGAGGTGGCGGTTGAGGTGGAGCAGGACGGGGCGCAGCCCGTTGGCCACCGCCACCGGGTCAGGCCCGGCGGCGACCCCGCCGCTGCTGTCGATCACTGCCTCGCTCGTCATCCAAGGCTAATTATAGAGGCTAACTATATTTCCGGACAACCCCTCCCGAGCCCGTGCGGGTGCGACCATGCCCCGGTGAGAAGGAGGCCGCCGCGCGCGCGACGGCGGGGCGAGACGGCTGTCGGCCCTCGCGCCTGGCTGGCGGTGGTGTTCGCTGTGGTGGCGTCACTGCTATGGATCGACATGCCGGTGGCCGCGCTCACCACCACCGTCGGCCCGGCCGATCGCCCTGCTGCCAGCGCCGACCTGTCCTGGCTCTCGGTCCACGACCGGCACATCGTCGACGAAGCGGGACGCATCGTCCAGCTGCACGGCTTCAACACCTCGACGCTGCTGGAGCCGACGGTGCAGCGCTCACCGCTCGACGAGAGCGACGCCACGATGATGGAGCGCGACGGCTTCAACGTCGTGCGCCTCGCTGTCTCCTGGGGGCGCCTCGAGCCGGTGCGCGGACAGTGGGACACCGCGTACCTCGGCCAGATCGCGCAGACGGTGCAACGGCTCAATCGGCACCACATCTACGTGGTCATCGACATGCACTTCCTCGATTGGAGCTCGGCGTTCGGCGGCTCCGGGGCACCGGCCTGGGCTGCCGTGCCGGGGTTCCCCAACCTGCGCTGGGAGCCTCTCGGTGACTGGCAGCGCCACCTCTCACCGGCGGTGAACGCGGCCAACACCTACTTCTGGCTGTCGCCGGACTGGCAGGCCGATTTTGCGCAGAGCTGGCAGCTGCTGGCACGCCGCTTCCGCAACAACAGCGGCGTGGCTGGCTACGACCTGTACAACGAGCCGCACGCCATCCCGCTTCCACCGGTCCGCTTCGAGCGCAGCTTCATGTGGCCGCTGTACGCGCGCACCATCGACTCCATCGGCGCCGTGGATCCCAACCACCTCTTCATCGTCGAGGGCCAGCTCTTCGGTGATTTCGGCACCACCGTCGTGCCGCTGCAGGCACCCAACCTCGTGTACTCCCCGCACGAGTACACCGGCTCGCTGGTTCCACCGGTCTGGGACGGCAATGCACAGGCGCTCGACGAGCACGTCAGCAAGCTGAGCGAGGAGGCGTCGCGCGTGCCGGCCGCGCTGTGGGTCGGCGAGTGGGGAATGTCGGCGACGCAGGCGAAGGCGACCGCGTGGGTCGACGATGTGGTGAGCGCATTCGACACCGCTGGAGCCGGGTGGGCGTGGTGGCAGTGGCGCGAGGACTCGTCGTGGGGCATCCGCGACACCTCCGGCCACACCAACCGGGCGATGCTGGCGCACCTGGCGCGGCCGTACCTGGCCGCCAGTCCTCCCGGTGTGCACGCCCGCGTCGACGACAACACCGGGGATCTGACGCTGACCGTCGACGCAGGCTCGGCGGGAGGCACGGTCGACATCGCCTGGCCCCTGTTGTCGTCGGCGGCGCCCTTCCTCTCCGGGAGCTGCACGGGCTCGTCTCAGTGGGACTCGGTCCGCGCTCGCCTCACGCTCACTGTCGCCGCGGGACCCGCCTGCGTCGCCCAGGTCCAGGCGTCGACTGCGACGTCGCCAGGGTGACCGTCAGCGGCGTCGCCGGACGTCGGCGAGCGCGACGGCGCTGAGCGCGGCGCCACCGAACACCCGGGGGCCGACCACGCGGTGACGCAGGTGCACCACGAGCATCGCCGCGT
>JALYZN010000105.1 GCA_030948845.1 Candidatus Dormiibacterota bacterium
GGCGCGCGCCGGCCGGCCGGCGACTGAGGCGAACCACGCCGACGAGCACGGCCATTCCGCATACCACGATTCCAAGATCGCGGCCGAGCGGGCCGCTTTGGCAGCACGCATCCCGACCATCGTGGTGCTGCCGACCGCCCCCGTCGGCGCTCGCGACTGGAAGCCGACCCCGACGGGCGCGGCTGTGCTCACCTTCCTGCGCGGGCGGGTTCTCGCCAGCGTCGATGGTGGGCTCAATGTCGTCGCCGTGACCGACGTCGCCGCGGCCCATCTGGCCGCTCTGCAGCGAGGTCGGCCGGGACGGCGGTACCTGGTGGGCGGGGCCAACCTCAGCTTCGACGAGCTGTGGGCGCGGCTCGGCGAGGTGTCAGGCCGGCGGGCACCACGCCGGCACATGCCGCATGCCGTCGCGCTGCTGGCGGCGCTCGTCGACGAAGCGCGCTGTTGGGTGGTCGCCGGCGCGCAGCCGGTCGTCCCACTTGAGGGGGCGCGGATGGCGCGACACCACATGTACGTCGATTCCCGTCGAGCGCACGAGGAGCTCGGGGTGATCCCGTCCAGCGTCGATGTCGCCCTCGAGGAGTCGGTCCGCTGGTACCGCGAGCACGGGTACGTCGCGGCGTGAGCGCGGCCGGTCAGGCGCCGGCAGCCGCTGCCCGGGGCGGATCGGTCGTCGGCAGCGGCTTCACCGTCGTGGTGGCCATAGGATCGGGGGCGAGGCGAATCGCGGTGCGCGCGGCCGCCCGGGGGGCGCGCGCCGGTCGGCGCGGCGGCTTGACCGACACCGACAGCTCCAGGCCGAGGTACGTACGGGCGACCAGCTCGGCGAGCCGGGTCACCTCGCTCACCTCGAGGGTCGAGATGAGGCTGTGCAGCGCCTCGCGCTGTACGCTGACGGCGCGAGCGAGGACCCCCTCCCCGTCGCCATGGAGGCGCACCCTGACATGACGCCGGTCGGAGTCGTCGCGCACGGTCTCGACCAGCCCCGCGTCACTGAGCTCATGGACGAGCAGGGAGATGCGCGACTCCGGACAGTGCAGCGCTCGGGCGAGGGCGCCCTGGCCGGTCCCGGCAGGGCCGCCCGCGGCGACCATCAGCAGGAGGTGGTAGCGCTGTTCGGTCAAGCCGAAGCCGGCCAGGGTTTGACCCATGATCGACTGGGCCTCAGCGAAGGCGCTGCGCAGCTGAGCGACCAGCTCGATGTCGGCCAGCGCATCCCGCGCTCGACGCACACCCTCGGTGGACATGGCGTGAATGTACACGGTGGCGGCATCGACCGCGTCGATTCCCGATTGCGCGCATGGAGATTGACCGAGGCCGCCGTGGCTCGGTGCGGCGCCTCGCCGTCGTCCGGATGAGCCGGGAACAGGTCTCGGCGCCAGCCGTGACGGGTCGCCACGTGCTCCTCACCGGCGCCGCTGGCGGCCTTGGCGCCACCATCGCGACCGCCCTGACGGGCCGAGGCGCCGTGCTGATGCTGGTGGACGTCAACGCCGCTGCCCTGCTGGCGCTGCGCGACCGGCTCGCCTGCCACGCGCTCGTCGCTGACGTCGCCGACGCAGACGATCGAGGCCGCATCGTCGCCCACTACGACCGCGTCGACCACGTGCCCGACGTCCTCATCAACAACGCCGCTGTCGAGAAGGCCAGCGAGTTTGAGCGCCTCGACCCCGAGGAGGTGCGCCACGCCCTTGACGTCAACCTCCTTGGAGCGATGCTGCTCACCCATGCCGTGCTGCCGGGGCTGCGCTCGCGCGGGAGAGGCCACGTGATCAACATCGCGTCGATGGCCGGGATCAAGCCGGTTCCTTTCAACGTGGTGTACAACACGGCCAAGGCCGGCCTGGTGGGGTTCTCGCTGTCGCTGAGCAAGGAGCTCGCCGGCACCGGCGTGGACGCCACGGTGATCTGCCCGTCGGCGGTGACGGCCGTGGGCATGTGGGCGCGCGTGAGCGACCAGCTGACGCCCAACCGGCTGGTCGAGTCCTCCGCGGTGGCCCCGCAGTCTGTGGCGGCGGCGGTGGTCCGCGCGCTCGAGCAACGACCCCGTCGCATCCTGGTGGGCTCGCCGCTGGTGCGGGCGGGCGCGCTGCTTTCGGCGCTGTCGCCGCGCCTCGACGCGCTCACGGACCGACTGAGCCGGATCGATTCCGTCTACCGCGAGCGCATCCGCACGGACCGTGATAACCGGCTGTGATGGTCACCCGAGCGCTCAGACGGTGACGCTGCTCCTCCGTCCGCGCTTGCGCTCCGCACGCAGGCCGCGCAGGTAGGCGTAGAAGTCGATCTCCATGGTGTGTCGTGGCGACGCCACGAACTGGCGCTCGCGCGCGGTGCGCTCGTGGCTGATCTGCGCGCGCATCACCTCGATGGGCGGGAGCCGGTAGTCGCCAGCGAGCTCGTCTGCAACCCATTGCGCCTGCGCCTCCGCGATCGGCATCAGCGCACCGAAAGGCTGCACCAACCCGATGAAGGCAAGGTTGGCAACGCCGGGCGGGAACACCTGGTGGAAGAGGTCGACGCGGTTGTCGATGGCGCTGAAGGCGTCGGCGTCGAGAAAGGGGAAGCTCACGTTGTACCCGGTGCAGTACACGACAGCGTCCGCGACCACGTCGCTTCCATCTGTGAAGCGAACACGAGAACCGGCGAAGGACTCGATGTGCGGCTTGGGTGTCACGGCCCCGGCCCTGACGCGCTCCGTGATCCGCTGGCTGACCGTGGGGTGCGCCTCGCCGAGACGGTGGTCCGGTTTGGGCAGGCCGACATCCTCGGGGCGACCGATGGTGCCGCGCACGATCAGGCTGAAGAAAGCGCGCTTCACGGACCACGGTACCGGCAGGGCGGTGTTGAATGTGTCGATAGGCTTCCCCAAGGCGAACTTGGGGACGATGTGCGCGCCCCGCCGGCTGGCCAGGTAGACGTTGCGGGCCACACCGCTGAGCTCGACGGCGATGTCCATCGCCGAGTTGCCCATGCCGAGCACGACGACAGACCTGCCCTCGAACCCGTCGGGGCCGATGTAGTCGTGGGCGTGCATCTGCCGCCCGGAGAACGCACCCGGAAAGGGCGGGCTCGGCCAGCGCGGCTCACGGTGGTGGCCATTGGCGACGACCAGCGCATCGTAGTGCCGCGTCTCGCCAGTGTTGAGGCGCACCTCCCAGCCGGCGTCGGGGGCGCGGGTCGCGTGCTCGACGCCGGTGTTGAACGTGATGCGATCCCGGAAGCCGAAATGGTCGATGTAGTCGTTGAAGTAGGCGGCCATCTGCGTGTTGTGCGGGTACGGGGGGAAAGCGCGCGGCATCGGGTAGTCCGAGAACTCGGTGCGTCGCTTGCTGGTGTTGCATTCGAGCGACGGGTAGGACGCCTGGATGTCGCCGTCGGCCACAGCCCACAGTCCGCCGGCCCGCGACCGCCGCTCGAAGCAGTCGAACGAGAAGCCGCGCTCGTGCAGCGCCTTGGAGGCAGCGATGCCGCTCGGGCCCGCGCCGACGACGCAGACGCGCTTGGACTGCGCTGCTGTGATCATGGCGGGCAATTATCCGAGCCGGTACCCCGCACGTGCCAGACAAGGGCTAGCGCTCGACGAACATCCAGCGGTGGCCCTCGACGTCCTCCGCGCGGTATCGGCTGCCGAACTGGTCAGTCTCAGGCCCGCTGAGGATCCGCGCGCCGTGGTCTCGAGCGCGCGCGTGGTGCGCTGCGACGTCGTCGACGTGCACCAGGACGCCGTCGACGATGTAGGGAACGGTCGACCACGCCTGCGCCGCCTCGCAGTGCTCGCGGTGGTGGGCCGGGCCCTGGTAGTGGGGGCTCGGCGTTGCCAGCATGATGAGGCCATCCCCGGCCTCCATCTCCCCGTGGGTGAGGCGGCCGGTGTCGTCGGTCATGCGGGTGCGCTCCCGGAAGCCGAACGCAGCGGCGAGCCAGTCGAGAGCCGCGGGGCCGTTCTCGTAGGCCAGCATGGGAATGACGTCCGGTTCCTCAGTCGCCGTTCTAGCCATTTCCTCTCCCCGTTCTGAAACGCGCATATCGTGGCACCCCTGGACAAGGCCACGTCGATGTCCCCCGATCCTCGCGCACGGCCTAGGTCACTGGCCGCCGTAACGCGGTAACGAAACGGTTGTGACGCTCGCGTAACGAGACGTACGGGTTAGCGTGCTTGGTGTGGCGGGGTCGGTCGCACAACGAGGACTTGGGATTGAACGACGGCATCGGCGCCATACGCGGGATCAACCACATTCTCGACGCGCTCTCGCCGGCCGAGATCCGGCGTTTGGCAGGCGCGTTCCCTCCGGTGTTCTTCGCCGCCAACACGGTGGTCCTCGAGCTAGGTCAGGCCGTCGAGTCCGTGTACTTTCCACTCAATGGCGTGGTCGCGCTGCTGGCCCAGCTTGGAGACGGGAGCACCCTGGAGGTAGCCACGGTTGGCAGCGAGGGGGTGGTCGGTGTGCCGCTGGTGCGCGGCGGTTCGTCAGCGGTGCGCGCCGTCGCGCAGATGGCCGGCTGGGTCATTCGCCTGGACGCGGCGCGATTCTTGGCGGAGTTGGAACGGTACGGCCCGCTGCGCGAAGTCGTCAACGACTACCTCGCCACCCTGATCAGTCAGATCTCGCAGTCCGCGGTTTGCAACCGTCTGCACTCCAGGGAACAGCGCCTCAGCCGCTGGCTGCTGTTGACACACGACCGCGCCGGCCGCGACGTCGTTGACATCAGCCGGGAGTTCCTCGGTCAGCTGCTGGGTTGCTCCCCGCTCACTGTGGCGCTGTCCGCCGGAATCCTTGAGGCTGGTGGGGCGATCAGGTACCGCCACGGCGAGATCACCATCGCGGATCGCGCCGGCCTGGAAGCCGCGGCATGCGAGTGCTACGGCGCCACGCGGCGACAGCTGGACCACGCCGCACGGCCAGCCGACGAGCGCGCCGGTGCCGACGCCGGGCGCGTCCTCTCGGGTCGCGCGCGGGAAGGTCGGCGCGCGCGCGTGGCGGCTCCGTCCTGACGGGGCGTTTCGCCGAGTGTCGCTCGCCATCGCCGCCACGGGGCATGTTGGGCGAAAGAAAAGAGATACCCGGCAATGACCTACTCTCCCGCCCCGTTGCCAGGGCAGTACCATCGGCGCAGACGGGCTTAACTGCTGTGTTCGGGATGGGAACAGGTGTGACCCCGTCGCTATGGTCACCGGATATCTCTCTTTGCAAAAGGGAGATGAAGTCTGCGAAGTGCGTCCGCGGACGCCTGTGCGAATGCTCACGTCGCCGATGCAATGCGCTTACGGGGCGCTCCAGACGGAGGCGCCCCAATCGAAATGCAGGGGTTCAGTTCACTGAAAAGTGGGATAGAAAGGTCAAGCCCTCGACCGATTAGTACCGCTCAGCTCAAAGAGTTGCCTCTCTTACACCTGCGGCCTATCAACCAGATGGTCTCTCTGGGGTCTTACCCGGTTGACCCGGTGGGAGATCTTATCTTGGAGTGGGCTTCGTGCTTAGATGCTTTCAGCGCTTATCCCATCCGAACATAGCTACCCGGCGGTGCTTCTGGCGAAACAACCGGTACACCAGCGGTTCGTCCAAC
>JALYZN010000016.1 GCA_030948845.1 Candidatus Dormiibacterota bacterium
GACGTCGAGCGCGGTGACCCGGTGACCGGCGCGGGCCAGGCGCGCCGCGTACAGGCCAGGACCGCAGGCGGCGTCGAGCACCTCCGCGGGTGGTTCGGGCAGGAGGCGCAGCAGGCGCCGGACGTGCTCGTCGATGAGCCGCAGACGCCGGCTGGCGCCGTCGTGGGTCTGGTCGAGGTGCTCGCGCAGCAGGCGGCGGCTCGTCACCGGGTCACCCCAGTCGAGCTCGACCGCGGGGTCGAACGCTCGCGGCCACGCGTCCAGTCGCGAGGGGCGGCGGCTCATCGGCCGGGAGCCTACTAACCGAGTGCCGATGCGCGCGCGCGGCTCGCCCCCTCAGAATGCGCGCCCGTGACCAACTTCATCACGCATTGGGTGACCAGCGGCGGCATCGTGCTCGTCTTCGTGCTGATGGCCGCGGAGAGCTGCGGGATCCCCTTTCCGAGCGAGGTGATCATGCCGTTCGCCGGCTTCCTGGCCGCCCAGGGCCACATCAACCTGGCGGGCGCCATCCTCGCGGGCACGCTCGGCAACGTCGTCGGCTCGCTGGTCGCCTACGGCTTGGCCGCCCGGTTCGGACGGCCGCTGCTGCTCGGCCCGGGCCGCCGCGTCGGCATCAGGGAATCGCACCTCAAGCTCGCCGACCGCTGGTTCGCGCGCCACGGGCTCCTCGCGGTGCTGGTGGGGCGCGTCCTGCCGGTGGTGCGCACATACATCTCGTTCCCGGCCGGGCTGGCGCGCGTGCCGCTGGTGCCCTTCACCCTGCTCACCTTCATCGGCGCGCTGCCCTGGTGCATCGCGCTCGGCGCGGGCGGCTACGCGGTCGGTGCCAACTACGACAAGATCTCGGGACCGATCACCGTCGTGGCGATCATCCTCGCGGTGGTGGTGGTCGGCGTGGTCATCGGCTGGCTGGTGCGCGGCCGGCGGCAGGCGGCGGCCCGCGGTCAGAGCTGAGCGGAACTCAGGACATGTCGGGCCAGGCTCCCTGAGCCTCGCCCTCGCCCTCCTCACCCTCGTTGCGCTGCCGGTAGCGCTCGGCGACCATCTTGTTGGCGACGTTCTTGGGCAGGCCGAGCTTGACGAGGCTTTTGACCTCGTCGCTCATCACCTTGTCGCGGGCCGTTTCGATCGCGGCGATGACGTCGTCGATGCTCACTGTCGGGCGCTTGGTTGCCACGTCATCAGTCTACCCGCTGCGCGGAGATCTCAGACCACGACGGCCGCAGCTGACCCGTCGGCATACTTGCGGGGTGGCCTACCTCCCCAACAGCGACGCCGATCGGACGGCAATGCTCGAGGTGGTCGGCGCAGGCAACGTCGCCGACCTGTTCGCGACCATCCCGGCGTCGCTGCGCGACCCCATCGTGGAGCTTCCGTCACCGCTCGGTGAGCAGGATCTGGTCGCCGAGGTGGAGCGGCTGGCGGCACGCAACCACCCGTTGAGCGAGCTCGACAACTTCCTCGGCGCCGGCGTCTACTTGCGCTTCATCCCCGCGATCGTGCGCGGCACGATCGGCCGGCCCGAGTTCTACACGGCCTACACCCCCTACCAGGCCGAAGCCTCGCAGGGCACGCTGCAGACGATCTTCGAGTTCCAGTCGATGATCTGCGCACTCACCGGCCTGGACGTGGCCAACGCCTCCCTCTACGACGGCGCCACCGCCGCCGCCGAGGCGATGATGCTGGCCGTCCAGGCCACCGGTCGCGATCGCATCGCGGTGAGCGGAGCAGTGCACCCTGAGACGCTTCGTGTGCTGCGAACCTTCGCCGCGGGGCGTTCTGTCTCTCTCGATGTGATCGCCGCACGTGACGACGTCACCAGCATCGACGACGTGCGCGCGGCACTCGACGAGCGTCACGCCGGCCTGCTCGTCCAGCAGCCGACGTTCTTCGGCACCCTCGAGGCGCTCGCGGGGCTTGCCGAGGCCGCGCACGCGGTGGGCGCGCTGGCGCTGTGCAGCGCCGACCCATTGGCCTGCACCGTGCTGGTGCCACCGGCAGAGGCGGGCGTCGACGTGTGCGTCGGCGATGGCCAGCCGCTCGGTGTGCCAGCGTCATTCGGTGGGCCGCACGTCGGCTATATGGCGGTGCGACAGGCGCTGGTGCGGCGCATGCCGGGTCGTCTGGTGGGGATCACCAACGACCATGCAGGCCGGCGCGCCTACACGCTCACCCTGCAGACGCGCGAGCAGCACATCCGCCGCGAGCACGCCACCTCCAACATCTGCACCAACCACGCGCTCGTGGCGCTGGCCGCCACCGTGTACATGGCGCACATGGGTGCCGGTGGGATGCGCGAGGTGGCCACCGTGAGCGCGCAGCGTGCCCATCACCTCGCCGACAAGCTGAGCGCTGTCAAGGGATTCTCCCTCGCAAGCGCCACCCCGTTCCTGTGGGAGTTCGTGTTGCGCTGCCCGGCCGACGCCGGCGCCGTCGCCGCTGCGCTGCGCGAGCAGGGCATCGTCGCCGGCATGCCACTGGGCCGAGTTGACCCGGCACGGCCCGATCAGCTGCTCGTGTGTTGCACGGAGATGACCTCCCGACCGGCGATCGATCGCTTCGTTGCAGCGCTGACGGCGCTGGACACGGCTGCGCTACCGCAGATCCGCCAGGAGGCGGCGGTGTGATCGCGCCGACACGACCGGCGAGCGCTGTCGAGGCGGCCTGGGCGGGCGCCGAGTCGCTGGTGTTCGAGCTCAGCCAGGACTACACCGGCGGCCCGCGCGTCACCGCCGCGGGAGTGGCCACGTCGTCCCTTGATGGGCTGATCCCAGCTGCATTTCTGCGCACCGAGCCGGCCAAGGTTCCCACCGTGCCCGAGCCGGTGCTCGCCCGCCATGTGGGCCGGCTGGCGCGACGGAACCATCACCTGCATCACGGCACCTACCCGCTCGGTAGCTGCACCATGAAGTACAACCCGGTCGTCGACGAGCAGCTCGCCGGACTGACCGGCTTCGCCGACCTCCATCCGTACCAGGACGAGGCCGACGTGCAGGGAGCGCTCGAGCTGATGTGGCGGCTCGAACGGATGCTCGCCGCGATCACCGGCATGGCGCGGATGTCGCTGCAGCCGGCCGCCGGCGCCCACGGCGAATGGACGGGTCTGCGCATGATCCAGGCATACCACGCCGATCGCGGCGACACCGCGCGGACGCGCGTACTCATCCCCGACAGCGCCCACGGCACCAACCCCGCGTCGGCGGCGGCATGCGGGCTCGAGGTGGTGACGGTGAAGAGCAACGCCGACGGCACCGTCGACGTCAGCGACTTCGCTGCCCATCTCGACGAGCACGTGGCGGCGGTGATGATGACCAACCCCAACACGCTGGGAGTCTTTGAGAAGGACATCCTCGAGATCGCTCGTCTCGCCCATGCCGCCGGTGCAATGCTGTACTACGACGGCGCCAACCTCAACGCGCTCGTCGGCATGGCGCGCCCCGGTGACATGGGCTTCGACGTCGTGCATCTCAATCTGCACAAGACCTTCTCCACCCCGCACGGTGGTGGCGGACCGGGGGCGGGCCCGGTCGGGGTCGCGGAGCGGCTGGTGCCGTTCCTGCCTACGCCCACCGTTGAGGTCGATGACGGCCATTACCGGCTCGACGACGACCGCCCGCGCAGCGTCGGAAAGGTGCGCTCCTACTACGGCAACTTCGGCATGCTGGTGCGCGCCTACGCGTACATCGCCGCGTACGGCGACGGTATCGCCGGCATCGCTCGTGACGCGGTGCTCAACGCGCGCTACCTTCAGGCGCGCCTGCGAGACCTCTTCCCGATGGCGGTGGAGTCCGACTCGATGCACGAGTTCGTGTGCACGACCAGGGGCGGCCGGGTCGACGATCTGCGCGCCATGGATGTGGCCAAGCGGCTGCTTGACTACGGCATTTACGCGCCGACGGTGTACTTCCCCATGACCGTTCCCGAGGCGCTGATGTTCGAGCCCACCGAGACGGAGTCGCGGCAGAGCCTCGACCTGCTCGCCGACGTCTGCGCCGCCATCGTCGCCGACGCAGAGCGTGACCTCGGCTTCGTGCAGGACGCGCCGCACATTACCCCGGTGGAGCGCGTCGACGAGGTGGGCGCGGCGCGCCACCCGGTGCTGCGCTGGAGCGAGTCCCTGCGCACGGCTGTCTCCGCAGCGTCCGGCCCACCCTTCGGCGACGCTGAGACGCCGGCGACGCCGACCGCATGACCGGGAATCAGCCGTGACAGCTGACTTCGACGCCGCCCGCACCGAGCTGCACGACCTGCTCGCCGAGCGCGCGTTCACGTTCGGCGATTTCGTGCTGACCAGCGGCCGGCGCAGCGACTTCTACTTCAACGGGAAGCAGGTGACGCTGGAGGGGCGCGGCCTGTACCTGGCGAGCCTGCTCATCCTGCAGCGCTGCCGCGAGCTCCGCGTCGACGCCATCGGCGGGCTGACGCTTGGCGCCGATCCCATCGCCGCGGGCGTCGCCGCCCTGTCCGGTCAGAACGATCCACTGCGCGCCTTCATTGTGCGCAAAGAGCCCAGGGGGCACGGCACGGGCGCGGGCAACCTCATCGAGGGACCGGCGCTGCGCGAGGGTGACCGGGTGATGGTGGTCGACGACGTGATCACCACCGGCGGCTCGCTGCTGCAGGCTGTCGACGCGCTGCGCGACCAGCCCGTGGAGATCGTCGAAGCGCTCGCTGTGGTCGACCGAGAGGAGGGCGGGCGCGCCACGATCGAGGCACGGGGCGTGGCCGTCCACGCTCTGTTCGTGCGCAGCGAGTTCTCTGCGCCGGCGCGCGCCTAGGGACACGCGAGTGCCGCTGTTCGGTCGCCGCTCCACCACGCACCAGGAGTGGTTCACGGTGGGCGCCCAGGGTCATCGGGTGCTGCCCGTCTCGCCCCGGCCGGGCATCGAGCCTCTCGAGGGACTCGGCGACTACGTTGAGGCGATCAGCAAGCGCCGCCCGCCCGGTCCCGACGGCCGCGATTCCATCGCCGTGCTCAATGCCAAGATGGACCACGCGGACACCGTCAACGACCTGGTCGCGGCGGCGGTGTTGACGTGCGAAGAGCTCGTCGAGCGCGGCCTGCTCGACAAGAACGAGGCGCCGCCCCCACCGCCTCACCAACCGCTGCGCCGGGACTCCACCACGTACGACTACATCCAGCAGCTGCACGCGCGTGCCGTCGAGCGCCGTGCCTGGCTCGAGGACGTCGACGGGCTGCTCCGCACGCGCCGCGTCTCGCTGCTCGCCCCGCTGCCGGTCGAGGGCTGATCGAGGCGGCGGCTCAGCCGCCCATATTGCGGAGCAGCCCGCCGACCACGCCACCGGCGACGCCCGCCTCGGCTCCCCGCACCACGCTGTACTCGCCGAGAGCGTGGGCCAGTCGCGCCAGCGGTAACGACTGCAGCCACACGCGGCCGGGGCCGATCAGCTGGGCGAGGAAGATGCCGTCGCCGCCGAAGATCTTGTTCTTGATCCCCTTGACGGTGGTGATGTTGAACTGGACGGTGTCCTGGAAAAGACCGACATGGCCGGGGTGGACCTTCATCTCCTCGCCGGGACGGAGGTCGTAGATGACCACCTCACCGCTCAGCTCGCACCAGACCCGACCCTGGCCGGCGATCTTCTGGAGGCGGAAGCCGTCGCCGCCGAACGCGCCGGCGCCGAGGCTCTGCTGGAACCCGACCGAGATCTGCACGCCGTGGGTGCCCGCCACGAACGCGTGGCGATGGCCGAGGAACTGCATGCCCGGCTCGGGTTTGACGTCGAGCGGAAAGATCTGCCCGGGCAGCCGCGCCGCGAAGGCCACCATGCCGGGCGCGCCCTGAGCGGCGTACTCGGTCATGAACAGCGAGCCACCGCCGACCGCACGCTTGAACACACCGCCTAGGCCGCCGCCACCTCCGTACTGCGTGGAGGTGGTCATCTGGATGCTTGCGGTCATCCAGGAGAGCTCCCCGGACTCCGCGAAGATCGCCTCACCCGGATTGAGCGTCAGCTCGAGGACCGGCATCGTCGTGCCGATGATCTTCTCGTCCACGATGTGTTCACCCCCCAGGATTTCCACGGAGACGCTGCGGATTGTAGTCAGTGCCGGAGCGCCTTTCCGACGGCGGAGTGCACCCGCGTAACGCTATGGGCCTCCTCGCGTTTCGAAAGACATGAACGACCTACTCCGCGCCCGGCCACAAGTGCTCATCGCTCGATCGCTGCTGGTCATCGGGGCGCTCCTTGTCGTGGCAGCTTGTGGATCCGCGACGGGTGCCAGCACCTCAACGACTGAGCCTTCGACTGCGCAACCAACCGCGGCGGCGGCCACCCCCACGCCGCCGCCGCCACCACCGCTGGCAGTCCTCCAGGCAAGCGTGCCGAGCGACATCCACGTCGTCGACAGCACCGGCCACACGCAGTGGTCGCTGACCGACACCGCGGCGCGGACGCTGCTCTCGCTCGGTCCCAATGACGGCGTCGAGGTGCGTCCGGCCGGGGTCAACCTCTTCGTGTTCGGCTGCCACGACAGCGCGACCACTGCACTGCCCGGTGGCGTCGCGGTGCTCGACAGCACCGGCAAGGTGATCGGCAAAGGCGCGTTCGACAAGGCAACGACCTGCGGCGACGTGGCAGCCGACCCGAGCGGGCCGCGCTGGGCGTGGAGCGTCGACGACAGTTTGCCTGCCACCCCGGGCGTGCAGCATCACGGCCGGATCATGGTGGCGGGGCTGGGCACGGCTGCCCGCTCGGTGTATTCGTGGCTGGCACCCGTGGACGCAAGCGAGCGTGTCGGCGCATGGACAGACATGGGAATCGTCATGCAACGCCTCACCTTCGGGGGCTGCGGACCGGGTTTTCATCCTGACACGGCGTCCTTCCTCATCAACCCGAGCAAGGAAACGCTCTCCGATCTCTTTGATGGAGCCTCATACCTCGATGCACGGCACGGCGTGCGTGTGTCACTGGCGGCTGGCTCACACTCGGCGATCCTCGTCGACGGCGCCCGGTTCGACTACCCCGCGACGATCATCGACGGCGCGTATGTCAGCCCCGACGGTGCGCTGGTCGGCGTCGGCCGCCTCACCCCGCTACCCTGCGCGGGCGGCGACCAGAGCGCCCGCGTCCACACTCAGCTGATCACTGTCGCCACGGGCGCCCAGGTGGAGTTGCCAGGCTGCGAGATCCGGGGCTGGTTCGACGCCGGCCACTTCGTCTGCCAGCAGTTCACGGATCCGACGAGCTTTGTCGAGGACCTCAGCGGTCACATGTCGGCAACGCTGGGCAAGGGCAACTTCCTCGGCGTGCTTCAGCAGTAGCCTCAGAGGCCGAGTGCCGTCTTGGCGATGATCTCCTTCATGACCTCATCGGTGCCGGCGCCGATGCGGATCAGGCGCGAGTCCCGGTAGTAGCGCGACACATGCGATTCGGCCATGTAGCCAAAGCCGCCGTGGAGCTGCAGGCAGGCGTCGGCGACGCGTGAGGTCACCTGGCCGACGAACAGCTTGGCCATGGAGATCTCCGCCACCGGGTATTCACCGGCATTCCATTTCTCCGCGACCGAGTAGATGTAGGTCTTGGCGATAGAGATGTCTGTGAACAGGTCCGCGAGCTTGTGGCGGTTCACCTGGAACCTTGCGATGGGGCGGCCGAAAGCCTCGCGCTCCTTACACCAGCGCAGCGTCTCCTCGAACATCAGCTCGGCGCCCGCGGCGGTGCCCGCGCTGCCGATCAGGCGCTCCCCCTGCAGCTCCCACATGAGGTGGTAGAAGCCCTGGCCCACCTCGCCGAGCACCGCCGACTCAGGGACGTCGACGTCGCTGAAGGACAGCTCGGCAGTGTCGCTGGCGTGCATGCCGAGCTTCTTGAGCTTGCGACTGACAGCGAAACCGGGGGTGTCCTTGTCGACGAGGAAGAGGGTGATCCCGTGCGCACCCTCCTCCTGCGTGCCGGTGCGTGCGACGAGCAGGATGTAGTCGCAGCGCACCCCGTTGGTGATGTACAGCTTGCTGCCGTTGATGCGCCAGCCGCCGTTGTAGCGGACCGCGCGGGTGCGCACTGAGGCGACATCGCTGCCGGTGTCCGGCTCGGTGATGCCCAGCGCCGCCACCTTCTGGCCACGGATGGCCGGAACCAGGTAGCGTTGCTTTTGCTCCTCGGTGCCGAACTTGAAGATCGGTGGGGTGGCCATCTCCGCCTGGACGGACACTGCCATGCCCACCCCGCCGGAGCCGCAACGGGCCATCTCTTCGGCGAGGACGATGGCGCTCCAGTAGTCGCCGCCCTGGCCGCCGTACTCCTCGGGGTAGCGTAGGCCGAGCAGGCCGAGCTCGCCCATCCGCGGGAAGAGGCTATCGGGGAAGTATTCGGCGGCCTCCCACTCGTCCGCGTGCGGGCGCAGCTCGCGGGCGACGAACTCGCGTACCGTCTCGCGCAGCGCGTCGTGCTCTGCGGTGAATGGCATCCCAGCACCCCCGAATTGACGTGGGCGTCAATTCTGCATCCGGCGGGATTGCCCACGCCGGGCAATACCATGGGGGCGATGCGACGTCTTCTGTGCGGCGGCATCGCCGCGCTCTGCGTCGGCGGCTGCGGCAGCGGTGCGGTGGCCACCCCGACCGTCACCGCGACCCCCCGGGCCACCGCCACCCCGGCGCCCACTCCCGCACCCGACGTCCAGCGCATCGACGTCGTCTCCACCGGCGTGGGCACCTGGCAGCTGGTTGCCGTCCCGGTCGCGGTCATCCACAACGCCGCCACTCATACCGGGGTGACCGGGGTGATCGTGCACTTCACCCTGACCAAGGGCGGTAAGCCCCTGAACCAGCTCGAGTCGCCCCAGCTGACGCTGTACCCGGGTCAAACTCTGGTGGTCACCTCCTACCAGTGCACCGACTTTCCCTGCTATACCGCCGACGGGGTGACGGTGACCGTCTCCCCCGGCGCCTGGGCGGCGTTGCCCGGGGCGCCGCTGGCCGCCACGGGCGGGCCGTTCAAGTGCACCAGGGGTTGCACGGGCCACGGCCAGTGGGACGTCCCAATCACCGTGGGCAGCCCCCAACTCCTCGCCAACGAGCAGGTCGACATCATCGCCTCCTGCGCGAACGCTGCGGGAAGGATCATCGGCGGCGGTTCCCGGCAGCTGCTCTGGCCCCAGGCTGGAGGCTCGCTGAACCTCGACATCCCGGTCATCGTGAACGCGCCGCCGGCGACGTGCCAGGTCGGCGCAAGCACCTCGAACTGAGCAAACTGACCAGCTGGCGCCGCCTGCGCCGGGGCGTCGCGGCGCGGCTCCCGGGTTGCGGTCGCCGGGGTAGCGTGTGGTAGGGTGCCCCGGTCGCGCCGATGCCGCAGGACTTGCGCGCCCGTATTCGTTGTAAGGGTCAGAGACACCGTGGCGGGGCAGTGACCCGCCGCCCAGCACGCGGGGGAAGCAGACCAGACGTTCCCGGGGGACCCGCCAGGAAGGGAGCGTCGGCCAAGAGCTGTGGGAGATTTATTTGCGGTTGCCACGTCGTTCTCGAGGAGTGGTCCTGGGCATGACCACTCTCATCCTCAGCCCCGTTCTCGCGCTCACCCTGGTGTCGGCAACGCAGCCGGTCGCAGGCACCCAGGCCACCACCGTCAGCCGTGTCCAGGCCAGGACCTTCGCTGTCGCCAAGCCTGACCTCCAGGACGCCGCCGCCGCCACCCCGGTGGCCCTTCCGGTTGTGCCGCCACCCGCGCCGGCGGCTCCCAAGACCGTTCACGTGGCCAGCAAGCCCGTGTACGTGGCGCCTGCCGCCAACCCCAACAGCGTGATCGGGATCATCGAGGCGGCCGCCGCCCGCTGGGGCGTCTCCGGTGGCTGGATGGTGAAGATCGCCCGCTGCGAGTCCGGACTGCGCACCAACGCGTACAACCCCGGCGGCCCCTATATCGGGCTCTTCCAGTTCCTGATGTCGACGTTCACGCACAACGGCGGGACCAACATCTACGACGCCGCCGACCAGTCCAACATCGCGGCCAAGATGCTCGCCCATGGGCAGGCTCATCAGTGGAGCTGCGCCTGAGCGAGGGCTGACCGTGGCCGGCGCGGCGCCCTCTGCAGGCGTCGATGCGGAACAATTCGAGCCGTGAGCCCTGACGACCGCCATCTCCGCGAGGAGCCTCTGCGCCGCCGCTCGGTGTACGAGGGCAGGCTGCTGCACGTGTTCGAGGACGCTGTGCGCCTCCCCCACGGGGGCGAGGCGCGCCGCGAGATCGTCGAGCACGTCGGCGCGGTGACCGTGGTGGCCACCGACGACGAGGACCGGGTTGTGCTGGTGCGCCAGTGGCGCCACGCCACCGGACGGGCGCTCTGGGAGCTGCCCGCGGGCACCCGCGAGGCCGGCGAGGACCCGGCGGCCACCGCCCGGCGCGAGCTCACCGAGGAGACCGGCTACGGCGCTCGCGAGTGGCGCGAGCTCGGTCACGGGCCAGTGAGCCCCGGCTACTCCAGCGAGGAGATCTGGTTCTTCGAGGCGCGCGGCCTCACCGCTGGCGAGAGCACGCCCGATGTCGACGAGCTCCTCGACGTCGAGCTCTTCGACGCCGCCCAGCTCACCGAGATGGCCCGCGCCGGCGACGTCGATCTGAAGACGCTCGCCGGTCTTGCCCTGGCCGGCGTCCCCCTGGACCATGCCGGTGGCTGAGGACACCGACGGCCTCGTCGCCCGTGCCATCGAGAGTGTCCTCGACCAGGTGCCCGGCTCGATCGATACCAGCGTTCCCGAGGGCGCGGCCACCAAGCTGCAGCCCTGGGCGGAGACCGCCGCCCCGGTGGGCCGCAACAAGCGGGCCCTGGAAGAGCTGCTCCTCGAGCTCGAGGAGCGCGTCGCCGCTGACCCGCAGGCGCTCGCCACCCTGCCGCGCAGCCGCCATCCGGCGCTGGCCTTCTTCGATCGCTTCGGACGGGACGCCGAGGGACGGGTCGAGCGCGGCGCCGTGCCCGGTGAGGGGAGCGGTCGGCGGCGGCGGCGGCGCCGTGGCGGCGGTGGCGGTGGCCAGACGGCTGACCCGGCC
>JALYZN010000022.1 GCA_030948845.1 Candidatus Dormiibacterota bacterium
CTCGAGGACACCATTGTCAAGAACGCACTCCACGTCTCAGCACAGAACTGTCTATGTCCGCCCCAACAGACCCACTGCACCTGCGCTCACCGGGCCTCTCTTCTCCTCCTCAGTCGCAAGGCGATCAAGCCCGACGCGGCTGAGCTCGCGAGCAACCCGCGAGCTCGCTCCGCCCGGCTCCGTGTCGCCGAGAAGCTCGACGACGTGCGCTAGACACGTCACCCGACACCCCATCGCCCCGTTCCCGTTTCACCTCCACGTCCCTGCCCACACGGAGACCCGGGCTGTGCCCAGAACCTCACGTCACCAACTCCCGGCTGACGACCTCGCCGGCGTGCCGCTGGACGAGGCGCCGACGCGCCGGACTCGTCTGCGCCGCGGTGGTCCGCGCACGCCGTTGCCATTGCTGCCGCTGATCGCGGCGCTGGCCGGGGTGGGTGTCGCGTACGTCAGCCAGAGCGCCCACTCGACGCAGGCGACCTACCAGGCCGCGGCGCTGGCCCAGCAGAACCAGCAGCTGCGCGCCCAGGCGGGGCAGCTCGGCGATGACCTTGCGCGCTTGGAGAGCGCCGAACGCATTGTGGCCGCCGCGCAGAAGTTGGGCATGCGCCCCGCCGGGCATTGGTCGTACGTCGACGCGCAGCTCAAGACCGTCGTCGACCTCCCGGCGCCGGTGGTGGCCACGCAGGCGGGATCGGCGGACCCGCTCCAGCAGTTCGTTGCCGGCGTGGGTGCTGCGTTCGGCGTTCATGGCACGCGTGGCGGGTCGCCGTGAGCCGGCGCCGATTCGCCCGACTTCCGGCATCGAGGCACCTGGCTCGCGCTGGCCTTCGCAGCGATGGCGATCACGCTGTGCGCGCGCCTCTTCGACGTTCAGATGTTGCAGCACACCACCCTGGCCGCACGGGCGGCGGCGCTGCACCAGAAGTCGGTGACCATCGCCGCCACCCGCGGCCGGATCCTCGACAGCAGCGGGCGGGTCCTGGTGAGCAACCGCACCGTGTACGACGTCTACGCGGATCCCGGGCTCATCGCCGCCTCCACGCGAGAGGACGTGGCCCGCCAGCTCGCCCCCGTCCTCTCCATGGACCCCACGGCGGTCACCTCTCTCATCTCCGAGCAGACCCGCTTCGTGTACCTGGCCAAGGCCGTGTCACAGGACGTCAGCGACCGGCTCAACGCGCTCAACCTTGCCGGCGTCGTGGTGGTGCCTGCACAGCAGCGCGTCTACGAGCCCTCGCCGGTGGCAGGGACGTCGTTCGCCGCCAACCTCCTCGGCTACGTCGATCACAACGGCACCGGCCAGTACGGCATCGAGTCGTACTACAACACCGTGCTGCACGGCACCGACGGCCACCAGTCGACCGTCCGTGACGTCGCCGGCAACTCGATCACGCTGAGCAATGACCCGCAGTCCGAGGCGCACAACGGCCAGGACCTCCAGCTCGGGCTGGACTCCGAGGTGCAGTACTGGGCCGAGCAGGCGATCGCGCAGGGGGTGGCCGCTGCGCAGGCGGCGTCCGGCACCCTGATCATGATGGACACCAAAACCGGCGTCATCCGCGCTTGGGCACAGGCGCCGACGTACGACGCCAACGCGTACTCGGCCTCGCAGATCGCCAGCTTCCGCGACCTCGCCGTGGCCAATGTCTATGAGCCGGGATCGGTGGAGAAGGTGGTCACCTTCGCGGGAGGATTGAACTCCGGCGCGATCACCCCCGGCTACACCTTCAACGAGGCACCCACCACCATCGACGGATACACCATCCGCGACTGGGACGGCCGCGCCCACGGCACCATCTCCATGCAGACGGTGCTCGACGAGTCGCTCAACAACGGCGCCATCAAGGTCGGCCAGCTGATGGGCGCCAACAGCTTCTACAGCAACCTGCTCGCGTTCGGCATGGGCGCGCCCACCGGGGTCGACCTCTTCGGTGAGCAGAACGTGCCCCTGCCGCCTCAGAACAAGCTGAGCGCGCTGGACCTGGCCGAGGCTGCCTTCGGGCAGCGCGTCCAAGTGACCCCGATCGAGGTCCTGGCCGCCTTCAACGCGGTTGCCAACGGCGGCGTCTGGGTGCAGCCGCATGCGGTGCAATCGGTGATCGACACGACAACCGGCACGACGGCGACGGTGGTGCCGACGACCCGGCGGGTCATCTCGCCCCAGGCGGCGGCCACGCTGGCGCAGATGATGACCGGGGTGGTCGAGGATCGTGGGGGTGAGGGCTCGCTGGCCCGCATCCCCGCGTTCAAGCGACAGGTCGCCGGCAAGACCGGAACGGCGAGCGTCGCGACGCACGGACAGTACGGCAACGACGTCGTCGTGTCCTTCGGCGGTTTTCTTCCTGCCAAGAACCCGCGATTCACCATGCTGGTGGTGCTCAACTACCCGCACGAGACCGGCGTCGTGCGCTTCGGCGCCACCCTCGCCGCGCCCGTCTGGAAGCAGGTCGCACAGGTCGCCATCGACCAGTGGCGGATCACCCCGTGAAGCACGCCGCCGTCGTTGGTGTGCTGGCATTTGTGGCCGGCGTCGCCGCGTACCCGTGGCTCACCACGCAGCTGGCCAGACGAGGCGCCGGACAGCGTGTGCAGGCCTACAGCCCGCAGTCACACATGATCAAGATGGGCACGCCGACCATGGGGGGGCTGCTCTTCTGCGCCATCGCGCTGGCCGCATGGCTGGTCTTCGATCGCACCCGCGTTGGCTTCGTGATCGTGTTCGCGCTGTGCGCAGGTGCCCTGGTCGGCGTCCTTGACGATCGTGACAATGTGCGCGGACGCGGTGTGTTCGGGCTCGGTGCGTACCAGAAGATCGGCTTCCAGGCATTCGTCGGGCTGCTCGTCGGCATCGGGCTCGACATCGTCGGCGCCACGCGCCAGCTGTTTCCCGGCCTGGGGGCGCCCGACCTGCACGGCGCCGGGATCATCCTGGTGAGCATCGTGGCGGTGGTCGCGGTGAGCAACGCGGTCAACCTCACCGACGGGGTCGACGGGCTCGCCGCCAGCTGCGTGGCGGTGGTGTTCGCGGGCCTGCTGGCCGTGGCGCTGCACCAGCACGCGCTTCCTGTTGTCGTCGTCAGCGCCGCCCTGGTCGGGAGCCTGGCGGCGTTCCTCGTCTTCAACTGGTTCCCGGCGCGCATCTTCATGGGCGACACCGGTTCCCTGGCGCTCGGCTGCGCGCTGGTGGCGGCCTCCGCGGAGCTGCACCTTCTCTGGTTTCTGCCGCTCATGGGGATCGTCTTCGTCGCCGAGACCTTGAGCGTCATCATCAACGTGACCGCCATCCGCCGCTTCCACCGCAGGGTGCTCCGCGCCAGCCCACTGCATCACCACTTCGAAGAGCTCGGACTCCGCGAGCGACGCCTGGTCGCCTGCTTCGCCGCGGCGGCGGCCGCGGGCACACTGCTCACGGTGCTCTACGCGCGCTCGCGCGGAGCGGTGGCGTGACCGACCGCGCCGTGGTGATCGGCCTCGGCCGCAGCGGGCTCGCCTGCGCGCGCGTGCTCTCCGGCGACGGCTACGAGGTGCTCGTAGTGGATGGTCGCGACGACCCGCAGCTGCGCGAGGTCGCCTCTGCGCTCCCGGGCAGTGTCGAGGTCCAGCTCGGCGGCTACGACCCGGACGTGGTTCGTGGTGCCGCGATGGTCTGCCCCTCCCCGGGGGTGCCGTGGACGGCACCCGAGCTCGAGCTCGCGCGCACGCTCGGCATCGCGGTTCGCAGCGAGATGTCACTGGTGTTCGAACGGTGCCGCGGCCGGATCGTCGGCATCACCGGCACCAACGGCAAAACCACCACCACGAGGCTGTGCGCGGCGGTGATCGCGCGCGACGGGCGCCGCGTCCACCTCGGCGGCAACATCGGCGACACCATCCTCGACCGGCTCGACGACGTCGGCAGCGGCGACTGGGTGGTGCTCGAGCTCTCCTCCTTCCAGCTGGAATCGGTGGACCTGCCGCGCTGTGAGATCGCCGCAGTTCTCAATATCAGCCCTGATCACCTCGATCGCCATGGCACCCTGGCGGCGTACATCGCCGCCAAGCAACGCATCGTCGAACACGCGGTGTCGTGCACGGTGCTGGGCTGGGACGACCCCGTGACGCGCGCCATGGCTGCGGCCAGCAGCGCACCGGTGCGCTTCTTCGGCTCCGCGGTCGACGGCGTCGACGGCGCCACCGTCGACGGCGACCATGTCGCCATCGTGGAGGCTGGTGCTACGGAGCCCGTGATGCCGGTTGCCGACATCCCGCTGTTCGGCGCGCACAACGTGCTCAACGTCCTCGCCGCCACCGCCGTCGGGCACGCGGCGGGGGTGACCCCGTCAGATATCGGCGCCGCTGTGCGCGAGTTCACGGCCGTTCCGCACCGCCTGCAGGTGGTGCTCGACTCGGGCGGTGTGATCTGGATCAACGACAGCAAGGCGACCAACGTCGACGCCGCCACCCGCGCGCTGCAGTCGTTCCAACGTCCCATCATCTGGATCGGTGGCGGTCACACCAAGGGCGTTGCGCCCGACGAGCTCGCCGACGCGGTGGCGCACAACGCGCGCTTCGCGATCCTCAACGGTGACACCGCCGCTGAGCTCGACGCTGCCCTGGCGGAACGCGACTACCGGGAGCGCGCGGTCGTCGCCGACCAGCACTCTGCGGTCGCACTCGCCGCGGAGGTGGCTCGTCCCGGTGACGTGGTGCTCCTCGCTCCCGGCTACTCGAGCTTCGACCAGTTCCGCAACTTCGAGGAACGTGGAACCGCGTTCGCCGCCTCGGTTCGCGCCATCGCGGCCGGCAGGGAGCGCTGATGGCCGCACGCAGCCGCCCGATCGCGGTCCCAGTACTGCGACTGCGCGAGACGCTGACCGGTGGCCGCACGCTCAGCCTCGGCGGCGTCGACGGATGGCTGCTCACCGACATCGCCGCCCTCTGCGCCTTCGGGCTGGTCATGGTCTACAGCGCCAGCGAGGCCCTCGGCTTCCTCTGGTTCGAGAACGCCAACTACTTCTTCGAGCGGCAGCTGGTGGGCACGGGGCTCGGTGTCGTCGCCCTGGTGATCCTCGCGCGCATGGACTACCACCGCCTGCGCCGCCTCGCCCCAGTGCTCGCGCTCTGCCTGGTGGCGATGCTCATCCTCGTCCTGCTGCCCCATTTCGGGACAGCGGCCAACGGAGCGAGGCGCTGGTTCACGGTGGGTCCACTCTCGGTGCAGCCCTCGGCGATCGCCATCCTCGTCTCGGTGCTGTTCTTCTCGAAGTGGCTGGTCGATCGTGCCCCGGTGGTGCGCAGCGTGCGTGGCGTGCGCGACTACGGCCTGCTGGTCGGCGTGCTGCTCGCGCTGGTGCTGCTGGAGCGCGACCTGGGCAGCAGCATCATCATCGCTGGAACCGCGCTGGTGCTTCTCGCGCTCGCCGGCGTTCGTAAGCGGCACATGCTGGTGCTGCTGGGCGTGGTGCTGGTGGGCGGGTACCTCCTGATCATGCTGGTCGCCTACCGGTCGAGCCGACTCAGCACCTTCACGCATCCCTGCGACGACCCGTTGAACACCGGGTTCCAGGCCTGCCAGGCTCTCTACGCGCTGGGCAGCGGCGGCCTCGGAGGCGTGGGCCTGGGCAATTCGGTACAGAAGTACCAGTGGCTTCCTGAGGCACACACCGACTTCATCTTCGCAATCATCGGCGAAGAGCTGGGCCTGCTTGGAACCGTCTCGGTGATCCTGGCGTTCACACTCCTGCTGTGGCGAGGAGTGCGGGCCTCGCTGCGCGCGCCCGACGCTTATGGGGCACTTCTTGCCGGAGGTATCACTGCGTGGATCGGGATCGAGGCCTTCGTCAACATCGGAGCGGTCACCGGTGTGATTCCGACCACGGGCATCCCCCTGCCCTTCATCAGCTACGGCGGCACCTCGCTGGCGATGACGCTGGCAGGGGTCGGCATCCTCTGCAACGTCTCCGCACAGGGCCGCCGACAGGGAGTGACTGTTCGTGCGCACGTTGATCGCCGGCGGCGGGACGGGTGGCCACCTGACGCCGGTCCTGGCGATGGCCCAGGAGCTGCGCCTCGCTGATCCGACCGGCGAGGTGCTCATCGTGGGACGGCACGGCGGCGTCGCCGAGGACTTGGTGACCGCCGCCGGGTTCCGTCTCGAGACCCTGCGCATCTCCGGCCTGGACGTCGGCAACGCCGTCAGCGTGGCCCGCTTCGCCGCGCTGCTTCCCGCGGCGGTGCGTGCGGCGCGACGGCTCATCCGTGACTTCGGCGCCGACATCGTCATCGGCGGAGCAGGCTACGTCAGCGTCCCCGTCGTGCTCGCGGCCCGCTCGCTGCGCGTCCCCGTCGCGCTCCTCGAGCAGAACGCGGTGCCCGGCCGGGCCACGCGGCTGCTGGCACGCCGCGGCACGCTGGTGGCGGCTGCCTTCGCGGAGACGGCAGCGTCGCTCCCGCATGCACGCGTCATGCACACCGGCAATCCCATCCGGGCCGAGGTGCTCGCCACCCCGCTGCGCGAGCTGGGCGAGCGCTGCGAACGGCTGCTGGTGATGGGCGGCTCGCAGGGAGCGCGGCGCGTCAACCGCGCGGTCGCCGGGTGCATCGAAGCTGTGCTCGCGCGGCACCCGACGTTGCTGGTCACCCATCAGACCGGTGCGCTGGACGCCGACGAGATGGAGGCGGTGGCCGCTGGGCTGCCCGAGGAGCTCCGTCAACGCTGGACGCGGGCGCCATTCATCCGGGACGTCGGTGCCGCCATCGTGTCGTCCGACCTAGTGTTGATGAGGGCGGGAGGTTCGTCGGTCGCCGAGTGCTCCGCCCTGGGCCGGCCGATGATCCTGGTGCCCTACCCGTACGCCGGGGACCACCAGCGCTTCAATGCGGCGCCGTACGTCCAGGCGGGCGCGGCGCGGGTCATCCCGGATGAGGAGTGCGATCCGCAGCGCGTGGCCACCGAGGTGGAGGCGCTGATCGACGACCCGGGCGCCTGGCGGCACATGGCGGTGCACAGCGCCCAGCTCGGTCGCCGCGACGCGGCCGCGCGGGTGCTCGAGCTGATGCGCCGGCTGACGGCGGCTCCAGCGAGAATCCCACGGTGACCGAACACGTGCACTTCTTGGGGATCTGCGGGTACGCGGTGAGCGGCGCGGCGCTGATGGCGCGCGAGCAGGGCTGGCGCGTCTCGGGGTCGGACGACCAGGCATACCCGCCGACCACCGACATCCTCAGTGCCGCCGGTGTCGACTGGGTGGACGGCAGCGACCCCGCCAACCTGGAGCGGTGGGGCGTCCCCGACCTGGTGGTGGTCGGCAACCAAACCCGTGCGAGTAATCCGGAGTGGCTGGCGGCACGCGAGCGCGGCCTACCCACTCTCAGCGAGATAGATTTCTACCTCCGCCTGACCTCCGACCGGGTGCGCATCGCTGTGTGCGGCACGCACGGCAAGACGACGACGTCCTCCCTGCTCGCCCACATGCTCGATGTTTGTGGGATGGACCCGGGATTCCGGCTGGGGGCAACATCTCTTGACCTCGGCGGCACCGCGCGGCTCGGCACCGGGCCGTTCGTGTTCGAGGGCGACGAGTACAGCACCGCCCCCTGGGACCCGCGGCCCAAGTTCCTCCACATCCACCCGCAGGCGGCGTGCGTCACGCGGCTCGAGCTCGACCACCCCGACATCTACCCGACCCTGGAAGCGTACCGGGCGCCATTCGTCGAGCTGGTGCAGACCATGCCCGAGGACGGCCTCCTGGTGCTGTGCGCAGACGACACAGAGTGCCTTGCCCTGGCGCCGCACGTATCCTGCCGGGCGACCACGTACGGTTGCTCGGAAACCGCTGACTGGCGGGTGGAGCTCGGTGTTGACGCCGGCAACCTCCAGCACTTCACGATCACCCACGCCGACGAGGAGCACGCCGTCGCCCTCACCTTTCCGGGGACGCACAGCGCGCTCAACGCCACCGCCGCGCTGCTCCTGGCGGTGCAGGTTGGTGCCCCGTTGCAGCGATGCATCGACGCCTGCGCCAGCTTCCGCGGTCCCGCGCGCCGTTTCGAGGTGCTCGGCGAGGTGGATGGGATCACAGTGGTCGACGACTATGCGCACCATCCGACCGAGGTCGAGGTGACCATCGCGGCGGCGGGTCGGCGTTTCCCGGGGCGGCGCCTCGTCGCGATCCACACGCCGCACACCTACTCGCGCACGCGCACGCTTCTCGACGACTACGCGCGCAGTTTCACGGGTGCCGACGTCGTCGTCCTCGGCCCTATCGAGGAGGCGCGCGAACGCGGCATGGCGGCCACGGTGAGCAGCCGCGACGTCGCCGCCAAGGCCGGTGACGGTAGGCCCGTGCACGTGGTGGTGTCGTCGGCGGAGGCCGTCGAGCTGATCACCCGCCTCGCACGCCCCGGTGACGTGCTGCTCGTCCTCTCCCTGGGCGGTTTCGACAAGATCGCCCAGAGACTAGTTGCCGCGCTGGAGGTCGCTCGTGTCCACTGACTGGCTGCAGCGCTGGCCCGGGCTGCGCCGCTACGAGCCGCTGGCGCGCCACAGCCAGTTCGGCGTCGGCGGGCCGGCGGACATGTTCCTGCGCGTCGACGAGCTGTCGGTCGTCGCCGAGCTGGTGGCGCGCTGTACGGAGAGCGGTGTGCCGCTGACCATCCTGGGCGCGGGAAGCAACGCGCTCATCCTCGACGGTGGCGTTCGCGGCCTGGCGGTGCGGCTGATGGCCAAAGGCCTCGCCGTCGCGGACGGCGTGGCCACGTTCGCAGCGGGGACCATGCTGCCGCGCGCCGCGCTCGACCTGGCGGCCGCCGGGTGGGCGGGGATGGAGTGGGGCATCGGCGTTCCCGGCAGCTGCGGCGCATCGATCTGGGGCAACGCGGGCGCGTTCGGCGGCGACGTCGAGAGCAGCCTCATCGAATGCGAGGTGGTCGCACCCGACGGCACCACCCGCTGGATCGCCGGCACCGACTGCGCGTTCGGCTACCGCGACTCGCGCTTCAAGCACGACATCGCCGGCCACGTCGTCCTGCGCGGCCGCTTCACTGTCGTCGCCAATGACATCGCCACGGTGCGAGGACGCACGGACGCGGTGCAGTCCGAACGCAAACGCACCCAACCGTACGGCGTTCGCAGTCTGGGCAGTACGTTCAAGAACCCACCCGGCGACTTCGCTGGGCGGCTCATCGAGGCGGCCGGGCTGGCCGGCGGCAGCCACGGCGGAGCCCAGATCTCACCCAAGCACGCCAACTTCATCGTCAACGTCGACCACGCCACCGCAGCAGACGTGCTCGCGCTGGTCGACCGCGCGCGCGACGAGGTGGCATCTCGGTTTGACGTCGTGCTCGAACGCGAGATCGTGCTGCTCGGGGAGCCGGCGTCCGATGCCGTCGCCGCGCAGAGCGCGCCATGAGCACGATCGGAGTCATCTTCGGCAGCCGCTCGGTGGAGCACGAGGTGTCGGTGATCACTGCGCACCAGGCGATGGCTGCGCTGTCGCCAGCGCATCGGGCGCTTCCCGTGTACATCGCCAAGGATGGCCGCTGGTTCACCGGCGACGCGTTGACCCAGCTCAGCAGGTTCGCTGACGCGGATGCGTTGCTCGCCGACTGCACGGCTGTGACGCCCGCCATTGACCCGGCGCGACCCGGCCTTGCGCTGCTGCCGGTGGAGGGGCAGCGGCGCGGCCTGTTCGGCCGCAGCGCCGGCGACCCGCTCGACATCGAGGTAGCGATGCCGTTGGTGCACGGCAACTTCGGCGAGGACGGCACGCTCCAGGGCCTTCTGGAGATGGCGTCGATCCCGTACACGGGCAGCGGGGTGGCCGCGTCGGCCGTGGCCATGGACAAGCGGCTGGCGAAGACGGTCCTGCGTGGCGCCGGGCTCCCCGTCCTCGATGACGTGGTCATCGGCAGGGACGGCTGGCGCGCGGACAGCACCGTCGGCGTCGCTGCGGCCGAGGCCCTGGCGCCGTACCCGCTGTACATCAAACCCGTGAGTCTCGGCTCCAGCATCGGCGTCTCTCGCGCGGCCGACGCCGCCGCACTCCGGGAAGCGGTCGAGGTCGCGCTCACCTACGAGGCGCGTTGCATCGTCGAACCGGCGCAGGAGGGGATTGTCGAGATCAACTGCGCGGTGATCGGCGACCATGCTGAGGCCCGGCCCTCGCTGCTCGAACAACCGACCAAGCAAGGCCTCTTGAGCTACGACGACAAGTACCGCGCCTGGGGATCGAAGTCGGGCGCAGCCAAGTCGGCGGGGATGAAAAGCGCGCAGCGAATCGTGCCCGCGCCTCTCGACGCCTCGCTGGGCGCGCGGATCACCGAGGCTGCGCTGGCCGCCTTCACGGTGGTCGGTGCCTCGGGCGTGGCGCGAATCGACTTCATGGTCGACACCGAACGCTCGTCGTTCGTGGTCAATGAGCTGAACCCGATCCCGGGATCGCTCTCCTTCTATCTCTTCGAGCCCGCCGGGCTCTCATTCCCCGCGCTCATCGACGAGCTCATCGACATCGCGCGCCGGCGGCACGCCACTCAGCTTGCCAGCACTGTGGTGTTCGAGCACTGGATGCTCGGCGGCGGCGGCCCCAAGACCTCACGGTGACGACCGCCCCGGCCGAGACGCCCGCCGCCGCGGTCCTCGACTCCGGAGCAGGACCCGCGGTGATCCTGCTCCACGGGTGGGGGGCGACCAAGGAGCTGATGAACCCGGTCGCGCAGCGGCTGTCGGGATATCGCGTCGTCATCCCCGACCTCCCCGGCTTCGGCACGACGCAGCCGCCGCCACAGGCGTGGGGCGTCGACGAGTATGCCGCCTGGGTGCTCGCGCTCCTCGACCGGCTCGGCATCAATCGCGTCCACGTCGTGGGCCACTCCAACGGCGGCCGGATCGCCATCGCGCTCGCCGCGGCGCATCCAGCACGCGTCGACAGGCTGGTGCTCACCGACAGCGCCGGGATCCGGCCGCGCCGCGGGGTGCGGTATCAGCTTCGCGTGCGCACCTTCAAGCTGCTGCGCGCTGCCTCGCGCTGGGGTTGGCTGCCGGCCGGCATGCGCAGGGAGGCGGAACGCCGCGCAGCGCAACGCGGCAGCGCGGACTACCGCTCCGCGTCGGGCACGCTGCGGGCCAGCATGGTCCGCCTCGTCAACGCCGACATGCGTCCGCAGCTGGCCCTGCTGTCGGCCTCGACGCTGATCATCTGGGGTGACCGGGACCACGAGACGCCGCTCGGCGACGCGCGCACCATGGAAGCGCTGATCCCCGACGCAGGGCTGGTCGTGTTCGAGGGGGCGGGCCATTTCGCGTACGCGGAACAACCGGACCGCTTCTGCCGCATCGTCGACGTCTTCCTGCGCGGGGACGGCGGGTGAGCGGCGGCATCCAGGGAGCGCTCATCGCGCTCGCGGGCGCGGGCTGGCTGGCGCTGTTCGCGCGAGCTGTTTTGGTCGCGGCGCGCATGTTGCAGATCGAGGAGTACGAGGCACGACGGCTTGTCGATTGGGGCGGCACGCGGGCGTGGTCGCTGCACACCTCGGCGCTGGTCGCGGCGGCTCCGGTGGCGGTGGCCACGCTGTTCAGCCTCACCGACCTCATGCGACCGGGGCTGCGCCTGGCGCTGGGCGCGACCTGGCTCGGCGGGGTGATCACGGCCCAGGCAGTGTGGCGGTGGCTGCCCCCCAAGAAAGAGCTCGTGTTCACCCCGCGGATGCGCCGGCTCCTGGGCACCACGGCGCTGCTCGCCGCGCTGCTCGCTGCCCTGGTCTGCGTCGCTGTGGACCTCGCCCCACCCTGGCTGGGGGGCGCCGCCGCGGCCGTTATCGGGATCGGTGTCACCACGCTGGCGCTGGTCCTGCCGGCGACGGCCAACATCATCAACGCGCCCCTCGAGGCACAGGTCCGCCGCGGCTTCCTGCGCCGCGCCCGCCGCCGGCTCGAGACCGTCCATCCTCTCGTTATCGCCGTCGCCGGAAGCTACGGCAAGACCTCCACCAAGCACATCCTCGCGGAGATGCTCGAGCGCTACGGGTCGACACTGGCAACGCGGAAGAGCTTCAACACCCTCATGGGCGTCTCGCGCGTCATCAACGAGGACCTCGAGGACCATCACCGTACCCTCGTGGTGGAGATGGACGCGTACGGACCCGGTGAGATCGCTTCCATCTGCGCGCTGGTGCATCCCGCGCACGCCCTTCTGACGTCTGTCGGGCCGCAGCACCTGGAGCGCTTCGGCACCATCGATCGGATCGGCCACGCGCTCTACGAGACCATCGAAGCGCTGCCCGCCGGCGGCTTTGCGGTGGTCTACGCGGGTGACCAGCAAACGGCCGCCTTGGCGGCACGCGCCCGCGCGGCAGGTCACGAGGTGATCCGCTATGGGATCGAGGACGATTCCGCAGAGTTTGACGTTGCGGCCGCGAACGTCCAGATCACGGGGACCGGTTCGCGGTTCACGTGGCGCTGGACGGCCGCCGGCCTCGAGTACGACATCGCCGTCCCACTGCTCGGCCGCCACCAGGTGCTCAACGTCAGCGCAGCTCTCGCCACCGTTCACAGGCTCGGCCTGCCCCTCGAGCCCGCGCTGGACGCCGTGGCATCGCTGCGGCCGGTCGATCACCGCCTCCAGCCGGTGGCCACGGGCAACGGGATCACTGTCATCGACGACAGCTACAACGCCAACCCCGTCGGCGTGCACAACGGGCTTGAGGTGCTGGCCGAGATGGACGCCCGGCAGCGCATCCTGGTCACCCCCGGCCTGGTCGAGCTGGGCTCGGTCGAGGACGCTGAGAACCGCCGCTACGGAGAGCACGCCGCGCACGTGTGCGACCACGTCGTCGTCATGGACGCGCGCCCAGCGCGAGCACTTCGCGAGGGGCTGCGCGCGGGCGGCATGCCCGACGACCACGTGCACCTGGTGCGGTCGCTCGGACAGGCAACCGAGGTGATCGGCCGCCTCGCCGGTGCGGGAGACGCGGTGCTCTTCGCCAACGACCTTCCAGACACCTATCTGGGCGCCGCCTGACCTCCGTTTTTCCAGTCGGTGAAAGCAGTCGTGAGCGCAGATTCGGTCCCATAATGTGCGGACCGGCGCCCCGGGCGCATTCGTCCCCGCTCACGTCTTCCACCCATGCCCCAGAACCTCATCGAGCGCCCCTCCCCGAGCACTCCTCTCGACGCGGCGGACGCGCGCCGTGCGCAGCTCCGCGCCATAGCGTCCGCACTGGTGGACGGGCCGCGCATGGGCCGGCGCTTCCACATCCCGGCGGGAGTGCCGCTGGAGCCGTCGGCGCGGCGCCGCCACCACGGGCCGCGCCTCCGGCCGCCCGCGGCCGTACGCAGTCGCGGGCCGATGGTGCGGCGGCTCGTTGCGGGAGGGTTCCTGCTGGGGCAGGTCGGCCTGCTGGCGGCTCTGCTCACGGCACCCACCTTCACTGTGCACACCGTGGAGGTCACCGGCGACCACTTGCTCAGCCGCGACGCCGTCCTCGCCGCCGCACATGTCCCGCAATCGAGCCTCTTCACCGTCGACGGCGACGCCATCCGCGCGCGCATCAGCAAGCTTCCCTGGGTTCGCGCGGCGACGGTCACCACCCAGCTGCCGTCCACCGTGCAGATCACCGTCACCGAATGGCAACCCGACCTGCTGCTGCGTCACGGGACGCAGAGCACGTTCGTCGCGGCCAACGGCGCGACCGTACCGTTCACCCAGTCGACCGCCGCAGCGCGAAAGGACGTTCCACTCCTCCTCGACTACCGTCCCGGCACGCAGCAGCCGCTCCTGAGCAGGCTGGCCGACCTGCTCGCCAGCGCGTCCCAGCGCTGGCCGTCGGTGTTCGGCTGCAGCGTCAGCGCTTTCGTGGTGAGCAACAGCAACGTCCTCTCCGTGTGGTCGAGCACCGGGTGGCAGGCGATCCTCGGTCCGCTGGACAGCAACGACGCTCTTGCCGCCATTCCTGGCCAGCTCTCGGTGCTTGCCGCACTGAAAGGACGGCTCGACTTCAGCAACCCCACGTTCGGCTACGTCGACCTCGAGAACCCCGCTACACCGGCGATCGGCGGCCATCCAGGTCTGCCCGCCAGCCTGCGCGATGACATCGCCGGCAGCGCGCTGCCCACCTCCAAACCCGCGCTGGCCGCCGCGCCGTCGACGTCGCCTGCCGCCGGTGGCATCCCAACCGGCACACCGGCGCCGGGGCCGACGGTAACCCCGGCCCCCACTCCGCGTCCGACGCCGAGCCCACTGGTCCTGAGCCTGCCGCCGCCGCCGACTCAGCACGGTTAGCGGCTGGGCGGTTCCCAGGGGCGCGCGATTCGCAACGCGGTGAGGATGGCGCGAGTCGCCGGCGAGCGGTTGAGCGTGATGAAGTGGATCCCCGGCGCGCCGCCGCGCAATAGCTCGCTGCACTGCAACGTCGCCCACGCCACACCGAGCTGGAGCACTGCGTGCGGATCGTCGGCGCGGCTCTGCAGCGCGTCCCGCAGCGCAGCCGGGATCGAGGCACCGATCTTGGCGGTGAAACGGTAGACCTGGTCGACGTTGGTGATTGGCATGATGCCCGGCACGATCGGCACCATCACGCCGGCTTGACGAGCGCGCAGGACGAAGTCGAAGTACACGGCGTTGTTGAAGAAGATGTTGGTGATCAGCAGGCTTGCTCCCGCCTCGACCTTGTGCACGGCGGCCGCGAGATCCTGGTCGAGGCTTGACGACTCGACGTGCCTCTCCGGGGCGCACGCCGCGACCACGCAGACATCCGCGTTCTCGTGCACCAGCCGCACCAGCTCGCTGCCGTAACGCAGGCCGCGCGCATGGGGCACGAAAGCCGGCTCGCCGTTGGCAGGGTCGCCGCGAATGGCAAGGACATTCTCGATGCCCGCGGCCTGGTACAGGCGAATCTCGTCGAGAAGCTCATCCACGCTCGAATCCCGACAGGTGAGGTGCGCCATGGGCAGGAGCCCGGTCTCCTCGCGGATCCGCTTCACGAAGCGGACGGTTCGATCGTCGCGCGTGCTCCCGCCGGCTCCGTGGGTCACCGACACGAATGCGGGCTCGAGCTCGTGCAACGCGGAGATGGTGGCGAAGAGGCGCTCGGCGCCGTCATCGTCTCGCGGTGGGAAGAACTCGAACGAGAAAAGCGGTTCCCCGCGCGCGAAGAGGCTGTCGATGCGCATCCTCGGATGGTAAGCGCAGACCCGGCGATCAGCCGCCGTGATGCTACCGTTGGCGGCCGTGCTCGCAGCTCGCGCGGCCCGCTTCGGCGGGGACGATCCCCTCGCCAACCTCGAGCTCGCCGAGGTCCCGGACCCGTCGCCCGGTCCCGGCGAGGTTCTGATCGCGGTCGGCGCCGCATCGCTCAACCACCACGACCTGTGGACGCTGCGCGGTGTGGGTTCACGGCCGCTGACGGAGCCGCAGGTGCTCGGCTGCGACGCCGCTGGGACCGTGATCGCGTACGGGGACGGCGCCACGCCGTCGGGCGCACCGCCGGTCGGCGCTGCGGTGGTGGTGCACAGCGTGATGACCTGCGGTCATTGCCCCGCGTGCCGGTCGGCCGACGAGCTGCACTGCCCGCGGGTCGGCCTGCTCAGCGAACCGCCGTACCCGGGGACTCTCGCGGAGCTGCTCGTCGTCCCGGTTGGCAACGTCCTGACGCTGCCGCCGATCGTCGACCTGGTCACGGCAGCGTGCCTGCCGACGGCGTACCTGACCGCGTACCGGATGCTGTTCGTGCGCGGCGCTCTCCGACCCGGACAGCGCGTGCTCGTTCATGGGGTAACCGGGGGTGTCGCCAGCGCGGCCATCCTGCTTGGCGCCGCCGCGGGGCTCACCGTCTACGCCACCTCGCGGGAGGAGGCCAAACGAGCCGCCGCACTGGAGCTGGGGGCAGCCGCCGCCTTCCACACGGACCGTGACGCTGTCAAGCAGGTGGTGGCGGCGAGTCAGGGCGGTGTGGATGCGGTCCTAGACACCGTGGGCGAGGCGACGTGGGACTTCTCGGTGCGCGCGGTCAGGCCAGGCGGGACCGTGGTTGTGTCTGGCGCGACCAGCGGTCCCAACCCCGTTGCTCAGCTCAACCGCATCTTCTGGCGCCAGCTGACCGTGGCCGGCAGCAGCATGGGAACCCGCGACGAGCTGGCCCGCGTGGTGGAGCTGTGTGCCTCCGCCACCCTGCGGCCACTGATCGACTCGGTGCGCCCGCTCGCCGAGGTGGCCGCGGCATTCGCCACGCTGGCGGCCGGCGAGCGCCGCGGCAAGCTGGTGCTCCGGCCCCGGACCTGAGCCCGGTTTACAGGTCCGCCCGCCGGTGAGATGATGGCCGGCGCTGCGCGGCCCGACAGGGGCCGCGGCCGGCAGGGTCTCGTCCCAGAGGTGCAGTGGATGGGGCCCTGTTGAATTTTAAGGCCCGTCGTGCCGCCTGATTGGAGCGTTAGCTGCGACTGGAGCTATGCGGGCACAGGCAACATCTTGTGGCATACTCCGGCGGCAAACTCAGCATCTTGCGGTTTTGCCCCTGAAAACCCCTTTCGCAAGGGGAGGGCTCCGGCTATACTCGGAGGCCAGTGTGACCCGTTCTCGCCGCGTCTTTGCACTCGATCTAGGAACGACGAAGGTCTGCTGCGCCATCGCTGAGCTGGACAGCACCGGGTTGCGTGTCATCGGCGTGGGCGAGGCCGTGTCCCGGGGGATCCGCAAAGGCGCCGTCATCGAGATCGATCGCGCCGCCGAGGCGGTGGCCGAAGCGGTCGACCTGGCCGAACAGATGAGCGGTGTGCCGGTGGACTCCGCGGTGGTCGGGCTGGCCGGCACCAGCATCACCTCGCAGAACTCGCGTGGCGTCGTGGCCGTGTCCGCGGGACACCGGGAGGTTCGCGACGCCGACGTCACCCGCGCCGTCGAGGCGGCGCGCGCGGTCAGCGTGCCCTCGGATCGAAAGATCCTCCATGTGCTGCCTCGGCAGTTCACCATCGATGGCCAGGAGGGCGTGCGCGACGCGCTTGGCATGGCTGGCACGCGCCTCGAGGTCGACGCACACATCATCACCGGCACCAACACCGCCATCCAGAACGTCATCAAGGTGGTGCACAAGGCGGGCCTCGACGTCGACGACCTCGTGCTCCAGGTGCTTGCCTCCGCCGAGGCGGTGATCGGCGAGGACGAGCTCGACCGCGGCGTCGTCGTCGCCGACATCGGCGGTGGCACCACCGACGTCGCAGTTTTTGCCAAAGGCAGCATCATCCACACCGCGGTTATCCCCGTCGGGGGCAACCACGTCAGCGGCGACCTCGCGGTGGGGCTTCGCTGCGATCTCGAGACCGCCGAGGCGACCAAGCGGGCGTACGGGCACTGCCTGCAGCTGACCCTTCCCGCCGACGCGGAGGTGAAGCTGACCCCGATGGGGTACGACGAGCCCGTCAACGTGCCGCAGCGTTTCCTCGCCGAGATCATCGGCCCGCGGGCGCGCGAGATGGCGCAGCTCATCGCCGAGCAGGTGGAGCAGACGGGGCCCCCGAGCAGCTTTCCGGGCGGCATCGTGCTCACCGGTGGCGGCGCACTTCTGCGCGGTTTCGTCGAGGTGGTCCAGCAGGTCACCGACCTGCCCGCGCGCGTCGCCGCACCGATGGGCGTGCACGGCATGAACGACGAGATCAGCGGGCCGCACCACGCCACTGTGGTGGGGCTGCTGCGCTGGGGCGCGCGCGGGCGGCTGGGACGCAGCGTGGCCCTGACCGGCAGGGCGCAGAACGGCAACGGACACCACGTTGGCAGTGGATTTGGACGGTGGCTGCGTGAACTTTTCTGAACGGATGAAGTTGTACGGGCTCGACGACGGCGAGGCGCCGCCAGAGAAGCCCGTCAGTCGAGGCAACGATGATGAAACGACGCGTGCGGGGAAGTTTTCGCTGCGTCCGAAGAGCAGGCAGCGTGAGGAGACACACATGAACGATCTCGACCGGACGTTGGAAGGAAACGCACGCATCAAGGTGGTGGGAGTGGGCGGCGGCGGCAGCAACGCCGTCAACCGCATGATTCAGAGCCGCCTCAAAGGCGTCGAGTTCATCGCAGTCAACACTGATCACCAGGCGCTGCAGCTGAGCAACGCGCACAAGAAGGTGCGCATCGGCTCCAAGCTCACCCGCGGCCTCGGCGCCGGCGGCGACCCGCTGCGCGGGGCGGAGGCGGCCGAAGAGACTCGCGAGGAGCTCACCAAGCTGCTCGAGGACTGCGACATGGTGTTCGTCACTGCGGGCATGGGCGGCGGCACCGGCACGGGCGCCGCCCCGGCCATCGCAGAGATCGCGCGCGAGCAGGGCGCGCTCACCATCGGCGTGGTCACCAAGCCGTTCAAGTTCGAAGGCCTCAAGCGGCAGCGCGCCGCCGATGACGGCATCGCCAACCTGCAGGGACGCGTGGACACGCTCATCACCATTCCCAACGAGAGGCTCATGCAGGTGGTCGACAAGCGGACGCCGATCACCGAGGCGTTCAAGCTCGCCGACGATGTGCTGCGTCAGGGCGTCCAGGGGATCAGCGACCTGATCGTCTTCCCTGGCCTCATCAACCTCGACTTCGCGGACGTCAAGGCGATCATGTCGGGCCAGGGCGCCGCACTCATGGGGATCGGTTTCGGCAACGGCGACACTCGAGCGGCCGACGCCGCGCGCGACGCCGTGGCCAGCCCGCTGCTCGAGACCACCATCGCCGGCGCCAAGGGCATCCTCCTCAACGTCACCGGCGGCCCCGATCTCACCCTCTACGAGGTCAACGAGGCGGCGCAGCTGGTCAGCGAGTCGGCCGATCCCGACGCCCAGATCATCTTCGGCACCGTCATCGACGAGCAGATGAAGGGTGAAGTGAAGATCACGGTCATCGCCACCGGCTTCACCGGCCACATCGACGTGCTCGGAACGCTCGCTTATGAGCCGGTGGCGCGTCCGGTGGCGGCCACGACGCCGGCGTTCACCATCGGTGGCCGCTCCGCAACACAGCCCAACGCGGATGACCTCGACATCCCCGCGTTCCTGCGGGATCGGCGCTAAAGGGCTGAAACCGTCGCAGCCGCCCCCCGCCATTCGGGGGGCGGCCGGCTTGCCCCATGAAGTGCCCCTACTGCTCGCAGCCGGAATCCAAGGTCGTCGACTCGCGCGATTCGGAGACCGGAGAGGCGATTCGCCGCCGCCGCGAATGCCTTGGCTGCGGCAAGCGTTTCACCACGTACGAGCGTGTCGAGGCGGTGCCGCTCTGGGTGGTGAAGAAGGACGGCAGGCGCGAGGAGTTCAACCGCCGGAAGCTGCTCGGCGGCCTCGTCAACGCCTCCACCAAGCGTGACATCGCCTCTGCGCAGCTCGAGACCATCGTCGAGGACGTCGAGAACGCGCTGCGCGCCCGCAACGTCACCGAGGTGCGCAGCCGAGACGTTGGCGAGATGGTGATGCAGCGCCTGCGCAGCCTCGACGAGATCGCCTACGTGCGCTTTGCGTCCGTGTACCGCTCGTTCCGTGACGTCGAGCAGATGCGCGCCACCATCGAGGACGTACTCGCCAATCCGCCCGGGACCAGGCCGCCGGATGCGCCGCGCCGGCGCCGCCGCGGCGCGGACGACGGCCGTGAGCTGCCTCTCGACATGGGGAAGTGAGCCGGCTCTCGGCGGCGACAGCGCAGCACGGCCGGTGAGCGAGCCACGCGCAGCGGAGGTCGCGGAACGACTCGAGCAGGTTCGCGTGCGGATACGCGGCGCTGCGGCGGCTGCCGGCCGAGACCCCGCAGGGATCCGGCTGCTCGCGGTCACCAAGGGCCATGGTGTCGAGACGGTCGTGACGGCGGCGTCACTCGGACTGCGCGATATCGGCGAGAACCGTGTCCAGGAGGCGCAGGGGAAGCGGTCCGCGTTCGCCGGTGACGATGTGACCTGGCACATGATCGGTCACCTGCAGCGCAACAAAGCCCGAGCCGCGGCCACGTTGTTCGACGTCGTCCACTCGGTGGACAGCATCGCGCTCGCCCGAGCGCTGGCTCGGCATCGGAGTGGCGCGCCGACCCCGCTGCGCGTGTTCGTGGAGGTGGAGCTGACCGGCATCGCCGGCCGCGCCGGCGCGACCCCCGACGAGACGCCCGCCCTGGTCGACGAGTTGGGCGCGCTCGCGGATCTCGACCTAGCTGGCCTGATGACCGTCGCACCCCCGGGGGCACCGGAGCTCGCCGATGACTGCTTCGCACGGCTGCGCGCTCTGCGCGATGCGCTCCGTGATCGCCAGAACATGACGCTCGACGGTCTCAGCATGGGGATGAGCGACGACTTCGAGATCGCCATCGCCCACGGAGCCACGGAGATCAGGCTCGGCCGGGTGCTCTTCGGAAACGGCCTGGTGGCGGGGAGATGAGCGCATCCGCGGCTATCCTGAGACGACCATGATCGACGAGGCGGCGCCTGCAGCCCACCACTCCGCCGTCGTGGCTGAGGCGAGCTTGCCCGGCCGCCGCCGCCAGCTCACCGTCCTGCTCAGCACCGCCGTGGTGGTGTTCCTCGTCGATCACCTGACCAAGTGGCTGGTCACCCAGAACATCGCGCTCGGCGACCAGGTGCCCGGCAGCGGGCCCATCACCATCCACCACATCGAGAACCGCGGCGCCGCGTTCGGGCTGTTCCCGCAGATGCAGTTCATCTTCCTGGCCGTCGCCGTCGCGGTGGCCGCCTACATCCTCGTTGCGGGGCGACGATTCGGCCCCGGCGTGTTCCCGCAGGTGCTGCTCGGCATGGTTCTCGGCGGAGCCCTGGCCAATGCGGTGGACCGCGTCGTGCAGGGCTACGTCGTTGACTTCGTCGACCTGCAGCGCTGGCCGGTGTTCAACGTAGCCGACATGGCCATCGTGCTCGGCATTCTGATCGGCGTCCTCACCCTGCGGATGGTGCCGGCGTCGGTGGTGCCCGGCGGCGACGATCCCTCGACGTGACCGGCGTGGCCGAAGCGCAGCCGGTACCGATGCGGCTCGATGTGCGCGTGATGCAGCAGGAGGGGGTGAGCCGCAGCGCGGCCCAATCGCTCATCGCCGGCGGCCACGTACGCGTCAACGCGGGACCGGCCAAGGCCGGACAGCGAGTCCGTCCGGCTGATGAGGTGGTGGTGAGCATCCCCGATGCGCCGCCGGCACCGACTGAGGTCCGCGGACCGGCGGTGCACCTTACGGTGGTCTACGAGGACGAGGCCCTGGCGGTGATTGACAAGCCCCCCGGCATGGTGGTGCATCCCGCTCCCGGGCACGCGGCCGGCACGCTTGCCGACGGCCTGCGGCAACGGGGATCCACCTGGTCGCAGCTGGGCGGCGAGCAGCGTCCCGGCATCGTCCACCGCCTCGACCGCGATACTAGCGGCCTGCTCGTCGTCGCCAAGACGGAGGCAGCCCACCGCTCGCTGTCGCTGCAGCTGCAGCGACGCACGCTGGGGCGCGTGTACTGGGCGCTGGTGCACGGCTCGTTCCGCGAGGCGACCGGGCGCATCGACGCGCCCATCGGCCGTGACCCCGGCCACCGCCAGCGCATGGCGGTCGTCGACCATGGACGCGCGGCGGTCACGGACTTCGTGGTGATGAAGCGCATGCGTCGCTTCAGCCGCCTCGAGGTGCGCCTGCACACCGGTCGGACGCATCAGATCCGCGTCCACCTGGCCTCGATCAGCCACCCCATCGCCGGCGACCCAGTGTACGGGCGGCACGGCGACACGACCATCGATCGTCCGGCGCTGCACGCGCAGCGCATCAGCTTTCTCCATCCGGTCAGCGGTGAGCAATGCGAGTTCGAATCCGCGCTGCCTGACGACCTGCTCGCGGCGCTGGCAGCAGCGGAGCTCGCCTGATGGCGCATGCTCCGCGGGTCACCACCCAGCCGGGCCGCCTGATCGTGCTGTCGGGACCGAGCGGGGTCGGCAAGGACACCGTGCTCCACGAGCTGCGCAAGCTCGACCCCTCAGTGCGCTACAGCGTCTCGTACACCACTCGGGACCCGAGACCCGGCGAGGAGGACGGCGTGGCCTACTCGTTCATCGACGAGGCCACCTTCCGAGCCATGGCGGAGGGCGGTGAGTTCCTGGAGTGGGCGGAGGTCCACGGAAACCGCTACGGGACTTCCGAGGCGCGCGTGAAAGCGGCGCTCGAGCGCGGTGAGGACATCGTGCTGAAGATCGACGTGCAGGGCGCCGCCTGGATCCGACCGCGGGTTGAGGGCGCGGTCTTCATCTTCCTGTTGCCCCCGTCGGAGTCGGAGCTGCGCCGTCGCCTGGTGGCGCGCGACACCGAGGACGAGGCATCGCTGGACCTGCGCTTCCGGAACGCCGTCGCGGAGCTGGCCGACGGCGCGGCGTACGATCACCGTGTGGTCAACGACGACGTCCACCGGGCTGCGGGCGAGATCCTCGACATCGTGCGCCGGGAGAGGCGCACGTGACCCCCACCTCCGCAGCGCCTCGACGGGTCGCGATCCACGTGAGCGGCAGCGTAGCCGCGTACAAGGCCTGCGCGGTGATCACCGCGCTGCGCAAGCAGGGATGTGAGGTGCGCGTGGCCATGACCAGGAGCGCTCATCATTTCGTCACCGAGACGACGCTGCAGAGCCTGAGTGGGCACCCGGTGGCGCGCACCATCCGGCAGGCCGGCGACGACGGCCACGGCATGGGCCACATCGACATCGGCTCCTGGGCGGAGATGCACGCGGTGGTTGCGGCTTCCGCGAACCTGTTGGCGCGGCTGGCGCACGGGTTTGTCGACGACCCGGTCACCGCCGCCCTGCTGGCCACCCGCGCCCCCCTGATCGTCGCGCCGGCGATGGAGTCCGCCATGTGGGAGCACCCCGCAACGCAGGCCAACGTGGCCACGCTGAGAAGCCGCGGGGCCAATTTTGTCGGGCCGGTGCGCGGACGCCTGGCGAGCGGGGCCGAGGGCGAGGGACGGATGGCGGAGGTGGATGACGTGGTGGCCGCGGTGCTCAGCTCGCTCGGGGAACCGGCGCCCAGCTGAGGCGCTGAGCTGTCGCAGTTGTCTCGCACGGACTCGTCGCGGCTCGCCGGGCGCATCGTGGTGGTCACAGCCGGGGGAACACGGGAGCCGATCGACCCGGTTCGCTATCTCGGCAACCGCAGCAGCGGCAGGATGGGCAACGCCATGGCCATTGCGGCCGCGGATCGCGGCGCGCAGGTCACGTTGATCACCACAGTCGTCGCCCCGAGCGACGAGCGCATCGCGACGGTGCGAGTGGACACCGCAGCTGAGATGAACGCCGCCGTCCGCGCGGCGCTGCCCGGGGCGGCGCTGCTGGTCATGGCGGCAGCGGTCGCCGACTACCGGGTGGCCGAGGTCGCCGTCACGAAGATGAAGAAACGCGACGGCCTGACGCTCGAGCTGGTGCCGACGATCGACATCCTGCGCTCCCTGGCCGGCGACCCGCTGCGCGGGGGCGTGCTCGTGGTGGGATTCGCCGCCGAGACGGACAACGTCGAGGAGAACGCGCTGCGCAAGCTCGCCGAGAAACGCTTGGACCTTGTTGTTCTCAACGACGTCTCCCGAGCCGACATCGGAATGGGCAGCCACGACAATGAGGTTGCGGTCTTCGAGTCCGGCGGCCTGATCGCGCACATTGAGAGGCGCGCCAAGCCATTGGTCGCCACAGCGCTGCTCGACCTCATCGAGAGCCGGCTGAGCTGAGTCAAGCCCGCAGGCGGCTCCCATCCCGGGCGACGCGCCCGTCGCATCGCGGGTCGGTTCACGCCGCCTCACCTCCAGCGGTCCGTCACGCGGAAGGGGAGGGCTTGCCGGCGCCGGCCTTCCCCACCGCGCGGCTGCCAGACTTCGCGCGTGACGGCGCACAGGATCGAGGCGACCACCGACGCGCCCCCTGTGGCCACCGGTCCGGCGCACGTCGCCGTCACCCCGGACACCGGCGCCATCCTTCCCAAGGACACGTACACCTACGCGGTCCCCGACCACCTGGTCTCGCTCGCCGTCCCAGGCGCTCGGGTCATGGTGCCGTTCGGGTCGCGCGACGTGCTCGGCTATGTCGTCGGTGTCGACAACGCTCTGCAGGGCGGTGAGGCTCGGCCCGTCGCCGATGTGCTCGACGAGCCGCCCATCCTCGGGGCGCCGGCCCTGCAACTGGCGCGCTGGATCGCGGCGCGGTATTGCGCGCCACTCGGTGAGGTGATCCGGGCGATGCTACCGAAGGGGGTGCGCTCCGCTCGCCCGGGAGGCCGCAAGCGCGGACCGCGGACGACCTCGGCTGCGCTGGAGGCGACGCGCGCGCACGACGGCGCGGCCGCTGAGGCTCCGCTCCCCCTCACGCCCGCGCAGCAGGCCGCCGCCGCCCCATTGCTCGAGGCCGTCGCTGCAGGCAGCCATCGCCGCGTCCTCCTCCATGGCGTCACCGGGGCGGGCAAGACCGAGGTGTACCTGGTCGCCATCGCTGCCGCCCTGTCCGCCGGACGGCAGGCGATCGTCATGGTCCCGGAGATCGCGCTGACCCCACAGACGATCCGCCGCTTCGCCGCGCGCTTCCCCGGGCGCGTCGCCGTGCTCCATTCCGCGCTGACCGAGTCCGAGCGCGCGCGCGAGTGGCGCCGGCTGCGCGACGGCGAGCTCGATGTGGTGGTGGGTTCCCGCAGCGCGGTGTTCGCTCCTCTGCCGCGGCTCGGCATCATCGTCGTCGACGAGGAGGACGCCTCGGCGTACAAGCAGGACCGAATCCCGCGCTACCACGCGGTCGACGTCGCTTTGGAGCGTGGCCGGCTCGAGGACGTCCCGGTCGTGCTCGGCAGCGCCACGCCGCGCGTCGAGACCTTCTACGCCGCCCACACCGGCGGGTTCGAGCTGGTCCGGCTCGACGAGCGCATCAGCGGTCGCCCGCTGCCGCCCATCCAGGTTGTCGACCTTCGCGAGGAGTTGCACGCCGGCAATCGCAGTCCACTCTCGCTCGACCTGGAGCGCGCGCTGCGTGAGTGCCACGAGGGGGGAGGGCAATCCATCCTCTTCCTCAATCGTCGCGGCACCGCCACTGTGGTGGTGTGTCGCAATTGCGGCGAGGCGGTGACCTGCGACAGCTGCAGCGTCTCGCTCGTCTATCACGCTGACCGACGCCGCTGCGACTGTCACTACTGCGGCGCGTCACGGCCGCTGCCCGACATCTGTCCGAGCTGTGGTTCGACCGCCATCCGCGGGCTCGGCATGGGCACGGAGCGGCTCGAGGTGGAGGTGCACGAGCGCTTTCCGGCGCTGCGCCTGCTGCGCATGGACCGCGACACGACGGCCAGCCGCGACGCATACTTCACCATCTACGATCGCTTCGCGAACCACGAGGCGGATTGCCTGATCGGGACGCAGATGGTGGCCAAGGGCTGGGATCTCGGCAACGTCCGCCTAGTGGGAATCGTCAACGCCGACGTCTCCCTGCACTTCCCCGACTACCGCAGCGGCGAGTCGACGTTCTCGCTGCTGACTCAGGTTGCCGGCCGCGCCGGCCGCGGTGACGAACCCGCTCGCGTCATCCTGCAGACGTACAGCCCGCAGCATTACGCGGTGCGTCATGCCGTCACCCACGACTACCTCTCCTTCGCGCGCGAGGAGGTCCGTGTGCGTCGCGCGCTGCATTTTCCGCCGTACACGCGCATGGTGGTGTGCACGGTCAGTCATCGCGAGGATGCTCGCGCCGAGATCGAGGCACGGCGGGCGCTCGCGCAAGTGTCTGATAGACTCGGCGCCGGATCGGGCCTCGACGTCCTCGGGCCGACTCCCGCCTTTCTCCACCGCCTGCGCGGGGAATATCGCTGGCAGATCACGGTTCGAGGCGAGGCGATCGAGAGGGCCTTCCCGCACCTACCGCGCGGACGCGGCTGGAGCATCGACGTCGATCCCGGACCGTGAGGTGAACCGTGGCAGTGCTCCCCATCGTCCTCGCCGCTGATGAGGATCCCATCCTGGTCACCAGGGCCAACCGGGTCCCGCGCGTCGACGATACGATTCGCAAGCTGATGGACGACATGGTCGAGACCATGATCGAGGCGCACGGCGCGGGTCTGGCGGCACCGCAGGTGGGCGTGCCTCTGCGCGTCATCGTGCTCAAGGTCGACAACCAGCTGTACCAGTTGGCCAACCCGGAGATGGTGCGCTGCGAGGGCGAGCAGACCGGCGTTGAAGGATGCCTCTCAGTGCCCGGCCTGATCGGCGACGTCACCCGCTGTCAGCGCGTCGTCGCCAAGGGGCTGAACCGGCACGGCAAGGAGATCCGTGTCAAGGGAGACGGTCTGCTGGCGCGGGCCATCCAGCACGAGGTTGACCACCTCGACGGGATCCTTTTCACCACCAAGGTGATCGAGGGCACGCTGCGCAGCTGGGACGCGGCGGACGTGAACGCCGAAGAGCTCGAGGGAGAGCTGGTCGGCTGACAGCGGCCGCGGTGGCCTCGCCGGCACTGTGATGCGCATCGTCTTCTGTGGCACTGCCCACTTCGCGGTCCCATCGCTTCGCGCCCTTGTGCCCGAGCACGAGGTCGTGGCCGTGGTCACGCAGCCGGATCGCAGCGGCTCGCGCGGGCGCCCGGCGCCGCGCCCGGTCGGTGAGACGGCCGAGCAGATCGGCCTGCCGGTGCTGCGTCCCGAGCGCATCCGCGCGCCGGAATGCGTCGCGGAGATCCTCCACCTCGCGCCCGACGCTCTGGTTGTGGCCGCGTATGGCCAGATCATTCCGGCGGCCCTCCTCACTGCGCCGCTGTACGGTGGCGTCAACGTGCATGGATCACTCCTGCCGCGCTGGCGAGGGGCGGCGCCGGTTGCGGCAGCGATCCTGGCCGGCGACACGCGCACCGGCGTGTCGATCATGCGCATGGACGCCGGCCTCGACACTGGACCCGTCTACGCCACCGGCGAGACGGAGATCGGCGCCGACGAGGCAGCGCCCTCGCTGACGGGTAGGCTCGCCGCTGCCGGAGCGCGCCTGCTCCTCGAGGTCCTCTCGGGCCTCGAGGACGGCAGCGTGGCCGCAGTGGCCCAGGACGAGTCGCAGGCTACGTACGCGCCGCGGCTGCGTCGCGAGGACGGCACCATCGAATGGAGTTCGATCGGCGCAATCGACCTCGACCGGCGAGTGCGGGGCCTGCAACCGTGGCCAGGGGTGACGGCGCCGTTCGGCGGGCAGCCCGTACGCCTCCTCGACGGCGCACCGGCGCGATCCACAGATGAAGGCGCGGTACCGGGCGAGGTGCTCGCGCTGAGCGGTGAGGCGGCGGACGTGGCCACCATGTCGGGGGTGTACCGGCTAGCGCGCGTGCAGCCTGCGGGCCGCCGTCCGATGACCGCAGCAGCGTACCTGCGCGGTCGTCGCGTGCAACCGGCGCCCCGATGACACGCACGGCGCCGACGGCCAACCCGGTGCTGGCGCGCAATCGCCAGGCAACCCACGAGTACTCGATCCTCGAGACGTTCGAGGCGGGAATCGCACTGACTGGGACCGAGGTCAAGGCGCTGCGTGATGGTCGCACCCAGCTTCGCGAAGGGTACGTGCGAGTCGAGAACGGAGAGGCGTGGCTGCTCGGTGTCAACATCGCCGAGTACGCGCAGGGAAATCGCCGCAACCACGAGCCGCAACGCCGTCGTCGGCTGCTCCTCCATAAGCGCGAGATCGAATACCTCGGCGCCAAGGTCGCCCAGCAGGGCCTCACCTTGATCCCGCTTCGGATCTACCTCAAGGGCAACCGCATCAAGCTCGAGTTCGGCCTGGCCAAGGGCAAGAAGCTGTGGGACAAACGCCAGGCGATCGCCGAACGCGACGCCCGCCGAGACGCAGAACGCATCACTGCGCGAGCGCAGCGCCTCTGACATCTGTGGACGCAGCAGCCTGGCGCAGCGCGCGGATCATCACCATCAACAGCGCGGCGGCCAGCGCCGCGGGCAGCGAGCACGCCTGGAGGAAGAGCCACCAAGCCGGGCTGGCGGCGGCGGCCCCGATACCCGAAACGGTCAACGCGGCGATCGCCGCGCCGCCGACGACGCCCACCCCGACCAGCGCAGCGGTGCTCGAGCCCACCAGCGCGCGACCGAGGCGGCCGCGTTCGTGAGCCATGCCGAGCGCGGCGGCGATGGCGATGAGCAGGTGCACGTAGACCGGGTACCACGCGATGCTGCCGACGAGCAGCATCACGGTTACCCCGCACGCGAACTCCGCACCACGCTGCGCGCGTGTGCGCTGCCCTGCGCTGACCGCGAACCACAGCGCCCCGACAGTCAGAAGCGAGAGCGCGGTGGCGACGCCGTGCAGCCACACCGACGGTGCATCGACAGTCAGCACGGAGTGATGCGCCAGGCGGTTGACCACGCCGTTCCACGTCTGGTTGTAGATCCAGCCGTTGTCGCGGTTGAGAACGGGCAGCACCGAGGTGACGTAGTGGCGGGTCACAGGCCATCCCAAGGCACCAACGCCGATCGCCACGGTGGCTGCCACCGTGGCCACCCCGGTCAGCGCGGCGCGCCACCAACCGCGGCGCACCAGGACGAGCAACAGCACCACCGGGGCGATCTTGATGCCGGCCGCCACACCGAGGATGACGGCGCTGCGTGTGCGATGACCCGACAGGTAGTCGGAGAGCGCCAGCGCGAGGAGCAGGAAGATGACGGTGTTCATCTGCCCGTGCCAGAGGTTGTACGTGGCTGGCGGGAAGGTCAGCGCCACGAACACGGCGATGCGGAGGCGCGGCCACGTGGCCGGCAGCAGCGCCCGCGCAGTGATCACCGCGCCGCCCAGGAGTGCCCCGAGTGCGATCCAGAGCCAGACCAACTCCTGCCAGCGCGCCGAGAGAAAGGCGAGCGGCCGCAGCAACACAGCCGCGAACGGCGGGTAGTCGAAACCGGTCATGACGATGGTGGCGCCGCCGAACGATGCGTACGGGCTCGTGCCGGTGGCGAGCGCATGGGCGGCCCCCGCGTAGGCGCCGAAATCCTCGAACGGCCCGGTGAAGGTCCCGACCAGCGGCTGGACGACGAACGTGTACGCGCCGCCGATCGCCGCGGCCACCGCGCTGACGGTGAGCAGCAACTCGAAAAGGGACCGCCAATCGCGGCTCGAACGCTGTGCTCGCGGTGCCCACCACCGCCGGGAAATGACCGACACGCCGCAAGTGTCGGCGACCGGAGGTTACCGGTCCTCGGAAGTGTCCGACCGTTACTCAGACGCGACGGTTGAGACTGCGGGAAGGGCCCCGAGTTCCTGGCCGCGTCCTCAGGACGCAGCGCGACCTGCTGCTTGAACTGGCGGTTCCTCGAACTCTGGTTCGGGGTCCTCCATGGGTTGAGCGGCGATGATCGGGCGGTTGGCGCGGGTGTCTGGGACGACCTGGGCGACGAGCTCGTCGATGGCATTGCGCAGCTCGCGCAGGCCGGTGCCCTTGGCCGCGGAGATCAGCACCGGTGCGAGCCCGGCGATGGCGCCGAGCCGCTCAGCGACCTCGTTCGCCTCGGCGGAGTCGAGACGGTCGATCTTGTTCACCGCCAGGATCGCCGGCTGGTCGCAGCCCATCTCGTCGAGCGTTCCCAGGACGGTTTCGAGCTGCGCTTCCGCGTCGGGATGCGAGGCGTCGACGACGATGGTGAGCAGGTGGGCCTCGCGAACCTCCTCGAGGGTGGCGCTGAAGGCTTCGACGAGCTCGTGCGGGAGCGACTGGATGAAGCCGACCGTGTCGGTGACGATGACGCGGCGTCCGCTGGACAGGCCGAGCAGGCGTGAGGTGGGGTCGAGCGTAGCGAACAGCAGGTTGTCGGCGAACACGGTGGAGTGGGTGAGCCCGTTGAGAAGCGTCGACTTGCCGGCGTTGGTGTAGCCGGCCAGCGCGCACGACGCCAGTGGCACGGCGGTGCGCGCCGTGCGGCGGGTGGTGCGCTGGCGCTGGATCTCCTTGAGTCGCTGGCGCAACCTGCGCAGCTTCTGGTTGATCAGGCGGCGGTCGACCTCGATCTGCTTCTCACCCATGCCGCCGCGCATCCCACCGGTGCCGACGCGACCGCGCTGCCGTTCCAGGTGAGCCCACCCGCCGGCGAGGCGCGAGAGCTGGTGTTCGAGCTGGGCCATCTCGACCTGCACGCGACCCTCGGCGCTGCGGGCGCGGCGTCCGAAGATGGCCAGGATGACGTCGGTGCGGTCGAGCACCGGTACGCCCCACGACTCCTGCAGGTTGCGCTGCTGGCGCGGTGAGAGCTGGTCGTTGACCAGGACGGCCGGGCCATGGAGCTCCTCGATGCGAGCCCCGAGCGCCTCGACGGTGCCGGAGCCGAAGAACGTGCCCGGGTGGACCTCGCGCAGCGGCACGGCGGCGCGCTCGACAACCGTCGTCCCGAGTGTGCGGGCCAGCTCTTCGAGCTCGTCGAGCTCGATCTCGGTCTGCTCTCGCCGGGAGCTTCGCTGGAACGCACCCGCGATGAGCACCCGGGTCAGCGCCGTCTCCAGGACGGGCTCGGAACCCCCGCCTCTCTGTCGTGCCATGTCCCGGTTAGCCTATTCCATTGCCGTCAGCCACGCTCTGGGATCCTCTCCGTCATGAGTGCTCGAAAGCGACCCGTGCGGGTGGTCATCGAAGCCACCGAGAAGCGCGCCTTCGCAAGCGCCGTCGACTGGCCCGGCTGGTCGCGGACCGCCAGGACCGACGAGGCCGCCCTGCAGGCGCTCGCCGAGCACGCGGAGCGGTACGCAGTGGTGGCGGCCAAGGCAGGGATCCCATTTGCGCTGGGCGAATACACGGTCATCGAGCGCGTGCCGGGAACGGCAACGACCGATTTCGGCGCGCCGGATGTTCCCGCTGCCGCCGAACGCGAGCCGCTCAACAGTGCCGACGCGCGTCGCACGGTGTCGCTCGTTGAGGCCGCCTGGGCGGTCCTCGACCGCGTCGCGCGCGGTGCTCCGCCGTCGCTGCGCAAGGGCCCGCGCGGCGGGGGCCGCGACCGCGACGCCATCCTCGAGCACGTGCTCGCCGCCGAGCACGCGTACGCGCGCAAGCTCGGCGTCAAGGTGCCGGCCCCTCACCGGGATCAGAAGAAGGCGATTGCGACCCTGCGAGAGGCCATCGTCGAGGTGCTCCGAGATGCGCGCTCCGCTGATGTGCTCGTCGAGCACCCCTGGTTGCCCCGCTACGCCGCGAGGCGCATCGCGTGGCACGTGATCGACCATGCCTGGGAGATCGAGAACCGCAGCGAGCTGTGATTCAGGAGCGGCGACGGACAGCCGCCGGCGGCGGCGGCGGCAGGTCAGCGATGCGGCAGGGGATGTCCTCGACGGCGTCACCTCTGCGGGCGTGACTGGTCACCCTGGGCAGCACGCGTCGCCTCGGCGTCGCCACCTGGGCCACGCAGAATGAACGCGAAGAGCACGGCGACCAGCGCACCGAGGAGCGGCCCGACAACGTACAGCCAGGTGTGCGTGAGGTGTCCCCGTACCAGGTCCGGGGCGAAGGATCGGACCGGGTTCATCGACGCGCCGCTGAACGGGTCCGCCCACAACCCGGCGAGCGCGATATAGCCCCCGACCGCAAGCGCCGACAGCCCTCCGACGTTCTGCGCGCTGGAGGCGGTCCCGAGGATGACGCTCACCAGTCCCATGGTCAGCACACCCTCGATGAGCAGCGCCTGGACGTCGGCTACGTTCGGCCCCGGGATCGTGGCGCCGAACGTGCCGGGGCGACCGAACACCGCCCACAGAAAAAGACATGCCACCAGACCACCGACGACCTGGCTGAGGATGTAGCCGGGGACGCGCGACCAGGGGAACTCACGACGCATCGCGAACGCGATGCTCACCACCGGGTTGAGGTGCGCGCCGCTCACCTTGCCCATGAAGAGGATGACCGCCATCACGGTCAGGCCGGGGACAATCACAGCGGCGCCCCGGGAGATGGACAGCCCGGTCACCGACACCGCGACGTGGCTGCCGACACCGCCAACCACCAACAGGAAGGTGCCGAGCACCTCGGCGAAGACCCTGCGCCACCAGCGCGAGGTGTCGCGAAACTCGTGGACCCACTCCGGGGACCCGTGGGCGGGCGCCGTCAACCTGTCCTCTGCCCGCACGTGTGCCTCTCCGATCGCCGCATCCACGGCAGCGCAGTATGCGCGCGCAGAAGGCGTTCGTTCGACCCTCTCGCGTACGCTGACAGCACAAGGAGACACTCGCATGGCACTACTTGAGGTTGGCGACCACGCACCGGACATCACCGCGCGCCGGCGCGATGGCAGCACCCTGACACTGTCCTCGCTCCGCGGCTGCCACGTGTTGGTGTACTTCTATCCGAAGGACGACACGCCGGGATGCACTGCCGAAGCCTGCGATCTCAACGACAACCTCACCGCGCTGTCCGAGACCGGGACTGACGTGATCGGTGTGAGCAGCGACAGCTGGGAGGCACACGCACGCTTCGCCAACAAGTACGGGCTGGAGTTCGGCCTCGCAGCGGATCGCGACCACAGCATCCGCAAGGCGTACGGAGTTGGTCGGATGCTCGGCATCCTGCCGGCCGTACAGCGCGTGTCGTTCCTGATTGGACCGGATGGCCGGGTGGCGCACGTGTGGCCGACGGTTGACGCCGCACACCACGCCGCCGCTGTGCTCCAGGAGGTGCGCAGCCAGAGGGCCGCATAGCCGGCAGCAGCGCGTCCGGGTGAGGACGGATGTGGAGGCGCCGGGAATCGAACCCGGGTCCGAAGCCGTGTCAAGCGCAACGTCTACGAGTGTAGTCCCGGTTTTGTTCTCACCGGTGCGTCGCCCTGGGACCAGGCTCCGCACCAGCCAGTCACGGTGTGCGTCGCCCCCGCCGCCGTGACGCCAGCGGGGGCCGAGGCTGCTGGTATTAGCGTCGGGTCCGGTCACCGCAGCCGTTTGACCGGTCGACGTCAGGCCGTAGCCTGAGCGTTTGCCTTACTTACGCAGCGAGCGCAAGGGGCTGTGCATTCTTCGCACTTATGTTTGTCCCGGTTTTACGAGCCCGGGGCTCGACTCGCGATCACGCAAACCACGACCCCGTCGAAACCGTACGCCCCCACGAGGTGAAGCTGCGGGTCAATGGTACCGCGGGTGCCGTTGCCAAATCGCGCGGGTGGTCAGCCCGCCTCATCACCGTGCGGCTCGTCGAGCACGCGCAGCCCGCCCCGGGTCCTCGGTGTCGCCTCTGCGATCGCCTCGCCGAACAACCCCTCGATCCCCGTCGAGATCAGCGCCGTGAGGTAGTCGACCAGCGCGGCGCGTGACATCGAGCGCCTGTCAATCCACCAGTCGGCCGCGGCCTGCACCATGCCCACGATGCCGTGCGCCCACGGCTCAGCTCCGCCGGAGTCGACGCCGGCCTCACGGAGGCGGTCACCGAGCACGCGCGCCACCTCGGTGGCCATCAGGGCCATCTGGGCGTGGACCAGGTCGGAGCTCATCCCACGATCGGCCAGTGACCCATGAACGACGAATCGGTACAGCTCGGGGTCCTCCTCGATGAGCGCGAGGTAGGTGTCGACGACCGCCGCGATGGTCTCGCGGGGGGGGCGCTCGACGAGCAGCGCGCTCGACATCGCCGCCAGCAGCTCGTCGTTCGCCCTCCGCCCCACCGCCAGCCAGAGGTCGGCGCGGTCGGCGAAATGGCGGTAGAGGATGGGCTTGCTCACCCCGGCCTGGGCGGCGATGTCCTCCATACCGACGCCGGCGCCCCGCGCCCGGATCGCCTCGACGGCGGCTTCGACGAGCTCGGCGCGGCGCGTCTCGCGATGGCCACGCCAACGTTCCCGCTGCCCCGCGGCCTGGGCCTCGCCGGCGGCGCCGGGAGGTCGCAGGAGTGCCCGGCCCTCAGACCCCTTGACTTTTCGGGAACGCATGCTACTAATAGTAACTGTTACTCAAGGTAACGCTCAAATTGAGGAGGTGCCACCCATGGCCGCCCCAGCCGCTCCCCACCTGGTCATCGGCGCCGGTTACGCAGGCCTCGGCGTGGCCCGCGCTCTCCGCGCCGACGGCATCGAGGTCGAGGTGGTCGAGAAGAACGACGAGGTCGGCGGCAACTGGCTCAACGGCGTGTACGACTCCACACACATCATCAGCTCGCGGGACACCACTGGGTACGCCGAGTTTCCAATGCCGCGCAGCTACCCGGACTTTCCCAGCCGTGACCAGATGATGGCCTACCTGCGCTCCTACGCAGAGGCGTTCTCACTCCGCGAGCTGATTCGCTTCCGCACCGAGGTGACCAGCGTGGTTCCCGTCACCCCTGACGGCGTCGGCGGCTGGGAGGCGACAATGCGCCTGCCCGATGGGACGGTGGAGACGCGCCGCTACGCCGGCGTGGCGGTGTGCAACGGCCACCACTGGGACAAGCGCATCCCCACCCGCCCGGGCACCTTCAGCGGCCTCCAGATGCACTCCAAGGACTACCGCAAGCCCTCCGATTTCCAGGGAGCTCGCGTGCTGGTGGTGGGCGCGGGGAACTCCGGATGCGACATCGCAGTGGAGGCGTCCCGCCATTTCGGCCATTCGCTCATCTCCATGCGCCGCGGCTACCACTTCCTACCCAAGACCGTCCTCGGAGTCCCCGCCGCCGAGCTGGACCTGCCCTGGATGCCGCTCTGGGCGCAGCGCACTTTCCTGCGCGGCATGGTTCGAGTCATCCATGGCAAGAATGAGCGATACGGCATTCCCACCCCGGATCACCGCCTGTTCGATCGCCATCCGGTGGTCAACAGCGAGATGCTCCACGCGCTGCGGCACGGACGCATCGAGTACCGGCCCGACATCGAGCGCTTCGACGGCAAGATTGTGACCTTCGTCGATGGCCGCCGTGAGGAGGTCGACACCATCGTCTGGGCGACGGGGTTCGCGGTGACCTTCCCATTCCTCGACCGCGACCTCTTCGAGTGGGACAACGGAATCCCCAAGCGCGTCTTCGGGATGCTGCCGTCAAAGGTGGCGGGGATCTACGCCTTCGGTGTACTGCAACCGCGAGGGGGCGCCGGTCCGCTGATCAGCCGTGGCGCCGAGCTGCTCGCCCGGCTGGCCCGCATCCAGGCCACCGTCGACCATCCCATCGCCATCGACCTCGCACGGATCCGTCGTGCCGACGCCCGCCACCTCGTCGGCGTCAGCGAGACCATGCGTCAGATCGCCATCGCCCATCGCATTCTCGACGTGTACACGTGGCGTCAGAGGCGGCATGCGTCGCGGCGTGGTCTCACCGTGCGCTCCGCACCGCAATCTGCGGAGCGGGTGGCATGACCGCCGAGCTTCGCGGCCGCCGCGTCCTCGTCACCGGCGCCGGTGGCGCTCTTGGAGGCGCCACGACCGCGGCGCTCCGCGCGGGCGGCGCCACCGTCGCCGGGCTCGACCTCGTCGGTGCCGACGGTGTCATCGCCTGCGACATCCGCGACGCCGGCAGTGTCAGCACCGCGGTCGCGCAGGCGCGCACGGAGATGGGTGGCATCGATGCCGTTGTCCACTTTGCCGGTGTCGGGATGCCGACGAGCGCCGGGACCGCGCCCGGTGACGCGGTTTGGCGCACGGTTGACATCAACCTCCTCGGTCCCTGGCGGGTCACCGCGGCGTGCATCGACCAGCTGGTTGCGCAGCGCGGCCGCTTGGTCTTTGTCGCCTCCCAGCTGGCCTACGCGACCATCCCGTTCGCTGCCGCGTACACGGTGTCCAAGCGCGGCCTGGCAGCGTATGCGGACAGCGTCAGGTCCGAGTACGGCAGCCACGTCGGCGTGACCACCGTCTACCCCGGCTACATCCGCACCCCGATCCACGACGCCAGCGTCGCTGAGGGCCTGTCGCTGGAGGGGGCCACGCGCGAGCAGCGGCCCGCGGACGTCGCGGCCACCGTGCTGCGCGCGCTCACTGCAGATCGCCCGCCACGGGATCTGGCGTGTAGCGCGCTCGGCCGCTTTGAGCTGGCGGCGTGCCGCCACCTGCCGCGAACAGTCGACGCGGTGATCGGCCGCCGTCTGCGCCGCGACCTCAGCCGCGGACGGCACACCGCCGCGCCGCTGGCAGCCGCTATGCGCAGCCGCCTCGGTTTCCCCGACGCCACCCCGACCGCGCTCACGACGGAGGAGAGGATCGCATGAGCATGCTGCTCGACCGGCCCGACCGCGAGGCGACCGCACAGCGGCTGCTGCGCGCGTCGGTGCAAAAGTCCTTCGACCCCGAGGTGGACGTCGACTGGGAGCAGCCTCTCGTCGACGGCTTGTTCTACATGCCCGAGCACCGGGTCAGCCTGTACGGGACGCCGCTGTGGGAACGGATGAGCCATGCACAACGCGTTGACCTCTCACGCCACGAGATCGCCAGCACGGCCAGCGTGGGCATCTGGTTCGAGCTGATCCTGTTGCAGCTCCTCGCCCGGCACGTCTACGACCTGCCGGCGACCAGCGACCACGTCCGCTACGCGCTCGTCGAGATCGGTGACGAGTGCCGCCATTCGGTGATGTTCTCGCGCATGATCGAGAAGCTCGGGTGCCCCGCCTACGGCCCAGGCGGGCAGGCGCACACTCTGGGGCGACTGCTCAAGAGCTTCGCGACCGGGCCCGAGGTCTTCGCTGCCTTCCTCATCGCCGAGGAAATTCTCGACGCCTGCCAGCGTGAGCTGATGATCGACGAGAGCGTGCAACCGCTGGTGCGCCGCATCTCGAAAATCCATGTGATCGAGGAGGCGCGCCACGTCCGCTACGCGCATGACGAGCTGGTGCGCCAGATGGCGGCAGCGTCACCAGCTGCGCGTACATGGGCGCGATGGGTGGTGGCGCGCTCAGCGTGGACGGTCAGCACGCACCTCGTGCATCCTGACGCATACGCGGCGGTTGGGCTGGAGCCGCGCGACGCGCGCCGAATGGCGCTGGCCAACCCGGCCCGGCGCGAGTCGATGCGTTGGGCGAGCGCCAAACTGGTGCGGTTCTTCGCCGCCAACGACCTGCTCAGCGGTCCCGGTCTCCTACTCTGGCGACGGAGCGGCTTGATCACCTGAAGGCGAAGGGCAGGCGACTTCATGCCGCCGGAGCTCACACCGCTAGCTGGGGGTGCCCGTGGGGAACGCAGTTCCCCATCGACTCAGCCTGCCAGCTCGTCCGCCTCTTGGCGACGGTCGACTGCCAGCGGCCAGTGCAAGGTGAAGCAGGTCCCACCCCCGGGGGTGCTGGTCACCGAAACTTCGGCGTCGTGGGCCTGGCTGAGGCGGTGGACCAGCGCCAGGCCCATACCCATGCCGCCGTAGCGGCGGGTTCGCGAGCCGTCCACCTGGCGGAGGTGGTCGAAGACGGTGGGCAGCTCGCGCTCGTCGATGCCGATGCCGTCGTCGGCGACGTCGATACGGCAGCTGGTTCCCACCTGCCGCGTTGTGACGCAGACGTGCCCGTTCGCGGGCGTGAACTTGATCGCGTTGTCGAGCAGCGCGCGCATCACCTGCTCGAACCTCTCGCGGTCGGCGACGATGAACGTGTTCGGGGTGAGGTTGAGGGTGAGCTCGACCGGCACACCGTCCTTGAAGTTCTCGCGCAGGTGCGCTGCGGTGACGTTGATGGCGGCCGCGACGTCGACATGCTCGGGGCGCAGCGTCACCGCCTCCGAGTTGAGCAGCGAGAACACAACGATGTTCTCGACGATGTCCCCGAGCAGGCGCGCCGAGATCTCCATGTCGCGAACCAGGTCCAGCTTGGTCGGCTCGTCGAGCTGCTGCCATGCGGCAGTGATCAGCTCGATCTCTCCCTTGATGGCGAGAACCGGCGTGCGCAGCTCGTGCTGCGTGGTGGTGAGGAAGTTGGTCTTGAGGATGTCGAGCTCACGGAGACGTTGCACGGTATTGCGCTCCTGCTCGAAGAGACGCGTATTCTCGGTGGCCACGCTGGCGTTGTTGGCGAGCGCGGCGAGCGCACGCTCATCGCTCTCGGAGAGGCGGTCGAACGACCAGACGGCGAGCGCCCCGACCACCTCGGCGTGGTACATCATCGGCACGGCGAGGAGGCCCGGTGACGCATCACCGGCATCGCGGCGGACGTGCTCACCCCGCGCCAACCTCCCCACCTCTTCAGTGTCGAACGCTGCGAGCACGCTCTGGGACGCGCCAGCGGCTGCCTCCAGTGACCCATCGTCGATGGTGAACAGCGCAGCGCGCGCTTCGCCACCTCCGATGGCGCTGGCCGCGGCGAGCACGCTGCGCTGCAGCGCCTCCACACCGTCGCCGGTTGCGGTCAGCGCGTGGGACACGCTCTCCAGGCGTTCGATCGAACTGTCGAGGTGGCCGATGTAGCCGGCGATCTGGGCGCGCATCTGGTTGACGCTCCTTGCCAGCCGGCCGAGCTCGTCGTTGCTAGTCACCGGGACGTCAGAGCTGAGGTCGCCTCCGGCGATCCGGCGCACGCCGCGCTCCAGACGCGCGATTGGGCGCACCACGAACCGCGATGCGAAGGCGGCGATGATGAGGAACACCAGCGCGATGGCGGTGATCCCGATCATCAGGATGGTGCGCTCGTCGGCGCCGGTCTGCCCGGCGAACACAGCGGTGGGTACCTCGACGCCGAGGTAGCCTGGGACACTGCCGTCAGGGGCAGTGACCGCGATGTACGAGGTGGCGACGCTTTCCTGCGGTCCGGCCAGGTACTTGGCGGAGAACGACGCGGGATGGTGCGCGATCACCGCCGTCCACAGCGGGTCGGCCGTGCCCGGCGCCTGCGCGTAGTTGTGCGTGGGGTCGAAACGGAACAGCGTCGGCGCGCTGCCGTTGGTCAGCAGGGCCGGTGTGTAGAGAAGGGCCGAACCGAAGCGCGCGAACTGTGCCTGCAGGGTGGTGCTGTACACCACCACGCCGATGAAATGGTGAGCGCTGTCCCTGACGACGACGGCCGCGTCGAACGCCGGCAGGGTGTTGCCGATCAGCTCCACCCCCTCGTATCCAGGCGGGCACTGCTTGCCGATCAGTCGGTTGGCGGCGGCGCTGCCCGCGCACTGCACGAGCCTGCCCTCGGCGATCGCCAGCGCCACCGACGCCGTGGTCGTGCCCAGGTGCGGACCGGCCTGCGACTCACACTGGTCGACAGTCTGGCCGGCGCCGCATTCGTCGGTGTACAGGGGGACCCCGCCGCTGTCCAGCACCGCCACGCGGCTGCCTGGCGAGGACGCGCCTCCCAGGCCGGATTGGAAGAGCGTGGCCACCGCAGCGGAGCGCGCCGATGCGTCTGGGATCGCCAGAGCTCTCTGGAGTCCCGCCGATCGGGCGAGGGCGGTGGCCGCGAACTGCGTCTGCGGCTGGGTGACGTGCACCAGCAGCTGGTAGCCGGTGGCCGATCGGTTGCTCGCCTCCGACTGCACCGCCTGGTCCGTCTGCAGGGCGCGGCTGACCAGCAGGAAGCCGGACACGATGGCCACCAGCGCCACTGTGATCGCCAGCCCGCCGATGAGCAGCCGGGCTGTCAGGGTGCTCCGCCACCCCCCGCCGGTCACCGCCATGACCTCACCCGCCGCGCGGGTCAGTCCTCCGGCGAGACGAGCCGCCGGCGAAGGGCCATGCGCGCGATCACGGCGAGCGCGAACACGTCCACCGCTAGCAGCAGCGGCCAGATGAAGAGCCCACTGCCAAAGCTGATCCCGCTCAACGGTCCCAGGGCCTCGACGGGAAGGACACGCGCCTCTGCGGCGGACACTGGCTGGGCCGAGAAGGGGGCGGGGTCAGAGGTGTCGACCACGACCCTGGTGGTCGCGGCGGGGGCGGCTGCACTCACCGCGCTGTGGGTTGCGGGCTTGGTCACGGAGCGATGCGTCGCGGGCTTCGGGGCCACGGCGGTCGCCGGCTTGGCCTTGGCCTTGTCGGGCTCGGCTTTGAGCCTGTCAAGGGCGGCCGCCGCGTCGGGCTGACCATGACCCTTGCCGTCGCTCTTGCCGTTGCCGTCGCCGTTGCTGTTGTCGCCGCTCGTGCTGCTGTCGCTGTTGGTGCTCTGGCCATCGCCATTGCCGTGGTCGGCCAGCACAACGGTCGGACCAGATGCCGGGCCGATCACCGCGGCGGTCACCAGGGCGCCGGTGGAAGAGAGCGCGAGCAGGCAGGCGGCGATGGCGGCGACGCTTCGCAGCCACAGGCCACGCAGTCCACGAGAGGGCATGGGGTCAGCCTAGAGGTGGGGGGTGAGCACGGGTCAGAGGAGCCGTTCGCAAACCCATGACGGCTGTGTATCGGCGGCCCGCACACGGCGACCCCCTAGTGGCCGGCAGGCTCGTACTCTTAGCCGGTGACGACCCGGATGCGACGGAGCGAGCTCGACCTGCCGCGGCGCCGCGGCGTCGCGGCCCAGCTGCGCCGCTGGACCATCCCCGTCATCGGGGCGGTGACCCCGATCGGTCTGATCATCGTCAACATCGCGGCCTTCATCGTGCACAACCTCGCCCAATTTCGGCTCGGCATCAGCGTGCTTGCCTTCGTCAGCGGCGTGATGCTGAACGCCTGGACGGCGCTGAAGATCTACCGCGTTGCCAAGATCCGCTTCCCGCACTTCGGGCCTCTCGAGGAGAGCAACCAGGAGGTTGTCCTGATGATCGGGATGGCCCTGATCATCGGGATCTCCTTCGTCGAAGCGCTCTTCTGCTACCAGGGCCTCAGCAATGAGAAGAACCTGCCCAACGCCCCGACGTTCATCCTGGGGGTCGTGGCCATCGCCATCCCCATCCTCCTCCAGGGTCTGTTCGGCCGGCTGCTCGGCGACCGCAATGACAGCGCCGACCAGCGCGTCGACGGCTACCCGCTGCCGCCTCCGCCGGCTCCCGGCGAGACCTGGAGGCCGTAGATGACCACCGCGCACCTGCTGGTGCATCACGCCTTGCTGTTGCGTGCCGGCGGTGGCCAGAGCTTCGGCGGCGGCGGCGGCTTCAGCGGCGGGGGTTACAGCGGCGGCGGTTACTACGGCGGCGGTGGTTACTACGGGGGTGGTGGGCTCGGCTCGCTGGGCCTACTGTCACTGCTGTTCTTCGGCGGGGGCCCGGTCTTCTTCATCTTCCTGCTGCTCGCGGCCTTCAACGCATGGCGTCGCATGTCGTACCGGGGCCCACAGGGAGTGACCGGTGGGGGAGGGGGTTACATCCCGCGCTACGGCGACGAACGGCCGATGGGCGTGCCCAGCGGGTTTCCAATCGGCGGCCAGCAGGAGTCAACGCCGGTTGACCGCGTGGCCTCGGGCCTCGCTGCGATCAGAGTGCACGACCCGCAGTTCGACGAGACGGAGTTCATCAACCAGGCGCAGCGCGAGTTCTTCATGGTGGAGAAGGCCTGGAGCGACTGCAAACCGGAGGAGAGCCGGCGGGTCATGTCGGACACCCTCTGGGACCAGCACCGCACCCAGATCGAGCAGTACGTCGCCAAGGGCCAGCGCAATGTGCTCGACAACCTTGCGCTTGCCGGCGCGACCATCGTCAGCGCTGGCAGTGGTCCGCAGAAGGACCACATCCAGCTGCGCATGCATGCCGCGTGCGCGGACTACGACATCGACGTGGCCACCAACAAGGTCGTGCGTGGTGACCGCTCCGTCCACGGGTGGTACGAGGACTGGCTGTTCGAGCGTTCATCGAAGGCGACCACCCGTGCCGATGGGGGAACCATGGCGCAACACTGTCCCAACTGCGGTGCCCCGCTCGACGTCGACCTCAGCGGGGTCTGCTCATATTGCAAGGCGCCGGTGATGAGCGGCGACTACGACTGGGTGCTGGCCCGCATCGACCAAGTGCAGTAACCCGCGCTACTGCTCCTTGTCCGCCTCGGCGGCGGCGCGCGTCTGCAGCTCCTTGACGACGTTGGCATCAGCAAGCGTGGTCGTGTCACCGAGATTGCGGTTCTCCGAGATGTCACGCAGGAGCCGCCGCATGATCTTGCCGCTGCGCGTCTTGGGCAGCTCGGGAGTGAAGGTGATCCACTTCGGCTTGGCGATGGCGCCGATCAGCTTGCCGACGTGCTCGCGAAGCTCGACCGCCAGCTCGGTGCTCTCCTCGTGGCCGCTGCGCAGGGTGACGAACGCCGCCACCGCCTGTCCGGTCTGCGGATCGGCCTTGGCGGTGACCGCGGCCTCGGCGACCTTGGGGTGGTCGACGAGCGCGGATTCCACCTCGGTGGTGCTGATGCGGTGCCCGCTCACGTTCATGACATCGTCGACCCGGCCCATGAACCAGAAGTACCCCTCGTCATCGATGCGCGCGCCGTCGCCGGCGAAGTAGCGATCGCCGTACTTCTTCCAGTACGTCTCCTTGTAGCGCTCGTCGTCGCCCCAGATGCCGCGCAGCATCCCCGGCCACGGTCGGGTGAGCACCACGTACCCGCCGCCGCCCAGCGGCACGTCGTTGCCCTGGTCATCGACGACGGACGCGCCGATGCCGGGAAGTGGTCGCGTTGCCGACCCCGGCTTGAGGGTGGTGACCCCGGGAAGCGGCGCGATCATGATCCCGCCGGTCTCCGTTTGCCACCACGTGTCGACCACTGGTATGCGCCCGCCGCCGATCATCTCGCGGTACCAGATCCACGCTTCGGGGTTGATCGGCTCGCCGACGGTGCCAAGCACGCGCAGCGACGACAGGTCGTGCTTGTCGGGGTATTCGCGACCCCACTTCATGAACGTTCGGATCGCGGTCGGCGCGCAGTACAGCACGGTCACCCGGTACTTCTCGATGGTCGCCCACCAGCGGTCCTTGTCGGGGAAATCAGGAGTGCCCTCGTACATCACGGACGTGACGCCGTTGCCCAAGGGTCCGTACACGATGTAGCTGTGCCCGGTGACCCAGCCGATGTCCGCGGCACACCAGAAGACGGTGTCTGGGTGGATGTCGAAGACGAGGTCGTGCGTGTACATGGTCTGCAACAGGTAACCGGCGGTGGTGTGCTTGATGCCCTTCGGCTTGGCGGTGGTCCCCGACGTGTACAGCGTGAAGAGCAGGTCCTCGCTGTCCATCGCCTCGGGCTCGCAGGTTGGCTCCTGGGCACTGACGAGGTCGTGATACCAATGGTCACGCCCTTCAGTCATGGGAACGTCGTTGCCGGTACGACGCACCACCACGACCTGCGTGATGGTCTCGGTCTTGGTCAGTGCCTCGTCGACGTTGCGCTTCAACGGCACCGTTGTGCCGCGGCGCCAGGCCTCGTCCTGGGTGATCAGACACACCGATCCCGAGTCGTTCATGCGATCGGCGACGGCGTCGGCGGAGAAGCCACCGAACACCACCGAATGGGCGGCGCCGATGCGCGCGCAGGCCAGCATCGCCACCGGCAGCTCCGGGACCATGCCCATGTAGATTCCCACCCGGTCACCGCGCTTGACGCCAAGGCCGCGCAGCGCATTGGCGAAACGGCAGACCTGCTCGAGAAGCTCCGCGTAGGTGATGCTTCGCGTGTCGCCCGGCTCGCCCTCCCAGAGGTACGCGACTTTGTCTCCCCGGCTGGCCTCGACATGACGGTCAAGACACTGGTAGCTGGCGTTCAGCGTGCCGCCCACGAACCAGCGCGCAAAGGGGAGGTTCCACTCCAGGATGGTGTCCCAGGGGCGAGAGAAGCTGAGGTACTTCTCGGCCTGCTTGGCCCAGAAGGCCTCCGGGTCTGCGTCCGCCTCGCGCCACAGGCTGTCGTCGCCAACGTTCGCCTGGGCGATGAACTCCGGGCTGGGCGGGAACGTCCGTCCCTCTTTGAGGAGCGCATCGATTGTCGAATCTGAAGCCGTCTGAGCCATCAGGTGGTCTCCTCAGGTTGGCAGCACGCGCCTCTTGAAGTTGGCGTTGGTCACGTCCGCGAACGAGGCGTACACGGCCGCTGCCGCCGTCGCGATACCGACATAGCCGCCGATGTTGTGGATGGTCGTGCTCGCCGCATAGTCACCGATGGCGAGCACCACGAACGTGATCGTGAGCAGGAAGAAGACGAGTTGCACGGCCCGCGCGCCGGCCAGGGAGGCCAGGAACATGTACGCGGTGAAGATGCCCCAGGCGAGCAGGTACGTGGCCACGAACGTGCTGATATCGGCGGGTGTGGCGGCCTTCATCTGCGGGATGAAGACGTTGACCAGGAGAAAGAAGCTGAACCAGAAGGCTCCGTACGCGGTGAACGCCGTGGCGGCGAAGGTGTTGCCCCTCTTGAATGCCCACATGCCCGCGAGCAGTTGCGCCAGACCGCCGAAGGTGAGTGCCAGCGCCATCACACCGGCGGTGACCGTGGCGTGCAGGATGCCGGCGTTGATGAGAGAGAGCAGCAGCGTGGTGATCCCGAAGCCCGCCAATCCCAGCGGCGCCGGGTCGCCCACCAGAGGCGCCGCCTGCTCCGGAGTCCTCAGCGCCGTGTCCTCGAATGCTCGCGCCATGGTCTGTGCCTCCTCTCCATATGAAGCCCGCTCCGGAAGCCCTCCGGGGATGGCAAGGCAACAGGATCATGCGCCGTCACCGTGGTCATACAAAAGGGAGTCAATTGGTCGGTCGAGCAACCAAAGTCATCCTGAAACAGAAAAGCCCGGCACCAGCAGGTGCCGGGCTTTCGACGGGAGGTCTAAACCTCTTTGAACTCCGCGTCGACCACGTCGTCGGCGGACGGTGGAGTCGCACCCTCCTCGGGAGCGGCGTTGCCGTTGGGTGCTCCGCCGTCCGGCGCGGCTCCGCTCTGCGCGTATACAGCCTCGCCGATCTTCTGGATGGATGCCTGCAGGTCGTCGCCGGCTGACTTGATGGCGTCGGTGTCGCCGGCGGTGATCGCGTCGCGCACCGCCTTGACCTTGGCCTCGATCTCGCTGCGCACGTCGGCTGGGACCTTGTCACCCGCGTCGGTGAGAGCCTTCTCAGCCTGGTAGGCGAGGTTCTCAGCACGGTTGCGGGTCTCGACCGACTCGGCCCGCTTGCGGTCGTCCTCGGCGTTGGCCTCGGCCTCCTTCACCATGCGGTCCACCTCGCTCTTGTCGAGCGTGGTCGACCCGGTGATGGTGACCCGGTTCTCCTTGCCGGTGCCGCGATCCTTGGCGCTGACGTTGAGGATGCCGTTGGCGTCGATGTCGAACGTCACCTCGATCTGCGGCAGCCCACGTGGTGCCGGCGCGATGCCGTCGAGCGTGAAGGTGCCGAGGATGCGGTTGTCGCGAGCCAGCGGACGCTCACCCTGGAGCACCACCACCTCGACCGACGATTGGTTGTCCGATGCTGTCGAGAACACCTGCGACTTCGAGGTGGGTATCGTGGTGTTGCGCTCGATGAGCTTGGTGTTCACCTCGCCCTCGGTCATGATGCCGAGGCTCAGCGGCGTGACGTCGAGCAGCAGGACATCCTTGACCTCACCTTTGAGCACGCCCGCCTGGATGGCGGCGCCGATGGCGACAACCTCGTCGGGGTTGACGCCGCGGTGTGGGTCCTTGCCGGTGAACGACTTGACCAGCTCCTGGATCACCGGCATGCGCGTGGAGCCGCCGACGAGGATCACCTCGTCGAGCTCCGACGCCGACAGGCCGGCATCCTTGAGCGCGTCTTCGAACGGCTTCCGGGTGCGGTTGGTCAGGTCCTCGGTGAGCTGCTCGAACTTGCTGCGTGACAGTGAGATCGCGAGGTGCTTCGGGCCTGACGCGTCGGCGGTGATGAAGGGGAGATTGACCTCAGTCTCCTGCCGCTGCGAGAGCTCGATCTTGGCCTTCTCGGCCGCCTCGGTCAGCCGCTGCAGCGCCTGGCGGTCGTTGCGCAGGTCGATGCCCTGGTCCTTCTTGAACTCGTCGGCCAGCCAGTCGACGATGCGGCGGTCGTAGTCGTCGCCGCCGAGGTGGGTGTCACCGTTGGTCGACTTGACCTCGAAGACTCCTTCGCCCACCTCGAGGATGGAGACGTCGAAGGTGCCACCGCCGAGGTCGAAGACGAGGATCTTCTCGTTCTCCTTCTTCTCGAGCCCGTAGGCGAGAGAGGCGGCGGTGGGCTCGTTGATGATCCGCAGCACGTTGAGACCGGCGATCTGGCCGGCGTTCTTGGTGGCCTGGCGCTGGGCGTCGTTGAAGTACGCCGGTACGGTGATGACCGCGTCGCTCACCTTCTCGCCGAGATACGCCTCAGCGTCGGTCTTGAGCTTCTGCAGGATCATCGCGGAGATCTGCTCGGGGGTGTGGCGCTCGCCGGCGACCTCGACCTCCACGCGGCCGTCCTTGCCGGGCACGATCTTGTACGGCACCTGCTTGGCCTCATTGCTCACCTCGTTGACGAGGCGGCCCATGAAGCGCTTGATCGACGAGATGGTGTTCTCTGGGTTGACGGCGGCCTGGCGGCGGGCCAGCGTGCCCACCAGGCGCTCGCCACTGCGAGTGAAGGCGACCACCGATGGCGTGGTGCGCCCGCCCTCGGCGTTGGGGATGACGACAGGCTCGCCGCCTTCCATGACAGCGACGACGCTGTTGGTGGTGCCGAGGTCGATGCCGACGGTCTTGGCCATTGGGATGATCCCTCCCGGGTACATGCGAACGAGGAGATTCGGAGTGTCGAACTGCGCGCTTCTGCGCCGCTCCTGGTGGGATACCTCGCGCCACCGTGATGCTAAACGTCCGGCGCCGGTGATGTCGGTACCCTGCTCCCGTGAATGAGGGCGACCGTCAGGACACGGCCGCGCAGCTGCGCGGTCTGCGCGCACGAGCCGACGAGGACTTCGACGGCCCGCCCGGCATCAAGCTGCCCGGCCGCCACCAGATCGACATTCCCGAGTTGGGCCTCAGGGTCGCGGTGACCCGAGCGCGGTACCCCAACCGCGACGACGGCGTCGACCAGTACGCGGTGACTCTGACCCGCTCACGTCTCGACCAGCCTCCTGCCGACAGCGAGGTATCCCTGGTCCTCGAGACCGCCTTCGGGGCGTCCGCCCGCGACGCCGTCGAGCGGACCGGTGGCGGCCCGCTGGTGCGCATGTTCCGGGTGCCCGCGGACCCTGCTCAGCCGAGGTAAGCGTCACCACCGATGAGGGGGACGAAGCGGCACGGCCCGAGGTTGTCGGTGACCCAGCGGCCGTCAAGCAGCCGCAGGCGCACCAGTTCATCCATCTGCTCGCCCTCGCGATGCAGCGGGATCACCAGCCGGCCGCGCTCGCTGAGCTGGCGAGGCAGCGCCGGCGGCAGCCACGGGGCTGTGGCGGCGACGGCGATGGCGTCGAACGGCGCCAGTTCGGGGAGCCCGAGGGTGCCGTCCCCCACGTGGACCGGGATGTCGTACCCGGCCGCCGTCAGATGCCGTCGCGCCGTCTCAGCCAGCTGGGGCAGGCGCTCGATGCCGACGACCTGCGCGCCGCACGCGGCCAGCACCGCAGCCTGGTACCCGGACCCCGTGCCGACGTCCAGGACCCGATCCCCGGTCTGGATGTCGAGTGCCTGGACCACCACCGCAACCATGAGCGGCTGGGAGATCGTCTGGCCGCAGTCGATGGCCAGCGCCCGGTCGGCGTAGGCGTCGCCCTGATGCCCGGGCAGCACGAATTGCTCGCGCGGGACCGAGGCCATCGCGTCCAGCACGCGCGCGTCGCGGATGCCCCCGCGACGCAGGGTGTCGAGCATCCCGATCACCTCACCACCCATCCGTCCGGTGTAGCAGATGTCCGCTGCCGGTACGCCGTCAGGGCTGCGGTTCGAGCACCAGGTCCTCAGGCGGCGTCGGCGGCACCTTCCAGACCAGGAACCCCTTGTTCCAGCGGCGGTGGTACTCGTTGGCCGCGTCGACCGCCTCGTGGAAAGCCCGCTCGAAGGAGACCGCGTCGCCGGCGTCGCAGGCGGCGAAGAGCGGGGCCAGGTCCTCGTCGATGAAGGCCTCGACGTTGGCCTCGTACTTGGGCCGGGTGACGTTGCCGAGCCGGAAGAGCTTGCGCATCTCCTTGAGCTGCCAGGTGGCCAGCGGCCAGTTCTGGGCGCGGCCCGCGTGGTAGGCCTTCCACATGCGCACCCCGATGTCGGGCATGAGCCTGGCCAGGCCCGGCTGCAGGCCGGTCAGCGCCTCGAGCTCGAGGCGCTCGGGGTTCGGGGGTGGGGGCGTCTCGCTCACCGGTGGCTCCTTGCAATGGATCGCGCGCCGAGTGTAGCGACGCCACCCGCCCCGGCCGGATGTGACGAATCGCGCGCAGGGACGTTTGTGCAGTCGATGATCGCCGCCATGACCGGCGCACGGCTGGACGATGCGGTGAGGCCCTTCGACGAGGTGTATCGCGACCATGCCGACGGCGTCTACCGCTTCTGCGTGTCCCAGCTCCGTGACCCCGACGTGGCCGAGGACGTCACCGGCGACGTCTTTGCCGCGGCTTTTGCAGCGTATGGCCGGGTTCGTCCCCACGCCGACGGGTTGCGCAGCTGGCTCTTCCGCATCGCCCGCAACGCCGTGATCGACCAGTACCGCCGCGAGGGCCGGCGTCGCACGCTGATCGCGCGCCTCGGGCGCGACCGCGAGTTCCCCGACAGTGTCGAGGAGAACGTCCAGCAGCGCTTCGACCTCACCGCCGTCTGCGCGGCGATGGAGACGCTGCGCGAACGCGATCGCCAGCTGGTCGGGCTCCGCGTCGCCGGCGGCTTGAGCTTCGCGGAGGTCGGCCAGGTGCTGGGGATGCGCGAGAGCGCCGCCAAGGTGGCCACGCACCGTGCCTTGGAACGGGTTCGCTCGCAGCTGCGGGACCGTGCGTGAGCACGCCGGACGACCGCGACCTCTCGGCGGCCTTCGAGGAACTCACCGCGCCCCCGTCGACGGCGAACTACGCCAGCAGGACAACCGGGCTGGATGGCCGTGCCCGTGCCTCGCGCTGGCCGCAGGCCGTGGCCGGGGCGCTCGCGGTGGCGGTGGCGCTCGGCGCCGCCGGCACGTTCCTGGCCCTCCGCAGCGCCCGCCACGGCGTGGCGCCCTCGAACTCGCCAGCTGGCCCGCCGGCGCGGTCGAACGCTGCCATGGCCTACGACTCCGCCGCCGGCGTCACCGTGATGTTCGGTGGCACGGACGCCTCAGGCAGGACGCTGACCGACGCATGGACCTGGGACGGCTCGACCTGGAAGGCGGCGGCGCGCGGCCCCGGACCGCTGGTCGACATCCGGATGGTCGACGATCCCGCCGACGCGGGCGTGCTCCTACTCGGCGTGCCGGCCGCGCCGGTGAGCGGCGGCGGGAGCGTGGGCAGCAGCGGTTGCGTGGGCAGCGGCACGGCCACGCCGGGCTCGGCGTCGGGAGGGACCCCGCTCCCCGCCAATGGCACGGTGCGGCCGTCAATCGGCCCCGTGCCGACGGATGCCCCGCCGTCGACCGGCGCTCCCGCTCCGCAGCCCACTGTCTCCTGCCCTCCGACCCCCGTACCGGTCGTGCCGGCGGCGCAGACGTGGCTGTTCAGTGACGGGGCTTGGTCCGGCGCCTCGGGATACGCGGACACCACACCTCCCGCCGGCGCGCAGCTTGCAGTCGACACCACGACGCACCAGGTGGTGGCGGTGTCGGCCGGCTTCTCTCGATGCGGCCCCCCGATGTTGAGCCCAACCACGAACGGTGACGCGATCGCCTGCCCCGTCGCCGGAGCCAGTTCCAAGGATGCCGCGCCGGCACAGGATCTCTGCCCGATGGCTTCCAGCTGTCCGAGCGGCGCTGCGATTGCGAGCTGGACGTGGTCGAACGGCTCATGGCAGAGGGCGACGTCGAGCGTAAACGTGCGCGGCATCACCTTCCTCTTCACCGATCCCGGGACGCAGCACGCCACGCTGATGTCGCAGTGGATCGGCTACCAATGCGCTTCCACGATGCCGTGTCCGGCAATTGCTGTTGCGCCAAGCGTCACCACGTGGACGTGGACCGGGTCCACATGGCAACAGAAGTCGCAACTCACCAATGTGCAGGCGCCGCCAAACGTCACCGGTGCCCCCAGCGCGGCCGTTCGAGGTCAGATCGTCGTGCTCACGTCCACGGGGGAAACCTGGAACTGGAGTGCCGGCCGGTGGTACGACGACGCCATGCCACAGTCCGTCATGCATCCCAACGCCCGCATCGGTGCTGCGATGGCGGAAGGGCCCGGTGGAACCGTGGTGCTGTTCGGTGGACAGGTGCCATACGGTTTCCGCGGCGTCTCCTCCACCGCGACGGTCGGCGCCGACACGTGGGTGTGGGACGCCAAGTCGTGGCGGCACGTGGGCGGGGATGCGCTGCCTGTAGCTCCGTCGCCCGTCCCGTGCTCGACACAGAAGGGCGGGGCAATCCCTCCCTGCGTCGAGCCGCAGCCCGCTCAGGTGTCTCCCGCCACGCCGGCGGCGACCCCGCAGCCCAGTCCGGCGTAGGCGCGCTGGCCCGGTACCTCGGGCCGGCGCGGTCACAATCCCCCGCGTGGCCGACGAGATCCGCATCGAGGAGATGTCCGGGCAGGACGC